>JAGWZB010000207.1 GCA_018969045.1 Planctomycetota bacterium | reverse complement strand
GGTCGAAAGACAACGTCAATTATTCAAATTTCACGCCAAACGATTTCGTAAATGACATCGTAGCGGGAGGCGGGATGAAGCTTTCAAACGTGATCGATCTCGGATCACCAATTGGAGGAAACTCCTCCACTCTGTTTTTCCTCCGCTATACTCTGCCAACAGGTATTTCCCCTGGGGCGGTAGTCCAATCAACTTTTTTTGCGAATTCCAACGGTTCAACTTCCCAAGGGGTCCTTTCAGATCAGGTAGACAATCATTTCATTTCTATCGCTAGGACTCACACTGCGGTTCCGGAGCCGGCAAGTTTGCTGTTGGCATTCAGTGCCACGAGCCTTTTTGGTTGGAAATTGCGTCGCACCAAGTCGACTCGACGCTAAACCACTCGCCGAGGTTTGGTCTTGGCGGTTTCCTCAAACCCCTCTTTGCGCATCGAATCGGTCGGGGCGGTGATGACCACTGCCGACCCGGGCTCGGTAGTCCCCTGCTGAGCCAATTTCTCAGCCCGGCGCATCTCTAGGACTTGGACGTACTCGGCCCCATAGAACAAAATCGAGATGCCGTAGTAACACCAAAGCAGCAGTGCGATGAAAGACCCGATCGCACCATACGCACTGGTGTAACGCATCCCAATAAACACAGCCCCCAGGAGCCCACGGCCGACCTCCCAGATCACCGCTGCGAGCAGTCCACCCCGCAGCGCATCGATCCAGCAAACCGGTCGCTTGGGCAGAATCCGGTACATGAGCATGAACAACATCGCGTTGACCCCAATCGTTGTCACCAGATCAAACATGCTGAACAATTGGGTCACACTCGGTAGTTTCTGACTCGTAAGCGATCGAACTTGAGAGACCCCCATGCTTACGAAAAACAAAACTACCAACAGGCCTCCTAAAGACAAAAGCATCAGGAATGCCGAGAAACGTTGTCTAAGGACCCGTATTACGGTCCTGAACAGCGAAGCATCTTTCTGAGGGGCTATCCGAAAGATCTTGTCAAATCCTCGATCGATCTGCGCAAATACTCCAATCGCAGCCAAGATCGCAGCCAGCAATCCAGTGGGTCCTCCGACAAGCGACTGACTGGTCAAATGATCCAGCACCTGATCGAATTGGGCTCGTACCTCAGGCGACGTTTTGTCCTCGACGGTCTGAAGGATCTGCTGCTGAATGTCAAAGCCAGATCGCGTGTACCGAAGGAATATTCCCAAACCTGAAAATAACAGCAGGAACATCGGGAACAAAGAAAGGGCCAGATAATAGGCAACACTGGCTGCCAGTGAGCCTGCGTCGTCCTGCGACCAACGCAAACCCGCATCCCTTAAGTTTGGAAAGAAATCCATCAACCATCGCTTGCCATGCTCGATCGCTTCGGAGCCCGAATCAACAACCCCGCTAGCCTGGACTGCAGGGGTATTGTCGCTAGCCACTGAGGGATCCTCCAAAGTAGGATGATTCAACGAATCAGCCCGTGGCTCCAACACCCGTGGATCCACCTGAGTCAATCTGGCTGCATCTGGGCTTTGTTTCTTTGGCTCCGAACTCATGAAGCGATTGTAGATTCAGCCTCAGGCTACCGCTAGCGGAATAAGAATTCAGTCCAATTCAACCCTAATTCGGCCTCGTCGAAATCGGGGTTTCGGAAATAATAAGCACCTTGCACTCGCATCCGGCCTGACGGCAGCAAAGCCGTCAACCAAATTCCCCCCCGACCACAAAGCTTTCACCTATGTCCAACGGACAATCCCCCACCGTCTTGCCCTCAACTCCCTCGGCACCCCTTGGTCCCCTACCCCCTCTGGACCAAGTCCCTATCGATTCGATTCTTTTCGTTTCGTTCGGTGGCCCCGAAGGCCCCGCGGACGTGATGCCATTTTTGGAAAATGTGCTCCGAGGCAAAAATGTCCCCCGTGAAAGGATGCTCGAAGTCGCCGAGCACTACAACCATTTCGGTGGTGTCAGCCCGATCAATCAGCAATGCCGTGATCTCATCGCTGCAATCCAAGCCGAACTGGACCGCCGCGGAATCAAACTTCCAATCTACTGGGGCAACCGCAACTGGCACCCCATGCTTACCAACACCCTCCAAACCATGCAGCAAGATGGTCGGCGACGCGCGATCGCTTTCTTCACTTCGATGTTCAGTTGCTACAGCGGTTGCCGTCAATACCGCGAGAACATCGCTGCGGCGATCCTTCAAGCCGGCCAAGGTGCTCCCATGGTCGAGAAATCGCGAATGGGTTTCAATCATCCGAAATTCATTGAAGCACAGGCCGATTGTCTTCGCGATGCCTTTGCCAAGATCGATCCGAATCTCAGGGCAAACACCCAAGTTCTCTTCTCGGCGCACAGCATCCCCAAGTCGATGGCGGACCATTCGCGTTATGCCCTGCAGCTCAGCGAAGCCGCTAGATTGGTTTGCGAAGCCCTCGGCCACAAAAACTGGGAGGTCGTTTATCAAAGTCGTTCCGGTCCACCTCAACAGCCATGGCTCGAACCCGATGTGTGCGACCGCATCGAACAGCTTCACGCTGACTCAAACATCCAAAGCGTCATCGTCCAGCCTATCGGATTCGTCTCAGACCACATGGAGGTCCTTTATGACTTGGACGAAGAAGCTCAAGCCAAAGCCAAAGAGCTCGGAATTCATTTCGTTCGAGCCGCGACCGTGGGGCTACATCCCGCCTTCGTTTCCATGGCTGTCGATGTCATCGAAGAACGATTGACCGCCGGAACCGCTCGTCCAGCGATCGGAATCCTTGGACCTAGCCACGACATCTGCCCGGTCGATTGCTGTTTGTACCCCCAGCCAACGCGTCCCAGCGGTGCTTCAAATGCAACTCGCCCCGCATAAATGGCTTTCAATCCAAGTCGGTCGTATCGACACTTCATCGCTTTCTCCAACCCATCCCTGCCCCCATCTCCCCATGTCCCTATATCCCCACATGCATGAATCCACAATTACAAGATCGCGAATTGCTCGATGGATGGCTGTTTGGTTCTTAGGAGCTTTAGGCCTAGTCCTTGGAATATTCGCTCGATCGGCATTGGCTCAAGATCCGGTGACTCCCGTGCGAGCTTTGCTGATCCTTGGCGGCTGTTGCCATGACTACGATAATCAAAAGCAAATCATCAAAAAGGGACTTGAACAGTCCGGTCAGATCGAAGTCACCGTGGTGCATCAAGGGGGAACGGGGACCAAAGCGGAGATCGAACTTTATCGTGATCCAAAATGGGCAGATCGTTTTGATGTAATCCTCCACAATGAATGCTTCTCCGACGACAAAGATCCCCAGTGGCTAGCCCGAATCCTCGAACCTCATCGCAAGGGCAAACCCGGAGTCGTCATTCATTGTGCCATGCACTGCTACAGGATAGGCAACGACGATTGGTTCGAGTTCTGTGGCGTGACCAGCCGTGGACATGGTCCCCACTACCCCCATGAAGTGCGCAATGTGCAGGCGTCTCATCCTATCATGGAAGGATTCGGAGCCGCCTGGGCCAACCCCGCTGGTGAACTCTATCGAATCGATCGCTTCTGGCCGACCGCTACGCCGCTTGCGACTGCCAAGGATCGCGAAAACGGGCAGGACCAAGTCTGTGTCTGGACCAACGATTACCGAGGAACTCGTGTTTTTGGAACCACCCTTGGTCATCACAATGAAACGGTCGAGTCTCCTGAGTTTATCGGGATGCTCATGCGTGGGACCCTGTGGGCTGCAGGGAAACTTTCGCCTGAGTACATCAAACCGACGCCCAAGCGACTCCAGCGCGAAAACTTGGCACTGGGTGCCAAGCTCACCGCGTCATCACAGCAAAGCGATCAGAACAACCTGCAGGAATTCGCCGCCGACGGCAAACGTGCAACACGCTGGTGCGCCAGCGGTGGCAACTATCCTCAATGGATCCAAGTCGACTTAGGAAAACCACAGGAGGTCCATGGTGTGGGTATCGACTGGGAGAACGCACAGGCCAAATACCGCTACAGCGTAGAAGCGTCGATCGATGGACAGGATTTCCAAATCATTGGCAAGTCCGATCAGGAAGGCAATCTGGGAAACAACGCAGAGCATTTGATTGCCCCGACCCAAACTAGATACATCAAAGTCCAGTGCTTAGGCGCCTCCCCAGGAGCTTGGGCTAGCATCCGGGAATTGAATGTGTACGGAGGAGCCACCAAAGAGGTATCCCTCGAAGACTCGGCCCTCGTGAAAGAGAGAGAATTGCTGGGCGAGTGCAAGCTACCTGAGGGCTTCGAGGCCACGCTGTTTGCTTATCCACCTGCAGTGAATTATCCGGTCTTTGTCGCTGCCGCTCCCGACGGAACCTTGTTTGTCTCGAGCGACAAAAACGGTTCTCTGGACCGTGAACTCAAGCGGGGTTCTATCATCCGATTGAAAGATATCGACCGAGACGGCCGTGCCGATCAATCCAACCTTTACGTCGACAACGTCGACTCACCTCGAGGACTCGTCTGGGACCACGATCGACTCTATGTCCTGCATCCACCTCACCTAAGTGCCTTCATTGACGAAAACGGGGATGGGGTTTCCGATCGCCAGGAAATCCTCGTAAAAGATATCGCCTTTGGGTTCAAGGATCGGCCAGCAGATCACACCAGCAATGGTGTGACCATGGGAATTGACGGTTGGCTGTATCTTGCGATCGGTGATTTCGGATTTATGAACGCGACAGGAACTGACGGTAGAACGTTGCAGTTTCGAGGCGGAGGGGTAGTACGAGTACGTCCCGATGGTTCGGGAATGGAACTCTACAGCGAAGGGACTCGAAACATTCTCGAGGTTGCCATGGATCCACTTTTGCGAGGGTTCGCACGAGACAACACCAACGATGGTGGTGGCTGGGATGTCCGCATGCACCATTTCAGCGGGGGGGATGATCACGGCTATCCACGCAAATACATCCATTTCCCAAACGAAATCGTTCCTCCTTTGGCTGATTACGGTGGTGGGTCCGGTTGCGGTGCCTTGTTCTTGGATGAACCAGGCTGGCCTAAAGATCTCAACGATTGTGTCTACACGGCCGATTGGGGGCGGCAAATGATCTTCTCGCATCGCCTTGAGCCCAAGGGGGCAACTGTGACGATCGACCAAAAGGAGTTCCTGGGGATCGAACGAGCTACCGATTTGGATGTGGATGGCAATTCAAGCGTCTTTGCCGCAAGCTGGAAAGGAGCAACCTTTACCTACGCAGGAGAGAACGTCGGATATGTCGTTCAGCTGCGTCCAAAAGGTTACAAACCAGAGCCTTGGCCAACCCTCGATCCGAATCGTCCAAGCGGATGGCTGGAACTGCTGAATTCCAATAGTCACCGTCGTCGGATCGAAGGTCAACGAGGTCTGCTGCGCTATGCACAAGGACATCCAGACCAAGTCCTAAAACTATCAAGCACTTTAGCATCCATCGCCGATTCCGATCAAACCGCCATCAAAACTCGGATCGCGGCCATCTTTACGATCGAGCTCATCAGGGACCAATGGATACGTGGCAAGCAGGATCCAAAGAGCGTCGAAGCTTTGGTCGATCATCTGATCCACTTGGCGTCCCGACCTTCCGTTGGTGCCTGGGCCATCCGTGCGCTGAGCGATGCCCAAGTTTGGGACAATCCACAAGTGTCCAAGGCAATCCGCAAGGGGCTTCAGGCCGACGATGCTAGAACCAACACCGAAGCCTTACTTGCATTGATCGCTGGCCCAAAAACCGATGGAGTCAACGACATTATCCGACATCTTTCCAGCCAAGATGCACTCCTAAGGCACTTGGCGTCAAAAGCACTTTCCAAACAAGATTCCAACCAAGCCTGCTTTCATATCTTCAACACGCAGTCTCCGGAGAGTCTAGCGTATGAGCATGTCGTCCACGCATTGTCGATGAAGCAAGATCCCAAGTTCGTTGAGGAGTTAATCGAAATTCTCAAGCAAACAGCGGAACTCGATGCTGGAGATAAACCGATGTACAACGAACATTTTGCATTCCTAAGAATCTTGGCAAGGCAAGCGTTCCGCGAGGGGAGGTGGAATGGTGCAAGTTGGGGAACACGCCCTGATACACGCGGCCCCTATTACCAACCGGAAGCTTGGGAGATGACCAAGTCGATCGAGGAAGCAGTCGATCAATACCTTAGCAAGCGTGACGCAAAGGATGTGACGGAAATATTGAGGATGCTCTCGATGAATCGCTGGGATATTTCCAAGCGACTCGAAGGCTGGATGTTTTTGCCACAATGGAGCGAGATTCCATTCGTTCAGCGGATCGCTTTGATCGAATCAGCAGGATCGTTGCCGGATTCAGTCCTGAAGATGCTTCAGATTGTCGCAATTGATCCAAGCCTTTCGGAATCGGAGGTGCTCACGCTGCTAGATGTACTGCTGAAACAAAACTCAGAACAAGCGGTCGACGCGGTTGCTGTTTTACTCTCCCAAGCCTCAGAGGAATCCACAACGATTCAAGCCCAAGCCTGG
Source organism: Planctomycetota bacterium (assembly GCA_018969045.1). GTDB lineage: Bacteria > Planctomycetota > Planctomycetia > Pirellulales > Pirellulaceae > JBKCUI01. Next base: position 2,244 of record JAGWZB010000207.1, on the reverse strand, counting down.
AAGCGTTGTTACGAGAGTGATAAGCTTGCACGGAACGCAGAAACCGTGCTCAAAAGAGGTCAAAGCGCAGCAGGATTTTCTCAAGCACTGCTGATCTCCTCATTGGCATGCCGAAAGGATCTATCTCAGAGACCTGAGGTCTTATCGGCGCTAGATAGCCTCTGGTCAAATCGGGAAAGCGTTGAACGACTGCTGGAAGTGTTCTCCTTAGGTGATTGCAAACAAGCAGAGCCATTGGTACGCCGCGCGATCTTAGACAACCGTCCTGAGATCGAGACCATTGGCAAAGAGTTGGCGAGCAAATGGGGTTTAGCCGATTTGAATCAGTGGAATGGACCGAAAATATCCACACTCAAAAAAGAAGAAGTCCTCAAGGAGGTTGTCGCTAACAAGGGCGATGCAAAACGTGGCCAGCAAGTTTTTGGACTCCTTGGGTGTGCCAAGTGTCACGATGTCAAGCCGACAGAGATGCTCCGAGGTCCTTATCTGCCAAACGTGGCTAAGACTTATAAGCGAGAGCAACTGACTGAAGCGATTTTGATGCCTAGCAAATCGATCGCGCAAGGATTCGTACAGAACGTATTTCGGCTAGACGACGACCAAGTTGTTTCTGGATTTGTAACCAAGGAAAGCCCAGAGAAAATCGCATTGACAAATGCGCAAGGGGAAGTCGTGGAGATCGATGTCGAATCGATTTCAGAGCGAAAGGAAAGCCCGGTTTCTGTGATGCCCGAAGGGCTCGCCGACGGCGTACCCGTATCGGCTCTCAGCGATTTGATCAGCTATCTGGAATCCTTAAATTAGCAAGTTGGAGCTAAAAACCCACTAACGTCGGACTATTGTCCCAATAGTCCTATCGAGCCAGCCACGGCAACCCGATCAAACCACCGCAAACCAGCAAGCCAGGGCACGGAACCAGATCTGAGCGGGTTGTAGAAACAGCCAGGACGCTTGGGACAAGCGTCCGACGTAAAGACAGCAGCCAGGACGCTTGGGACAAGCGTCCGACGTTAGGACCGTCGGACTATTGTCCCAATAGTCCTATCAAGCCAGCCACAGCAACCCCATGAATAGCGTGACTAAAACAGAGAGATCCCACTAGGGGGGTAGAACTTGGCTACCTCTGTTCGAATAATCCAAGCTCTCAAGGGATTGAATTTCTATAGCTTAAAAAAGTCAAACAGTCACATGGAGAACGATTCAACTGGTCCGTTTTTCCCATTCGATACAGACGCAGAAATTGATATCTTCCATCGGAAAAGGCCCCATTGGTTTCAAGCGGGTGTGGCGATTTTTGTCACATTTCGGACGGCTGATTCAATACCTCGACAGGTTTTAAAGGGAATGGCGGATAAGTTTGAGCACTGGCTTGTGACTCAGAAACTGGATCCAGCAATTGCAAGTGTCGTTTTCGGAAATATCCCCGAGAGACGAAAAGCATTTCTTGACGGCCTACCTCTAGCAACGAGGCTTCTACTAGGTCGTGAATTCCACCACCTGTTCAACACAGCAATGGATGCATGTCATGGTGGATGCGAACTAAAGAGGCCGGAGATTGCGAAAATTGTTTCAGACGCCATCTTGTTTTTTAACTCCAACCGATATGACCTCGATTCGTTTGTGATTATGCCGAACCATGTCCACGCGATCGTACAATTCAGAGACGGCTATAACTTATCGGTGGTAGGACAAAGTTGGATGAGATACACCGCGCGTCAAATAAACCGGATTCTGAACAGACAAGGAATGTATTGGTTTCCTGAGCCCTTTGATCATATTATCCGAGATGACGATCACTTTTCTTATTATCGACAATACATCGCTTCGAATCCTAAATCCGCTCGATTAAAGAGCGGTGAGTATACCCTTTGGGATCGGATGTCCTCTTTCCCCTCGTCGGACTATTGTCCCAATAGTCCTATCGAGCTAGCCACGACAACCCCATCAAACCACCGCAGACCAGCAAGCCAGGGCATAGAACCAGATCTGAGCGGGTTGTAGAAACAGCCAGGACGCTTGGGACAAGCGTCCGACGTCGAAGACAACAGCCAGGACGCTTGGGACAAGCGTCCGACGAGCAAGAGGACAAGCGTCCGACGTTAGGACCGTCGGACTATTGTCCCAATAGTCCTATCGAGCTAGCCACGACAACCCCATCAAACCACCGCAGACCAGCAAGCCAGGGCATAGAACCAGATCTGAGCGGGTTGTAGAAACAGCCAGGACGCTTGGGACAAGCGTCCG
>JAGWZB010000206.1 GCA_018969045.1 Planctomycetota bacterium | reverse complement strand
GGGGTTGGTGGTGATGTTTTGGGTGACTGGATTTGACATTCTCTATGCGTGTCAGGATGCGGAGTATGACCAGCGTTCGGGTTTAAAGAGCATTCCGGCTCGATTTGGGATCAAGGGAGCATTGACCATCGCGAAAGTCTTGCATTTTTTGATGTGGATATTGGCTTTAGGGATGTCGTTTTGGGTTCCTGAGTTGTCTTTGGGGCTTATTTTTCGGTTAGCACTAGCGGTTGTAGGAGTCTTGCTCATTTACGAGCATTCGGTGGTTTCCGAGCGTTCGATGGACCGAATGCAATTGGCATTTTTCAAGCTTAACTCCATAATCAGCTTGGTGATGCTTTTGGCAGGAAGCGTCGACTCTTGGCTTCGTTGACGAATATCGATAACAGACGAAACGCATGATGAACAGTTTGCAAGTAAAAGATCGTTTGAAGGTCATCCGGGACAAGGTTGAGCAGGGAGGCCGTCTGAACCTTGAGGATGGCATTTTTCTTTACGAGCCAGAGGTATCGTTGCATGCAATTGGGGAGTTGGCCAATTGGAAGCGGGAGCAGATTAGCGGCAACGTCGGCTATTACAACATCAACACCCATTTAAACCCAACGAATGTCTGTGTGTATCGCTGTCGTTTTTGTGCCTTTCGGTCCGATTTGCGGGACCCTAAAGGATACGTCATGAGCGACGAGCAGATTTTAGCCAGGGGTCAGGAGGCATACGACAACGGCTGTACCGAGATGCATATTGTCGGTGGGTTGCATCACAAACTCGGTTACGACTGGTATCGAGGTATTTTAGAGAAGCTGCACACGAATTTCCCGCAGATTCATTTGAAGGGTTGGACTGCCGTCGAGATCGAGTGGTTTGAGTTTTTGACCAAGAGGGCGTTAAAGGATGTGTTGGAAGATTTGAGGGATGCGGGTTTAGGAAGCATGCCTGGAGGGGGAGCCGAGATATTTCATCCAGAGGTTCGAGATCAGATATGCGAGCACAAGGCCAACGCGACCAAGTGGATTGAAATCCATCAGGCGGCTCATGAGATCGGGTTAAAGACCAATTGCACGATGCTTTATGGGCATGTGGAACAGGCTTATCATCGCATCGATCATTTGCTCAGACTTCGAGACTTGCAAGACAAGACGGGAGGTTTTCAGACCTTCATTCCTCTGGCATTTCATCCCGAGAACACAAAGCTCTCGCATTTGAAGAAGCCGTCGGCATTGATGGACCTTCGAACGGTCGCCGTTAGTCGTTTGATGTTGGATAACGTACCGCACATCAAGGCGTATTGGATCATGTTGGGGATTGGAACTGCTCAAACAGCGCTTTCCTATGGGGCCGATGACATCGACGGCACGGTACGCCACGAACTGATTTACCACGATGCTGGAGCAACAACTCCTGAGGTGCTTAGTGTGGATCAGATTCGTCAATTGATTATCGAAGCGGGGCGTGAACCGGTGGAAAGAGACACCGTCTATCGTCACATCCATCGCGATCCTGACGATTTTACGAAGTGGACTGTTGGGCAGGATGTGTTGGTAGGCGCGTAAGAAAGCTTTGACTTTGGTTCGTTACGGATCTAGTCCCGGCGTGGATTGGTCTGATTCGGCTGGGTTGGCGATGAATCGATACCCAGCATCACGGATGGTAAGAAAATGTTTTGGGTTGGCCGGATCGACCTCGAACGTTTTTCTGAGTCTTAATAGAAATTGATCCACGCTTCGGGTTTGCATTTCTCCGCTAACATCCCAAACTTCGGTCAGCAATTCTTGGCGGCTGATGACTCGACCTTGGTTTTCGACGAAGTATCGAAGAAGAGAGAGTTCTTTGTGGGTGAGTTTGACATCTCGTCCCTCGACGGTGACTTGATAGGTCTCGAAGTTAACGGATGCACGTCCGAATCGGATCTGGTCGACTTTGCTGCTTAGGGTTTTGTTCTTGTGGGAGGGTTCTTTTCTTGGGTGCAATCGTAGGAGGTTTCGGACGCGGGCTAGTAATTCATCAAGATCGAATGGTTTGGTCAAGTATTGATTAGCACCCACATCGAACCCTCGAGTACGATCTTCCGAGAGGCTTCTGGCACTTAGGATGAGAACCGGTAGAGTGTCGTCGATACTTCGTAGTTTCTCGCAGATGGTGTATCCGCTGACCCCTGGGAGCATCAGATCCAGAATCAGTAGGTCGTAAGCATGGGAGTCGTTTTCCAGGAGTCGCAGGGCGGTCGTACCGGTATCGGCCAGGGATACCTTGTATCCTTCTGCTTCAAGGTTGTATTTGAGTCCTTGGGCCAAATGCGTTTCGTCTTCGACAACCAGGATACGGGGTTTCATACTCATCCCTGGGGTTGGGATTTTTGATTTTTGGAATGGAGCCAGAGTCTAAATTCGTTAGGGACATCGGGTTGTTGCCAGGCGCTCATTCCGCCGTCGACATAGATAGTTTGACCGTGGATGTGCTCTGCAAGATCGCTTACTAAGAAGGCTGCCATCGGACCGCAAGCGTCAGCCGAGGGTACCTGGCCGCAGGGCGTATGCAATTGCATCCAATCTAAAGCCGCTTGGTCGGTCGAAAGGATTTGATTTGTTAGAGGTGTGCGAACTAATCCTGGGGCGATTGAATTGACTCGGATGCGGTTTGGAGCAAGTGCAACGCAGAGAGATCGAACCATGGCCGCAAGAGCCCCTTTGGAGGTGTCGTAGACGCTGTGGTCGGCTTCGGCAAGCAATCCATTGATGGATCCTGTAAAGAGGATGCGTCCAGGAGTATCTCTTTTTATCCAGTATTTCGCAAAGGTTTGAGCGAGGAAGTAGCCTACTTTAACGTTCAAGTGCATGGTCCGATCGAAACTCGACTCGGTGACTTGAGCAAACGGTGGATCGATATAGATGCCTGCGTTGGACACAAGGATGGACAAATCGGGGTTTTGCTGGATTGCAGGTAGGGCGAAACCGTCGAGTATTTCATCGATGGATCGCGATAGATCAAAACAAATTAGGCTTGATTCTTGCGAATATTCTTTGCACTCTTTCAGGGTATCTTGGGCGTATTTGTCATCATGTAGCCCGTGCAGGATGACTTTGGCGCCTGCTTTGGCCAAGCAGCGAGCGATTGCAGCACCGACTCCTTGTGTGCTTCCTGTGACAAGAGCGGTATGGCCTCGGAGGTCGATCATTGGGGGGAATTCGGTAGGACGAAAGAAGCTATGAAAAAGGGGCGTTAGCTTGTCAGTGAATCTGTTTTTTGAGTTTCTGATTCGGAGGGAAGTTTGGATTTTCTGACCGAGCGTCTTTCGAGTGCTGCTGCGATGAATTTGGCAAACAGAGGATGCGCTTTGGTGGGTTTGCTCTTGAATTCCGGATGGAACTGGACAGCTAGGAAGAACGGATGGCTAGGGAGTTCGAGGATTTCGACAAGGCTTGCATCGGGACTGAGACCTGAGAATCTCATTCCGTGGGCTTCGAATTGGCTGCGGTAAATATTGTTGAATTCGTAGCGATGACGATGCCGTTCTGAAATTGTTTCGAGTTGGTAGGCTTGATGTGCCAGTGAGTTTGGAATCAGTTGGCATGGCTGGGCACCTAACCGCATGGTGCCTCCCAGATCCGTGACATTCTTTTGCTCGTCTAGCAAGCAGATCACCGGGTGAGGGGTGTCTTTGTTGAACTCGGTGGAATGTGCGTCATTGAGACCGACGATCGAGCGACCAAATTCAATAGCCGCGCACTGCATTCCTAGGCAGATGCCGAAGAATGGTATTTCGCGCTGTCTTGCATAGCGAATCGCCTGCAATTTGCCTTCGATGCCTCTTTCACCGAACCCTCCTGGAATCAAGATTCCGTCGTATCCGGAGAGGAGACGTTCGGGGCCTTCTTGCTCGATGTCGCTGCTGAGGATTCGGGCGACTCGAACACTGGTTTGGTGATGGATTCCCGCATGATCGATCGACTCGTAGATCGACTTATAGGCGTCTTTATGTTCGGCATATTTGCCGACGACTGCAATGCTGACTTCGTGTTTGGGATTCCTGAGCGAATACATCAGGCTGTCCCAGGAATCGAGTTTTGGAGGGGGGGTGACAAATCCGAACCGTTTGGTGATGAACTCATCGAGGCGGTGGTCTCTCAGAGACAGGGGGACTTCGTAGATTGAGAAATCTCGGTCTTTCTCTTCGATAACCGCTTCCAGAGGGACGTTGCAAAAGAGGGCGATTTTTTCGCGTTCTTCTCGCGAAATGCTTTGTTCGCAGCGGCATATCAGCATATCGGGTTGGATGCCTATTTGCCTTAGTTGCCCCACGGAGTGTTGGGTGGGTTTGGTTTTGATTTCAGCGGCGGCTTTGAGATAGGGCACCAACGTGAGGTGAATGAACAAGCAGTTTTCGCGGCCCACGGCTAGAGGAAACTGGCGGATCGCTTCGAGAAAGGGCAGACCTTCAATATCTCCGACGGTGCCGCCGATTTCGGTGATGACGATGTCGGTCGACGCGTCGGCCATCCGCAAGATAGCATCTCGGATTTCATTGGTGATGTGAGGGATGACTTGTACGGTCTTACCCAAAAACAGCCCATGGCGTTCTTTTTCGATGACCCTGAGGTAGATTTGGCCCGTGGTGTAGTTGGAATCGCGATTGAGGGTGCCGCTTGTAAATCGTTCGTAATGACCAAGATCCAGGTCGGTTTCACTACCGTCGTCCAGCACGTAGACTTCGCCGTGTTGGTAGGGGCTCATGGTCCCGGGGTCGACGTTGATGTAGGGATCGAGTTTCTGCATCCGGACTCTGAGTCCGCGAGCTTCCAAAAGCATACCGATCGAAGCGCTGGTGAGCCCCTTTCCGATCGAACTGACCACCCCGCCGGTGACGAAAATATGCTTGGTCATGTCTCCCGATTCCCTTTCGCTAGCCCACCGTTTGTAATTCCTAGAAAGAAACGGTCATGGTAGCGTTTTTTGATCGTTTCGACAAACCGACGAATTCCCGGTTTGCTACAATGTCAGAGCTTGCAAGAGCATGGTTTTTCCATAAGCTAACGCCGATTCGATCTGACCATTTTTTAGGAATCTCCCAAAGGTTCATTGTTATGCAGACTCTTTTGAGCCAAGATTTTCGCCGTACTGACGAGTCCACGGAGGCTCACCGCGGTGCGATTGCGGTGCTTCTGATGGTATTGACTCTGGCGTTGAGGTTTGCCCCTTTGCCAGAGAACTTTTCTGCCTTCGGTGCATTGGCTATTTTTTGCGGGCTGTACACCTCTGGAGCATTTCGATGGTGGTTTCCAATCGCGGCGCTCTTGACAGCCGATTGCATAGGTCAATTGGCGGGCATTCCGGGGATGGGGTTCTACAGAATTGAGTCGATGTTGCTCAATTACGCAGGATTCCTGGCTATGGTTTTTGTATCCTCTAAGTTACGGAGCTGGTCGTTATTCTCGAGCCGCTTTGTCGGGGCATCGTTTGTTGCAACCGCTTTGTGTGCGCTGGTTTCATCGGCATGCTTCTTTTTGATCAGCAATTTTGGGGCTTGGCTCGATCCACTCATGCAGTACCCTCGAACTGCCTCTGGGCTCATGAATTGCTATCTTGCCGGGCTACCCTTCTGGAGATCGACTCTGACTAGCGACCTGGTCTTCACCATTGGCTTTAGTCTCTTCGCGACGCTGATGAGTCCAGTGGTTGGGAGGCTGGCGTTTTCTCGACGCTAACTCGGTGACGCTTTAGGGCGTCCTGGAGATCTATTGAGTTTGGTGAATTGATTTAGTAGTGCGGGGGAATTTCATCCTCGGCCCTTCTGATTGGGCTGCTGGACTCTCTGACTTGGCGAAAATCGCTGGCCAATTGTTTGATTTCGCGTTGCAGTTTCGTGATGGATTTCCCCTGCTCGATGACGACTTGATTCAGCTCAAAGATCGTCTTTTGCAGGTGCATCAGCAAGCATTCGATTTCGGTTTGTCTTGGATCAGGCTGTTGCTTGGACATGCCGAGTTCCTTAGATACGTGCGGTGCGAATGAAGTTAGCTGTCCATGCCTCTAGGAGTGCGGCAGGGGCGATAAACCTGTTGATATTTCCCCGAGTTTCTTGGGTCAATTCGATCAAGCTGACTAAGGTTTTTGTCGGCAAATTTTTTAGAGGAGCAAAGAGGGCATTGGGTGCCTCGTGGTCTTGGTTGGAAACTCCCAGTTGAGTCCACAGGGAGTTTCGTAGAGCATCGGTGACTTCGTCCAAGCACCAAATTAGTCGATCGCGTCTGGGTTGGCCTTCGGCTGTCGAGTTATTGACGTGGTCTAGGATGGCTTTTGAAAAGCCCATGAAATCGGCAGGTCGTTGCTGGAGAAACGCTTGGATTTGATTTCGAAAATCCATAATGCTTTGATCGGAAAGTTCTTTTGCGTATTGGATCGAACCATGGGATTGCGCCGCGATGGACTTGGCCAAAGAAGAATCTTGAACGTAGTTATTCCTGAGAATCAATTGTTCGACGTTCTGGATTGAAAGGGGGGAGAAGCGGACGATTTGGCAGCGGGATCGAATGGTGCTGATTTGGCGTTTTTCCGAGGTACCTACCAGAAAGATGACCGCACCTGGCGGAGGTTCTTCTAGTGTTTTCAATAGGCTATTGGACGTTTCCTCATCCAAAGTATCAGCATCATCGATGACTCCGATTCGGCGGCGAGAGGAGTAGGGTCGAATCCGGATTTCATAGCAGAAACCTTCCCGCATTCGCGCTTCTTTGGAGCCAACGAGTTGCTCCATCGTGATGACGGATTTTTCTTTCTCGGAGTTTTTTGCCTGACCTCTTTTTATGTACAAGAAGTCTGGATGTGTCTCGCACTGGATTTGCAAGCAAGTATCGCAAGCGTGACAAAAATCCAAAGCCTTAGGGTCTGTTTCGGTGCAAAGCAGTGACTTGGCGATCAGTTTTGCGAAGGTTCGTTTGCCGATACCGCTGGGTCCCACTAGCAGGAAGGTGCTTGCTAACTTGTTGTGAGCGATCGCGTTAGCAAACCACTTTTGCTGACGTTGGTGACCGAGGAACTCCGCCCACTTCATTGTTTACTGACCGACTCGAAAAATTGTGGAGTTTTGAGTCTCAGGAGGGTTTTCGTCCAACTCCCAAGAAAACTTGTTTCACTCTCTTTTCTCTTTTTTTCGTTTTCTAGCAGATCCAGCATTCCGTCGCTTGGGCTCAAGGGGGTGATAGGTGCCCCCAAAGTTGATTTCTGGGAGAGGATCGCCTCGAGCATCCCTTCGAGTTTTTGTGCGGACTCGACTTGCCTATCGAATTGCTTGCTCTTGGCGAATTGGTTGTAGTAATAGTTCCAGTCGGTGAGGGTTGGAGAATTGTCCAAGTAGTTGACGGTCTTGAAATACGCTTCGGCGGTTGCGAATCGACTCGTTAGTTCTGAAGAGGCTGCCCCCCAAGCGGAGCGAGAGGCATTGAGGTTCTGCATGATTCGTTGGAATTGCAGACCGATGGCCAGCACGGCGATGAGTCCTAGCAGGAGGATCAGTGAAAAACTCAGCGCCGCAACTCTTCCGGAGATGCGTTCATGACGTTTTTTATCCAGCTGCTCTTGTGATTCTTTTGGAACAGCATCGATATCGATGACTTCGTCGAAGTTAATCACGTTGGAATTTGAAACTCCTTAAGGCGTTGCATTTCCTCCGCGACGCTGCTGCCGTCGGGTGTGTCGTCGCTGTTGACATCGAACCAAGATTCTTGGAACTTGACGTAACCGGGGCCACCTTCTGCTGCTTTCTTCAGAGCGACGTTGGTTGTCAGCGCGATGATGGCATCGGCCATTGCGACCTCTGGGTAGCATCGCGGGCGGTTTTCTTTTGAGTTGTTGCGGATGCAGTAGGCCCAGTGTTCGATTTCTTCGGTGTATCCGCGACTGACTGGCCCGGCGGCCGCGGCAGCCTTGGAAACCGGCGAGGAAGCTCCCCCGCTGGCTTGGGTATCTAGTGCATAGCCACTTCCGGCGGCCTTGACCCCTGCAGCGGCGCTGGTATCGGATTTGGCATAGAGCATGACCTCTTGTTCTTTTTCCAGTACCAAAGTTCCCTTGGTACCCATGACGATTTCTCCGTAGCCACCGTACCCGTTTCCATTGATCGAGGAGTAGGTTACGACGATTTTCTTGTTCGGGTCCTGTTCGTAGCTTGGAACTCCCTTGAGTCCACCGCTTTGGCGATACCCCAGGTCGAATTTCTCGCTGTATTCGGGGCCTGGGAATTCGTAGGTGCAATACACATGGTCTTCGGCGTCTCGGTCGGCTGGGAAGATATGACGTCCGCCGACAGCGTGTACGGTAAGGGGGTGGGCTTTCTTGCCGTCGTTTCGAAGAGCAGTGCAGAAGATCGTAGCTGCGTCGAGTTGATGGCTTCCAAGTTCTCCCATCAGACCTGCGCCAGTTCGATCAAACAATCGCCAACGGATCAGTTCTTCCATGGCCGAAATGGTTCGATTTCCGAAGGATTTTTCGACATACCCGAAGCGAGCCGCATCGACTTGGTCGGTAAGCCAAGCTTTCTGCTGGGCGACTTTTCGCTCCAATTGTTCAATTTCTGCGGGGCTCTTGGCCTTCTCGAGTTCCTTGACGAATTTATCCAGATCGGCTTTGATCTTGTCGACCTTGGAATCCGGATCGCCTCCTACCATGGGTGGTTGCCAAGAATCGTTTCCTGGCAGGTTGCCCCTGTGCCACTGGGCTCGGATGTGGTGCAATTGTC
>JAGWZB010000205.1 GCA_018969045.1 Planctomycetota bacterium | reverse complement strand
TTCGGTGACCAGCGCACTTGGCGATCGATCCTGTATCCCTTTTTCGAAAGGCCCATTTGTCGTGCTTGCCAAACTCAAAACATACAGCCTCGTGGGTATCGATGCGGTCCCGGTGGATGTCGAAGTCGATCTCTCGCCATCAGCTCTCCCCAAAACGGTCCTGGTCGGACTGCCCGAACAAGCCGTACGGGAAAGCACCCATCGCGTCGAACGCGCGCTGGTCAATGCAGGGTTCCTTCGTCCCCACGATCGAATCGTCATCAATCTGGCCCCGGCGGAACTCCCCAAACAAGCCGCGAGTTTCGATTTACCCATCTCCTTGGGACTCTTGGTCGGAAGCAGTCAAATCCAATCCGATCGACTCAATGACTATGCCGTCGTTGGCGAACTTTCGCTCGAAGGCCATACTCGGGGTGTCAAAGGTGCTTTGTCGATGGCCATCGCTGCTGCAAAACAAGAGGGGATCAAAGGCCTACTGGTCCCTTCGTCCAACGCTCGCGAAGCTGCCGTCGTCGAGGATATCGAAGTGATCCCTGTGGCCAATCTATGCGAAGCGGCCGCATTCATGGCCGGCAGCCTTGAAATCGATCCTGTACCAAGCCGCCTTCAAGAGATCTACGAAAACTTCTCTCAATACGAATTGGACTTTGCCGACGTTCGGGGACAGGAGATGGCCAAGCGTGCGCTGACGATCGCCGCTGCCGGAAACCACAACCTGCTGATGATCGGTCCTCCTGGTTCTGGCAAGACCATGTTGGCAAAGCGGCTCTCTTCGATCCTGCCGACACTCTCTCCTGGCGAGTCGATCGAGACGACCCGAATCTACTCGGCGCTTGGGAGACTTCAAGCCGGACAGCCTCTGATGGTCCAGCGCCCCTTTCGCTCCCCACACCATACCATCAGCGATGCTGGCCTTGTTGGCGGAGGTAGCCCGCCTTCGCCGGGCGAAGTCTCCATGGCCAACAACGGTGTGCTATTTTTAGACGAACTTCCCGAGTTCAATCGCAAGACGCTTGAAGTCATGCGTCAGCCTCTCGAAGACCGTGTCGTGACGATATCTCGAGCGATGCGTAGCACGACATTTCCGGCCAACTTCATGCTCGTTGCGGCTCTGAACCCTTGTCCTTGCGGATACCGCACCGACCCGCGTCGCTCATGCAACTGCAACCCCACACAAATCGAACGCTATATGAGCCGTATCTCAGGCCCGCTTTTGGACCGAGTGGATATCCACATCGAAGTCCCCGCGGTACCTTTCGAAGAACTCGCACACGGCTCTGCAGGCACCAGTAGTCAAATGATGCGTGATCAAGTCACCCAAGCTCGCAGTCTGCAAAACCAACGATTCTTGTCCTCCAGAACCCTCACCAACGCTCAGATGACCAGCAGGGAACTTCGTACGAATTGCCCGCTTGGGAAAATCCAAACCCAGCGAATGAAAACCGCCGTCTCGGAACTTGGACTCTCGGCGCGCGCACACGACAAAGTCATCCGAGTGGCTCGAACCATCGCCGACTTGGAGTCCTCTGTGCAGATCGAACCGCATCACATCGAAGAAGCGATCCAGTACCGCATGCTCGATCGGGATATCTTCGCATAATTCTTTTTTGAAACACAAAGTCACAGAGAGCACAGAGCCGTGAGATCCTGTCCCTTTCCCTCTGTGCCTTCTCTCTGTGTCCTTTGTGTCTCTGTGTTTCCAATCTTTGAATCGCTTTCAATTGAATCCAGCTATTTGTCCCCAAGTAGGTTCGAAAGTTCTTGAACGCAGCCAATGGTGAGTTCGTGTGCGGTTGGTTTAGACGCAACCGTTCGCAACGAACCCATACCGTTGGACTCGTGGAACCAAACGCTTGGGGACTCTATGACATGCACGGAAATGTTTGGGAGTGGTGTAGCGACTATTGCCCAGAGATGATTTCACTGTCAAAGTAATTGATCGCCATCCCGGCATCGACGATCAACGTCTGGGCGTTGATTCCAGAAGACCTAGGACTGAGCAAAAACACCGCCGTATCGGCGACCTCTTGCGTCGTCAAACCGGACTTGCGCGGTATCGCACGCTCGGCGAACAAGTAAGCATCCACATACCCAGGGATCCCCGCCGATGCACTGGTCTTAAGCAACCCAGCCCCAACTCCATTGAAACGGACTTGGGAAAATCGGCTGAAGGATTTCGATAAAAACGCCAACGAGGAATCCAGTGCCGCCTTAACCGGTGCCATAAATCCATAGCTCTCGCTGGCCATTTTGGTCGTCGAAATGCTAATGGTCACCACCGATGCTGTTGGCAAGAGTATAGTACGTAACGCATTGCTGATGGCGATCAACGAAAAACATGAGATGTCTACAGCCTGTAAAAACTGCTTACGAGTTGTCTCGTGGAACGGCTTGATTCCATCGCTGTAGTCTGCAAATGCGATCGAATGGCACACTCCTGCGATAGCTACCTCGTCGGCTTGCAACTGATTGGCCATCGCATCGATCTGGTCCTGATGCTCGACATCACAGACCAAAATCCTCTGCGTTGGAAATAACTTGGATACCTCCTGCTGGCGTTTCTGAGATCGGACCACCAATACGACTTCGGCTCCAACCTCTATCAACGATTTGGCGATATGTGCGGCAACACTCTTTTTGTTGGCCACACCAAAGACGACCACTCGCTGACCCGCGAGGCGTAGAAAATCTGACATCCTGCCCTAGTTTCCTTGAAGGCTATGGACCATCGACAACTCTTGTAGCGTCCCGGCGGTTTGATCTTGGATCCGAAGCTTGATCTGAACGGCGGGCATCGCATACCGGTAGGGCGGGCTGGTATCTCTTTCGGACTCCTCATCGATCACACCGTTGTTGTTGTTATCGATCCCATCTATTCCCCGATCAGGCGAAGTGCTCTGAACTGGCGTGGCACCATAAGCCACCATGCCGTTTTCAGAAACGCCTGAGGCTTGTAAATTCCCGTCGGATTCGTAGTAGTCGCTGAAGGTGTCGAAGGTCGGTTGGTGGATCGAAAAGGATGTCGAGAACTTGCCCGAACGGATCATCGAATCGATGATCCCACCAGAAATCGGCTCATAGCCCGAAAGAGCACTGCCCCAAATCGATGTGTTGTTGGGAACTAAACCGTAAGTGCTCTGCGTGGCATTCTTGAGTTGATTGACGACTCGAAATCCCCATGAAAGATCAACAAAGGCCCCTGAACTGGCCGGCACGATCGTTGTGCCACTTAGCACCGCTGCGTAGCCAGGATCGCTGGGGCCAACGATCAGATCGTCAGAACCAGGCCAAGCCGCTTCGGCCACGTCGTCGGCCCCATTGGAATTGTTTTCGTCCTGCCCGAGGGTTCCCCAGCCACCATCGACGCCGGGTGTGTAGACTTGCAACGCCGAGCTGTCGTAACCTCGAATATCAAATCCCACAATGTTCGAGGCGACGATCTCCTCTTGGGTGAACTGAGGTTGGTAAGTGCTATTGCCGGTAGCGACCAAGTTGGTTCGGCAAAATGCTGCCGGGAGGAACCCACGATCATTGGTGGGATTTACTCCCGACATAGCCAAGTCTGTCATGGTTCGATAATTCCCGTTGGAGTTGGCTTCGTTGGTCAGCGCCAATATCGGCAACGAAGCGCTCGATCCACCTGCAGGTAAGCAAAAGTGTGCGAATCGATTCTCCGGACGCTGCAAGTCGCCCAAGGAATTGGTCTTCAGAACAAACCGACTATTGCTGGCGTCCCATTGCTTACGCACGGATAAATCGGTGCGTTGGTAAGCAAACCGCATTTGGTATCGGAACGAATCCGGCTGGTTGGAATCCACCAGCATCGGAGCAGCAGTCAATTGAGGATCGTTGGCCAAACCCGAAACTTTCGTCAACGCAATGTCCAAATCAGGTCTGATCAATAGCACGCGTCGACAAAGTGCAACTCGATCGGGCATACCGTCTGGGTCTGGGATGTTATCCCCGTTTAAATCCACCACGGGGATTACATCATTGACGGGAGTCGAAGATGGACTGTAGGAATAATTTCCGCCGGAATTCTGAGGATCGGGATTATTGAGCATACCGACCTCGTTTAAAGGGCGCATGAACCAGACGATCTCGGCGTACTCCGATGCGATCGTCACATCCGTTAGCCAATCTTGGAAGGTTACCGAAGTGGCTCCTGAATGGATTTTCATCAATGCCAAAGGGACTCTTCCGTAAAACCACTGACCGTCGGCGGCTTTCGCGGTAAACATGACTAAGTCATCGATATCCGACCAGCGACTGGCGCTGAGTTTGTCTTCGATCTCCACGCCAGTAGGAACATAATTGAAGAGCATCGCGGTCGAGTCGGTCAAAGGGCCATCGTAGGCCATGAAATAGCCTGTCGGCGATTTGACGCTCTGGGGATGAACCTGTGTCGAGACGGTTAAGCCCTGGAGATCCGATCGTAGCAACGTAGAAATCGAACGTAGCTGGTCGCTGCCAGTCAGACGGGCTCTCCCGGAAGAAATGCTCTGACTGGTTGTCTTGAACCCTTGAGCCAGCGCCAGCATGATCAGCATCGTCATCGCCGTGGCGATCAGAACTTCGATCAGAGTCATTCCCAGGGATGAAGTTCGCTTGGCCATGGATATGCCTCTTTAGAGCACGAATGAAAAGCGTGTCAACGGATTCAGTACATCGAGCGTTTTTGCCCAAAACCGCTTAGGCAGCCCCAAGTGGGGGTGCTAAGCAGATGGACGGGGGTTGTGTGTGGGCGATGGAGGCTGCTCACCGCCTCGAACCATTAAACCTATCGAAGGACCCAAAGTCAATATTCTATCGCAACTTACGACGGGCCAAGTCGACGCAAAAACAATCAAAAAGAGCTGTTTTGTGCTTTGTGAATCCGCCACTGCAACCCGAATTCCTCTGGCCCTGTGCCAAACCAGATTGCAGAATCTGGCTCCCAACTATACTAGTGCCTCCGATCGATTGCATCGACTTTGCAGTTTTTACCAACGGTTTTTTTCCAACTGACCCACCCGGGTGGGCTTCCTCGACTGGTTGTGCTGGGTTTTGATGTCTGACCATCGCATCGCTGAACTTTCGAACTCGATACTCGCATGTGCTATCGACCAGTGGAACAGGGTTTTATCTCTTGGCGCGAACCTTCCTTCCCAGCAGCAGTCTCTCTTGGATTTGATCCATCTGACCCGGACTCGAATCCCTGAACTCTATGATTCACAAACGCAGGCATCTTCGTGTGCCGACGGCCAGGAAGGGCTCCTGAACTGGTTGCTTTGGCTCGATGCACAACTCGGTCAAACCCGGTTAAACCACTTGTGCAAATCCTCTCTTAAAAAGTCAATCCAACGAGCCGTCTCACTCCTGAGCACGAGCACTTCGGTGCACGAAGCCATCGAAACTGCCTCGCGTCGCCAAGTTTACGAACTGGCTTATGGTTTGACCCATGAAATCAACAATCCCCTAGGCAATATCGTTGCAAGAGCCCAGCAACTGTTATCCAAGTCGACGGATCCTTACGATCGCAAGTCTCTAGCGACGATCGTCGACCAAGCCATGAGAGCTCATGAGATGCTCGCTGAGTTGATGCGAGCGGTCCAACCTAGGCAAGCAGAATTGTCCCAAGTCGAATTGGTTTCCACGACCCGCGAGGCTTTTGAAAAAGCCTCGCTCGTCGCCCAAGTCAAAAATGTCGTATGCGTTTGGAAGGAGGGACCGAAACAGACCTGGGCCCAAGTCGACCGGCGCGGTTTATTGGAAGCCCTCCGACTCATCGCTCAAAACGCCATCGATGCATGCCGAGAGAACGACTCGATCCGATGGTCGGTCGATGAATTAGGATCGACCATCAGAATTCAAATCGAAGACACAGGACCGGGACTCAGCCACGACGCTCTGCGAAGGGCGTTCGATCTTTTCTACAGCGGACGCGAAGCCGGTCGCGGTTTGGGCGTCTCTTTGGCGGTGGTTCGAAGGCTCGTCAGCGAGAGCCAAGGGAGAATCGCGATGTCCAGCGAAAAGCAACTAGGATGCCGCGTCGAGCTTCGGTTTCTAAAAACCAAAGCCTCCGATCAGAAGGTTTGCACCGCAGTCAATCCCAGGCCGTGGAAACTCTAACGGCGTGCGCGGGCCGCTTCTCGGTCGGCCTTCAAGGCTGCAGTCTCATTGGCAAGCTTGTTCTCAGAACCTGCTGGGAAGTACTGGATATCGTCCATCAGGTAATAGCCGCTGGGAAGCGTTTGGCCCGCCACATGGACTTGGCAACCTGTGCTGAAACCCAGCCCACAAAGGGCGACCAGGGCGATCCAACCTAGTTGGACTGATGATTTGGTTGGAGTTTTGGCGGCTTTCATCGTGCTTTTTTCCATCGTGGGACTGTCGATTAGACTGTCGATCCTCCGGCGGGGACGATCTTCGGTGCCCGATCAGGGGCACTTCTCCAGTGGTATCGGTATTTCCGGAGGTTCCCTTGAGTCAAACTATTCCGGTTTTTCCGATCTGTCCGATCGATTGTCCTGGACCAGACGATCCAGCAGGGGAGCAAAATCTTCGATCGATGGGGTTTGCATCTGGGGATCTTTGGCCAAATCATCCCACCTTCGCAGTTCGACGGCTTCAAAGGCAAACGGTTCATCGCGAAAATCATCGATCTGCGCCTGGCTCATCAGTCCGCCTTGGTCATGAAAACTCTTGAGCGACGC
This sequence comes from Planctomycetota bacterium, assembly GCA_018969045.1. Taxonomy (GTDB): domain Bacteria; phylum Planctomycetota; class Planctomycetia; order Pirellulales; family Pirellulaceae; genus JBKCUI01. Next base: position 2,036 of record JAGWZB010000205.1, on the reverse strand, counting down.
AGGGGATAGTTTCGCCAAATAATCGGGCTCGACGGTGCACAAGTAGCGTTTGGCAGCCACGTGCAAGCGGACTGGATCTGCTACAGGCTTACCAAAGTTGGCTTTGATCCATTGGTAGGCTCTTTGTTCATGAGCATCATCGAGGTTTTGCTCGTCGGACTCTGGCATGGCCTGCTCATCGATGATGTGCCCGAGATCATGAAGCAAGGCGGCGGCGATCATCGCACCGCTGGCTCCTTGGCGTTTGGCAAGCACCGCGCACTGAAGCGCATGTTGCAACTGGGAGACTTGTTCGCTCCCATAGCGACCTTGGCCTCGCAGGTTAAACAATCGCAAGACGTGCTCGGTCGATGAATGAACCATAGATAGCCCTTTGCCGAAAAGTTCAATGTATTTGAAAATGTCTTTTGAATTAGTCGCCGGAGTGTTCAGGTTCTATATCCGCTTGCCGACCGACCCGTCATGATACCCTCGGGGCCTTAGCGATGAACCTGAAAGTCATGAAAAAAGGATGAAGACGTTTGGTTGCCCAGGGCTGGTTCGACCACCAAAATCTCCCTATCGAGATTGTCGATTGGAATCTGGGTCGTTTGCCCGCTTGGCCAATCGATTTTCAATAAAGCGCTGCTGTGCTTGGGAATCCCAAAGTGAATTGCTGAATCGCTGGTCGAAGCGTAGGATCCACCTGCAAAGCGTTGACGTATCCAAGACCTATCGCCGGCTTCAAGCGTAACGACCGAACCGATCGCATCGCGATTGGAGGATCGGCCCACGAGCCGAACGGCCAAAAAGGAGCCTTGGCGATCCGACCGGTTCTCAAGAACTGCACATGGCGCGTTGATACAAGAGACCACAAGGTCGATCAGCCCGTCGCGATTGATGTCACCGGTTGCGAGCCCGCGACCTTCGTGGGCCAAGGCAAAGAAAGGTGAATCCTTACCGCTTAGCACAAATCGCTTGGCTTGGATATTTTCAAGAATTTGTGGGCGCTGCAAACGGTTCGGTGAATAGCGCTCTAAGTGGCCGTTGATCACGACGATGTCCTCATCTCCGTCGAGCTCCAAATCGCACAGCGATGTCCCCCATCCGACCGACTGCTCGTCGGTGGCCGTGATGCGAGCGATGTTGGAAGCGTAAGAGAAACTCAAGCGTCCTGCCCCACGATACAACGCATTGAATTCATCGGCGTAGTTGGTGACCCAAAGGTCAAACTTTTGATCGTTGTTGTAATCTCCGATGGCAACCCCCATACTTCCCTCGGCCCTGCCTTGGTCGTTGGTTGCTACTCCGGATCTTCTACCAAGTTCCGTAAACTCAAAGGCACCATCATTGCGAAAAAGCAAATTGGGCTCAACGTCGTTGGTCACATACAAATCGATGTCTCGGTCGCCGTCTAAGTCCGCAGCGATCACGCCCAAGCCTCGCAGTGCGATCCCCGAGAACGCCTCAGGGGTCCTTTCTACGAACGAGCCGTCCGAGAGATTTTCATAAAGGGAGTCTTTGAGTCCCACATAATCGGTAGGACCGCAGTAATCTCGCCGGTTGGAGTCCGTTTGCGAGGGACACCAGGGATTGTTATCCCATGACCAATTCGCGTAATGGACCACATACAAATCCAAGTCTGAATCTTGGTCGGCATCGAAGAACACCGCAGCGGTGCTCCAAAGTGGATCGTCGATCGGATGCACGATTTCAAACGTTCCATCGCCTTGGTTGTGAAACCACTGCAAACGATCGTAGCCTGTGACCAAAAGATCGACCAAGCCATCGGAATCGTAGTCGGCAGCGACTATCGCCGAATGATACGTTGCTGAGAAGTCCAAGCCGGCAGCAGTCTGAGAGGATTCGAAACTGCGTGAATGAAGTTGCCTGTACAGGTTGCCTGCATGGCCAAGCATCCTCTTGCGCTGCGGATCTGGCTGCCCGCCACCTGCAGTGACAATATCGATCCGGCCATCGCGATCGTAGTCGATCAGTCCCACCCCTCCTCCGGTCGTCTCGGGAAGTGCAAAGACACCCGACTCGCTCCCATCTCG
>JAGWZB010000204.1 GCA_018969045.1 Planctomycetota bacterium | reverse complement strand
AACTCTGCGTCAATATCGGCTGGGTGTTCTTGGTGACATGGCTTCCAACCTATCTGAAAGAAACTCACAAGGTCTCCGATAGCCAAGGCGCATTTATGGTGACCCTCGTATTGTCGATGGGAATGCTTGGACAACTGCTCGGAGGTCGGGCAACGGATTGGAGCGTGACTCGATTCGGGTTAAGGTTAGGGCGGGTTTTACCAATCAGCATCGCCAATTGCATTGCATGTGTCGCTTACGTCGCTTGCCTATTTATCGACTCGGCTTGGGGAGTGGTCGCTTGCTGCGCCGTGGTTTCCTTAATGACCGATTTCGCAAATCCGTCGATTTGGGCCTTCATGCAAGATGTTGGTGGACGAAACACAGGGGCGATCTTTGGATGGGCAAACATGTGGGGCAATTTCGGTGCTTCGGTCGGCTCGATGATCGTTCCGAGCCTATTGCTCTACGGTGCCAGCTCCGGATCCGGTCAAAGCCTGGTGTTTGTCACCTGCGCACTTGCCTTCTTCATCGCAGGCTGTGCGGCTCTGGGTATGGATGCCACCAAGCCTCTGCAAACCAATTAATCGAACCGACGTCCCGACAACGTCACCATGCTGAAGAACCAACATGCGACTAGCTACCGTTTTAACTCCTGTCTCGGATGTGAACCTACAACTCGCAGCCCAATGCGGCGTAACCGACTTGGTACTTCGATACCCCGGCCCATCCCCAAGCGCGATCGCTGAATCGATCCAGCGTGCTAAGCAGTATGGACTTCAGATCAGTACGGTCGAAGGGTATTTGCCAATCGAAAAAATGAAACTCGGGATTGATGATGGCTCCGAGATGCGGGCAATGCAAGATCTCCTGCGATCGATGAGCGACCATCAGATCAAGCTGGTTTGCTATAACTTTATGGCAGGCTCCGATTGGGCCAGAACCCGTCTTGATGCCCCGCAGCGCGGGGGGGCAAAAGTGACCGCATTCTACCTTGAAGATGTTCATCGTGCGGTCATGCTAGGAGCTCGACCCTCCGATGACCAGCACGAGAAAATCGCCCGTTCTCAAACACCCAAAAAACTATGGGAGAACCTCGATCGGATGCTCCATGGCCTATTGCCGATCGCCGAATCCTGCGGTGTAACGATGGCGATGCATCCGGATGATCCACCTTTGCCAAGCCTACTGGACAAGCCTCGGATTATGCACAATGTCGAGTGCTTCGATCGATTGCTTCAAGAATACAACTCACCGAGCAATGCAATTTGTTTTTGCCAAGGAAGTTTTGTGACGATGGGTTGCGACGCGCCATCAACCATCAGGCATTTTGGAAGCAAGATCCAGTACGTCCACTTCCGAGATGTGCAGGGTACTCCCGAAGCGTTTGAAGAAACCTTCCATGACAACGGACCAACGGATATGGCCGCTGCAATGCGTGCGCTGCGGCAAGTAGGTTTCTGCGGCCCAATCCGACCAGACCACGTGCCTCAAATGGTCGGAGAGGATGACGGTGAGCCGGGCTACACCATGCTCGGACGACTCTTTGCGTATGGATATATCCGAGGTCTTATGCACGCAACCGAAGTGCTCAATCCATGAGGAATACCAAAGCGATCCCAATTCCCGTATCGACGATCCCGGCGATCAACACCCCCGTGATCGCTTCGGAGTCACCGATGCGATAGATGGACACTTCTTGAATCAAATCCGAATCAAAAACACCCTTCAACGCCTCCTGAGCCCCAGTAGGATCGTCGTGATTCTCGGTCAGTTGCGAAGCGGCTAGATTGGTTGCTGAATCTTCGATTTGATTGAGTTCACTTAAGATATCTGGAGGCGAGGACTTGGGCCTACGATAAAGTAGCTTCCAAGGCCTGTTCCAGTTCTCCTCTCCGAACGATTCCCAAGCCGCACCTGCGAAATGCTGATACTGCGCCTTGGAAAACTCATCAAGCTGGCTTGCCGACAAAGCCGATTGGCTCTGAAAGACTGCCGCACCCAACGTTGCCTCAGACGGCTTGCCAAAAAGTTCCTCCAGTCGCTGAATCGCTTTGGTCAAGTCGTCTTCGGCCATCGGCTAGTCTTTCCATTGATAGAGGCACAACGATTTCTGGGTGCGAATCACCACGTCAGAGCCAGCGATGGCAAGGTGCGCCCACGCTTCCTCGTCGGTGACTTTGACTTCGCCCAGCATAGTGTACTCAGCCGGATTATGTGCGATCAACCGAATTTTTCCAGCTTGATCCAAGGCCAAAATCTTCTCACCGTTGCTGACCATACTCCAGTACTCGCCGTAAGGCCGGGTGATCCAAGCTTCTTTGCCTTCCTTCATATCGATACAAGCAAATCGCTTGTTGCGAAGGTGCAGGTAGATGTAATGATCGATCACAATTGGCGAGGACATGTACCCTTCGACTTTGTTCTCCCATCGGGTTTTCGTGCCGCTGGACTCCACATCCAACAACAACGATTTGCCGCCGTAACTACTGGTGAAAATACCGTTGTCCCACACCGTGGGTGTCAGGATGTTCATCCCACGGAACGAAGCGATCTCCTTGCTCCATAGCTTCGAGCCACTCTCAAGATCGACGCCGGCTAAGTACGATCTGGTTTGGACCAGCAACTGTCGCTTGCCATCGAGTGTTGCGATCACTGGCGAAGAGAATGCCCCGCTGGACATAATGTCCCCATTATCGCCAAGGGCCGACCAGACGATCGTCCCATCGTTCTTGTTGAGTTTATGCAGACCCTTGCCCGCTTGGACGTAGATAAAATCGCCATCGATGAGCGGGGAACAAACCATTCCAAAATCGGGAACTTTACCGAACTTCTGGCCAAAATCCATCCGCCATTTTTCATCACCTGTTTGGCAATCCAAAGCGACCAAAACATCGCGGATGCCACCTACGAAAAGGGTCTGACCATCCGAAGCCGGTGTCGATCGGATCCAACTCCCGTTTCGAGCAGCAAAAAATGGCACCTTCATGGAGCCTTCCCAATCCTTGCTCCAACGGGTCTCGCCGGTTCGACGATCGACACAAGTCACTCGCTCCTTACCCTCTACCGATTCGGTAGTAAAGACCGACGATGTAGTAACGATCGGCCCCGAATAGCTATCACCGAAGGGAACCGACCAAACTTTTTTGAAGTTCTCTTCGGTCAGGGTACTTGGCCACGATCGGTCGTTGACCAAGCTATCCCGGGTGCTTCCTCGCCAAGTAAGCCACTGCTGGTTATCTTCGGCAAGGACACTGCGGTTATCCATCAAACCGCCCATGGCGCACCAAGTGCCTGCAGCAACCATCCCCATGGAAAACATTCGCCTTGAAACGGATCGGGAAACACGTGGATCGGTCGACATCTCGCACCTGCCTTGGTCAAACGCTTATTTATTTCTACCGGTCAGCTTGACGTGACTGACTCTGATAACCCCTTATTTTAAGGCATCGCCAACCCCCCAATATGGAGTGGTTTTTCACTAGAAATGTTGGTTTCTCGGCGTTTCGGGTCGCTTAACGATCGGAAGGGGGCGTTTTTTGTTCGATCTGTGGGATTTGCAGATTTGCGGTGAAAATGTTTTGGGATTCGGTTACGAGCAGGCTAGCGCGATCCCCGTAGAGACATGCCAATCGATCACGCGTGTTGGACAATCCAATACCGAACCCACCCTCGGCCTCTGGATTGGAAGTGTTGTGGCACTCATTAGACACCTGCAATTGGAGGCGTCCGGCGAGTAAATTGGCCTTGATCAATAAACGGACGGGCTTATCAACAGCGAAACCGTGTTTGATCGCGTTTTCTACCAAGGGTTGCAAAATCATTTCGGGTACTTGCCAATCCTGGGTTTCAGGTTGGATATCGAACTGGGCCTTCAGTTGATCGCCAAACCTTACTTTCTCAATATCCAGATACGCTTGGGTCGCGGTTACTTCATCGATGAGACTTCGGTAAGGCGTTTCTTTGGACGAGAGTCGAAATCGGAGGAATACGGCCAAACGTTCGACCAATTCCGGGACTTTGGATGGATCGAATTTCGAGAGTACTCGGATAGATGTCAACAAGTTGAAAAGAAAATGAGGGTCCAGTTGGGACCGCAGGGCAGCCAGACGTGCTTCGGACTCCGCTTGCAAGGAATTCGAGAGTTTGACTTGAGTCTGAGACAGTGAAATTTGATTCTGAATCAACCTAATTAGAAAGAGGGCTAACACCAAAGGAAAGAGCAGGGACTGGATGGTATTGGGTTCGATGTAGGACTGAGATAACTGACCCACCCCGAAATTGACTGCAATAACGCTCCAAGCCAGCAGTAGAATCAAGGATGACCACCCTCGTTGTGAAATGGCTACCCAAGCACAAATCAAGGCATATACCAGCGCGCCGACTCCAAGGAGCGAGAAGACATATTTTGAAGACACTGTGTAATCGATGAGCAAGAATACAAGAAGCATCATAGCAAAGAAAACAATGATGAGCCGACGAAGCTTGGTCATGAATCCAGGCCATCGGCTGAAGTCAAAAACCGCCAAATCGCAGGCAATCAGCCCCAACAATCCCATCACCGTCAGAACGCCATAGAACTGACGATCAAACCACATGGGCATTCCAGGAAACAAAGATCGAAGATGTCCGTTGAATACCGCAAAGAGCATCGCGAATATCAGTGATACAATCGCCAATGCAAAGTACATCTTTTGCTGGCAAGACACGCCGATGAGCAGTGAGATTACGAATATTGCCAAACATACCGAAAGCAAAAAGAACTCTTTGATGAAGCGAAATCGCTCGAAGGATTTGAATTCATTCGCCGATGCGATTTTCAAGGGTAACCAAATGGCGGTATCGGACTGCGCACAAAGATAAAGACTTACTTCTTCTTTGGGAGCGATACTAAACTCTATTTTTGGGTACTGATCAGCTATCGTCACCCCTTTGGCTAAATCCTTCACTCCACAACGGACCGTTTTGACGACCTTCCCATTTTGCACTAGGTACCAATCAGCATGGGATAGCCTGGACATCGAAGACTCAACCACTACGTTGACTTCATCTTGGCATCCATTGAGGATCTTGCATCGAGCCCAAACCGCAGCCGAAGTAAAACCGATCGATGCGATAGGAAATCGATTCTCCTTAAAGCCTTCGTCGTGGGAATCTTGGCCTATGGCTTCCAATGCGAACCGATGGTCTTGGTCGATTAAAATCGATAGATGCTTCGACAGGGACCTGACTGCGAACCTTTCGGACTCGATCAAAAAGGGTTCGGAAGCATAAGCCTTCGAGACCGAAGTTACGGTTCCAAGAAAAAGAAAGAAACAACGCAAAAATGCCAATACTTGGCGTGGTAGTTCAGTACCGTTGGTTATTGGATTCAAGGTGCTACTCGAGACGACGTCTTAACCATGGACACTCTGCATGAATCTTCTTCAGAAAACTTCCATCGGGCGGCAGTCAATACGTGCGACTCCGCAGGAATGAAGATTCAAAGAGCATGGCTCGACCGTCAGTGGTTTAACAAAGTTGCGCAACAAGTTGTAGTGGTCGGGCATGGAAAGACTTTCGGATTATGGCGTATTTTCCGATGTTTACAAACAGCCGATCGGCAAATCAGCTAGATTCGTTGAACTTGGGAACTAAGTGTCCTCAACCTGATACACAAAGCCCTCGGTTCGATTGGCACCGGCGCACCCGATTAGCTTTAATAATCCTACAGGCATCCGACAGGGTAACACCTATTGGAATTCGGAGCGGTCTACGTTGTAGGCATCGAGTTTGCGGTACATGGTGGCTCGAGAGATACCTAGCATCTCGGAGGCTTCCGGGATGCCTCCGCGCGTGCGACGCAAGGCTTCGCGTATCAAACGTTGCTCCCATTGCTCGATGTTCAGAGAATCCAAGTCAGCGTCGCTAAGGGTTTCGTGCAACGTAAGGTCGCTTGCTTTGATCTCTTCGCCGTTTGCCAAAACTACTGCGCTATCGATGACGTTTCGCAATTGGCGCACATTTCCTGGCCAGGAGTATTTTCGCAATTTATCGAGTGCTTGATGGCTGAGTTTTAACTGCGGACGACCATGAAACTTTGAGAAGTGCTCAAAGAAGTGCATGATCATCAAATCGATATCCTCGCCCCGCTGTCGCAGAGGTGGAACGACCAATTCAAAGACGCTCAGCCGGTAGTACAAATCCTCACGAAACCGCTTCTCTTGAACAAACTCTTTCAAGTCGCGGTTGGTCGCAGCGATCACACGCACATCAACCTTAACCTCCTTGCGTCCTCCGACTGGCAGAAAAGGATGGCCTTCGAGAATACGAAGCAATTTCGCTTGGCCTTCAAGCGTCATCTCTCCAATTTCATCAAGAAACAGCGTGCTGCTGTTGGCTTGTTCAAACCACCCTACATGCTCCTTGTCGGCTCCCGTAAAGGCCCCTTTGACATGCCCAAAAAGTTGGCTTTCCATAAGTTCCGAGGGGATCGCGGCGCAATTGACACTGAGCATCGGTCGGTCAGCACGGGTGCTTGCACGATGGATAGCTCTGGCAACTAGTTCTTTGCCCGAACCGCTTTCGCCTCGAACTAAAATGGACCCTGAAGCTCTCGCGACCCGAACGATTTTCTCTTTAAGCTCGGTCATTGCAGGACTCTTGCCGATGAGTTCATCAAACTCCGCATTGCGCGTTTTCAGCCGATCGTGATTGATCCGAAGCACTTGAGATTCCTGGACACGCAGAATCGTCGCAGACAGAATGCTCGAGGCAGCGATCGCAAAGTCGAACGCGTGGGCTGGAAAAACCTCTTTTTCTCTATACAAATGGATTGCACCGATTGTCCTGCGATCATCCAATAAAGGGACGCAAATCGCATCTTTGAAAGTTCGCATAACCCCGTCTTTGACCGTTGAACTCCTCTCTTTGTCGGAGTCCTGCTGCATCCATACCGCCTTACCATGCTTACAGACTAACTCTGTCAGCCGATCGCTCAGCTCAAGCTTCTTTGCTTTTGGTCCATCGGGATACTGGTGGGTCACATCCAAAAGGCCATATTCATTGGCGACTAAGAAAGCGACGGCGGTGGCATGAGTTCGCTTGCGCAAAAGCTCGGTTGCAATGGTCGCTACGTCATCGGGGCTTGAAAGGGAGATGCAACTTATGGACAACTGATGCAAATCAGCGACATCTTCATTTCGCCCAGCCTCTTTCAAAGCATGAAATGCGGTCATGCCATGAACAATGTTCACGGAACTAGATTCACTGGGCTGATCAGGCTTCAGATCCGCCGAATGGCTTAGGACTTCGACGGTTTGCTCGTCCAAACTGGCTTCATCGACAAATCGGAAAGATGTTCCACCGACGCGGATTTCATCTCCATCGGTCAAAACCGCTGTGTCCGTCTTGGATCGATTCACCGTGGTGCCATTTCTCGAGCCGGCATCCAAAACCCGCCAACGTCCCTCGCTGTAGAGGATCTTGGCATGCACCCTAGAACACATCGGGTCGTTCAACTGTACTTGGCACTCAGCACCCCGCCCAATGAGCGTCTCGACATGACGGTTCAGCGGCAACTTAGCATTCAAGTCCGTACCACGGATCACCTTCAAGTAGCTGGACATTGGCCTGGATGTGAAAAAAGGACAGAATCACTGGGAGTCGGGGGATTATAAACAAACTGTCTCATTTTGCTACAACCGACCGCATTTTGCGGATGCCAATGAAACCGCTAATGGGCACTAATGACCGCTAATGTCTAAGCACGGTCAGCGGTCCGGTTTTTAAACCGCTAATGGGCACTAATGACCGCTAATGTCTAAGCACGGTCAGCGGTCCGGTTTCTTAAACCGCTAATGGGCACTGATCACCGCTAATGTCCAAAAGCGGTCAGCGATCCGGCTGCTCCATGAGCGTCGATAAGCGAACATTAGCGGTCCGGTTCTTAGTAGGGCCTTCAAAATTTTCTGACCAAATCAGGGCGTTTTTCTTTCATGAAGATAAAATACCGAATCGTTGGCTGATGTATGCGTATGGGAGCGTTTGCATAGAGGGGAGAAGATGAGTACCAATGAGCATCCACTATCCGAGGAAGGCTATCAGTTCATGGCAGCAGCCTTTGAAGTTCATAACGTGCTTGGAGGTGGATTGTCTGAAGAGATTTATCAACAAAGCCTAGAGATTGAGCTTCGGATGCGTGGAATTCCGTTTTGCTCAAAACACGAGATTAACGTCTATTACAAGAATCGGGAATTGCAAAAAAGGTACTTCCCTGATTTCATCGTCAATGATCGAATCATCGTGGAAATCAAGGCAATATCGAAGATCCTGACCGAGCACGAAGGACAATTATTCAACTACATGAGGGTATCAAAGAGCCCTGTCGGGTACTTAGTCAATTTCGGTCCCTTGGATAAGCTGACTTTCAAGAGATTTATAATCTCCGAGTTCCTTACCGATCAAAAGCGGCTAACCTCAAATTGCGAAGATACGCGAAATATCGCCGACAAGCCCGTGTGAAACCGAAAATCTGTTCCCATGCAAGCCTTTCCTGTCCTTTCATCAGCGATCCGGTTTTTTAAACCGCTAATGGGCACTAATGACCGCTAATGTCCAGAAGCGGTCAGCGGTCCGGCTGCTCCATGAGCGTTTATAAGCGAACATTAGCGGTCCGGTTTCTTAAACCGCTAATGTCCAAGCGCGGTCAGCGGTCCGGCTGCTCCATGAGCGTCTATAAGCGAACATTAGCGGTCCGGTTTCTAAAACCGCTAA
>JAGWZB010000203.1 GCA_018969045.1 Planctomycetota bacterium | reverse complement strand
TTCACGGGTAATCCGAGTTTTCTGGGGTTTCATAACGACACTGAGTCGTGGGAAACACTCCTGTGCGGATATAGCGGCCAAAACCCGGGGGAGTTAGACTGTCGGTATGATTGGACCGATTTTTCAGCGTGAAACTGCCGTATTGCCTCGCCGCCCAAGACACTTTGCGGCTCGCGTGGTTTTTTTGGTGATGGTTTTTGCCATCATCAGCACCACATGGCTTCTGCTAGCCGGGGTTCAACCGGTCCAGAACGCTGGTGATTTGGCTAGGTTTGGCGTTCTGATTTTTCAACTGATAGCTCCCTTTCAACTGCTGGTCCTGATGTTCCTGGGAGCGTTGGCCGGGGTGTCAGCAGTCAGCCATGAAAAGGACAAGCAGACACTGACGCTCTTGCTGATGACTTCGCTGAGCAACTCCGAAGTTGTATTGGGCAAAGTCGGTTCGGGATTGCTGTGGGCCTTCAATGCATTGCTATCGGTCGCACCGATACTTTTTCTTCCCTGCTTGCTGGGTGGAGTTTCGTTGCAGCAATCGGCCAGCGCGACGCTCATTACCGCTTCAACGATCGTGCTTACCTGCAGCTTGGGCGCGACGATCGCCTTTTGGCGGGAGAAGACGTTTCAGGCCATCGCGGTGACACTGCTGATGGTTGCTATTTGGTTGGCGATCGGCGAAGCGATTTGGATCCGGGCGATTCCCGGGGTTTCACCCCAACTGGCCAATGTCATGAGTCCGATCCGAGCGATTTGGCAAGTAGCCCAACCGATCGTGGGCTCTTCGGTAGGATCTGCCTTAGGGGTTTGGGAACACCCGATTTTGAGTTCAGCTGTGCTGCTTGGTCTTGCTGCAGCTCTGATCGGACTTTCGATTCTCAGGCTTAGGGTATGGAATCCCAATCGCGAGCGACGCCGAGTCTCGGCCGAGTACTCGGAGGATTCAACTCCGAATATGGCTAGCCAGCATGGAGCCAGCCAGGATGGTACGACCGAGATTTCGTCGCTTCCGAATTCGCAAGGCCGAACCATCAAGTCCTGGAAGAGTCGAGATCCACGGACGATGTGGTCCAATCCGATCCTATGGCGAGAGATGTGCACCTGGGCCTATGGTCGAAAAGTTCTGATTATCCGGATCGCTTATTTGATCCTCGCTGCCTGTGTGGCCTATGGTCTATATCAAATCGCCCGTAGCGGTGGAGCTTCACTTGACCGAGGGTATCAAGAGCAACTGGTGGCCCCATCGGTTACTGTTTTGGCACCATTGCTGGTTTTTTCTTTGATCTTGATCAACGCGCTTGCGGTCAATTCGGTGACCAACGAACGGGACGCGGGAGCATTGGACCTGCTGCTGGTGACAGAGATCACTCCGTTTGACTTCATTTTTGGCAAGATTTTCGGCGTTTTGTATGTCATGAAAGAGATGGTCATCCTACCGATCCTCTTGCTCTTGATCCCGTGGTTCTACGGCGGCTTATCGACCGAGAACTTGATCTTTTCAATCATAGCCATGCTGGTGATGGACCTCTTTGTTTGCATGCTTGGGATCCACTGCGGGATGATCTATTTTCAAAGCCGAACGGCGATCGGAACCAGCCTTGGGACGGTTTTCTTCTTGTTCTTAGGCGTCGCTACTTGCATGCTCATCATGCTGATGTTTCGAGGTTCGTTTGGGCGACAGCTTGCACCCTTCTTAATGATCATCTTGGGTGGAGGCACCGGACTTTACTTAGCCATCGGCAGCCGTAATCCCTCTCCGGCGATTACGCTAACCTCCTTCTTGCTCCCGTTTCTGACCTTCTTTGCGATCACCAGCTTTATTCTTAGGGATCAAGAGTTGACGGTCTTTTCGACGATCGTTGTCTCTTATGCTTTCGCAACCGCAGCGATGCTCATCCCAGCACTAAGCGAGTTCGAGTTTTCGTTCGGACGGGGCAAGATGCAGCAAGAGGAGTAGAGGCAAAAGAAATAATCTTGATCAAGGGCACAGGTCCGATGCGGGGATCTCAGACGAGCTGAGACCAGCTTGGGCTAAAAAGTTGCTGAGAATGACATAACCGTGCTCGGTCAAAATCGACTCAGGATGGAACTGAACTCCAAAAACCGGATGCTCCGTGTGTTCGATGGCCATAATGGATCCATCATCGGACCACGCCGTAGCAGCAAGGCATGCTGGCAAGGAGCCAGGTTCAATCACCAAGGAGTGGTATCTGCCGACTTGGAACTTATTGGGCAAGCCTGCCAAGAGTCGATCGCTTGAGTGGTGTATCGATGATGCTTTTCCATGCATCGGCTCCTTGGCTCGTACGATTTTCCCCCCGAGCGCTTGGCCGATGGCCTGATGCCCCAAGCACACGCCCAGGATTGGAATCGAACTGCCAAAGCGTCGGACGACTTCCATCGAGCAGCCGGCATGGTCAGGATCCTTGGGGCCAGGCGAAATGATGATTGCTTTGGGGGCGATACGAGCCACTCCATCGCATCCGATCGAGTCACTGCGCAGCACCAGCGTGGGGTGCCCAAGCCGCTGTAGATATCGATCGAGGTTGTAGACAAAACTGTCGTAATTATCCAAAAGCAATATCATGACGCTTCGGTGGCTTGAATCCCCGCTTCTAGTAGTTTGATAATTCGATCTGCATCATAAACGCATCCACCCCAAGTCCCACCGCTTGCGCGTTGCAAAGCGGCCCACAATCGCGTGTCGGTCGGAAGTCGTGGGTCAGGTGATAGTCCAGGATGCGGATCCCGCGAGGCCAGAATCTCAGATCCTCGCTGGGGCGAAAATCTCGCTCCATCGCAACCTACAAAATTGACGCTGGCATCCAACCGATTGCGATCGATGAGGATTTCGATCAAATCGCCGTCTTTGAGTTTTCCAACCGGTCCACCTGCGAGAGCCTCCGGACCGATATGACCGATGCAAGCTCCGGTGCTGACGCCAGAAAAACGCGCGTCGGTGATCACAGCAACATGCTTGCCGTAATCGAGGTATCGCAGAGCACTGGTGAGTTGATAAGTCTCCTCCATACCCGTTCCCATCGGCCCGCAACCGATCAGCACCGCGACATCGCCAGCTTGAAGCGGTTTTGCGTGCTGACCCTTGGCCGCCGCAACCGCTTCTTTTTCCGAACAAAAAACCCTGGCCGGGCCAAGTTTCCGGTAAACACCATCGGCATCGATGACACTGGAGTCTATGGCTGTGGATTTGATAACCGATCCTTCGGGTGCAATGTTTCCTTTGGGGAAACATATCGTGCTAGTCATCCCCAGTTGCTTGGCTTTGGCCGGTGGGATGATCACCTCATCGGGATCCACGCCATCGCGAGATCGGAGCAAATCACGCATCGCGTTGCGACGAGGTGAGTCTTGCCAGCGATCCAGGATCTCATTCCAAGTCATCCCCGTTACGGTCTTGCAATCGCACTTGGCGATCCCCATCTCTCGAAGATGCCACATAATCTCCGGGACCCCTCCGGCCAAGAACAAGCGTATGGTCGGATGGAATTTTGGGCCGTTGGGCAGAACATCGACGAAACGACTGATCTTGCGATTCAGCTGGGTCCACGTCTGCAAGCTTGGACGCTCTATTCCCGCGGCAAATGCCACCGCAGGTATGTGCAGCAACAGATTGGTCGAACCGCCGCAGGCAGCATGCACCGCGATCGCGTTATGGAATGAATCCTCGCAAAGGATATCAGCCAGTTTTGATTTGCGTTGGTGCTGGTCCCAAAGAATCTTGGCCGACTGGCGAGCGATATCAAGCCAAACCGGTTGACCACTAGGTGCCAAGGCGGCATGAGGAGCCGTCATTCCAAGAGCCTCTGCGATCACTTGGCTGGTCGCTGCGGTTCCAAGGAACTGGCACCCACCACCAGGAGAACCACACGCTTTACAGCCGGCCGCAGACGCTTCCTCAAGCGAGATCATGCCATTGGTATACCGGGCCCCAATCGTTTGGACTTTGCCGAGGTCTTCCTCGGGTCCATGCTCGTTGCGAGCAGGCAAAGTGACTCCTCCGGGCACCACAACGCTCGGGAGATTCGAAGCTCCAGCAAGGGCAATCATCATTGCCGGGAGTCCTTTGTCGCACGTGGCAACCCCGATGACACCACGACGGGTCGGAAGGGACCGGATCAGTCGACGGAAAACAATGGCCGCATCGTTTCGATAAGGCAGCGAGTCGAACATGCCCGTGGTGCCCTGGGTTCGTCCATCGCACGGATCGCTGACATAACCCGCAAATGGGACCCCGCCATTCTCATAGAACCACTCGGCTGCAGCCCGCACCAGCAACCCAACTTCCCAATGCCCGGTGTGGTATCCCAAAGCGATCGGTTTACCGTCCTGATCCCGCATCCCTCCTTGGGTGCTCAGCAGCAAAAACTGCGGCCCGAGCATCTTCTTGGGATCCCATCCCATCCCCGCGTTTTGAGTCCAACCGAACAAATCGCCACTGGACCAGGTTCTGAGCATTTCATCGGTCAAGGGCAAGCTGCCTTGGGGGCCTGTGCCTGATGTGCTCAGTGCTACTTGGTCACCGGTGTTGGACAAAAAGGCTTGGAAGTCAAACGCGGCTGACATAGAGTCGATCCTCAGTGGGTGAATGGGTCCGGGGCATTAATTGATACCGGATAATCCAAGATTGGAAAATCCCATCACTCCTCTTGGGATAGGTGTTTGGGAACTCTCGACTGGCTGTCGGGCCAGGATGCCAATGCTGTTTGCCAGCGGTTGTGATACCAAGGCTCGATCTGCCGAGCCTTGGGCCATCGGCTTGGATCTGCAATGACGTAGACAAAGCATTTCACGGAGACGCTTTCGACGGAGACGCTTTCGATTGGGGAGCTTAGATGACATCCTTGGGTTTGGTTTTTTGCATCGAGGATCTGGACGTCGATCTGCCGCCTTAAATACATCCCGCAATCGCCTGAGGGATCGTACCCCTCGATTCCATCGAGAACATCGAGCGTCGTATCCATATCCTCGGGGAAAAATGTCCAAACCTCCCCCAAAATCAATTCCGAGCCGACGCTCAGTCCGGGGTAACTCCCCAAATCCCATAACTCTCCGGTCGTGATTGCAGGCTCGATTCGAATCGGTCGTCTTGGCCACATCGAGCCTCGCAGTTGATCGGACTTGAGGGTTCCATAAGCGAATATGCGGTGGCAATCCATGGTGTCAAAAGAACTTTCCAAGTGACAGACGTATTCGATCCTCATTCGATCCTTACGGAATCGTGCGCAAACGTTCGCCTTGCAAGAACTTCATGTCCTTGAGTGTGATTGCTCGACGATCCGGACAAGGCTCAACGATCACGTAGAGGGACTTGAGTCCATCTCCTTGGAAGTATTCGACACGGATCGGAAGCAATCCTTTTTGGAGTCTCACGATTCGTCCTATAGGTTTGGCTGGATGGTTGCCATCGTTGTCGATAAACAACTGGTCGTTGATGAACAATCGACTGCCGTCATCGGAGACAACCACGACGCGATAAAGCCCATCGTTTGGGATCGCTACGTGCCCCGAGAATCGAATCGCAAAATTGTCGTTCCTACCCATCGACAATTCGGAGACATCGAGTTTTTCGGTCACTCCACCACGGACCGGCTCAAGGGTCTGAAAGTCGGGCATCTGATTGAATTTTCCTTCGTAAAATTCATAGCGAAGTCCAGGTTTGGTGGTTTCGGCTTGGACTGACTCAAGTGCCTGGGATTTTTGAATTGGCCAGTCGATTTTCAGTTTCTCCCCTTGGCGATCGACCGATAGATTCAGTCGATCGTTTTTTGGCAAATACGTTTCGAGCAGCAAGTACCAGTCGAGCGAACTGGAGACCGGCTGGTCAAACATCGCGATGATCTTGTCTCCAGGTTGGATCTTGGCGGCATCGGGTAAGCTGTTCTCGGATACAGAAACTTGGGGCAAGACCGATTGCACAACCGCTTGCTTGGAACTTGGCTCGATATCGATCCGAGTGTTTTTTTCGTAAGTCCACTCGGGCTCGATCATACGCTGTGCAATTCGAATCGCTCGGTCGATCGGGATTGCAAATCCAATGTTTTGTTCCCCTTCGATGACCGCTGAAACAATTCCGACGATCTCTGAGTCCATGTTGACCAAAGGACCACCGGAGTTTCCTTTGTTGCTAGCTGCATCGAATTGAATCAACCGCTCGCGACGGTCGTTGACGTAATTGGACATGATCATGGCGTTGGGCCCTCCTTCCAACACATCTTTGGCGCTGACGATGCCTGCGGTGAACACCAGACCTCGACCGCCGGGGTTTCCTGCTACGACGACAGGCTCACCATTGAGGATTTCGGAACTTGTACCAAGCCGTATCGTTGGTAGTGGAACCTCGACATCCAAAAGCTTAACCATCGCTAGATCCGACTCTGGGTATCGGGATACGACTTCAAAACGAACGCGTTTGGAGTCGGAAAACAGCGCGAAGCCCTGCGGTTCTGGGACAACGTGGTTGTTGGTCAAAACATAGCCCAAGGGATGAATGATCGTTCCGCTGCCCGAAGAAATCTGATTGTTGCCGATCGGGGTGAACAACCCGACGACTGCCGGTTCGATTTGGCGGATGACCTTCACCACAGGGGTGACCCGCGGCGAGTCTGGCGGCAGGTGATCCTGGGCGGTTGCGACCATAGAGCCGCTGTATGCCAACAAAAGAAAAAGCAAATACTCGATCCTGGTATGGTTGGTTTTATTCATGATGGATCCCCAAGCTACAATCCAGCCGTACGCTTTGCAATCTTGCACCATGGACTAGGCTGCAAATTCTCCAAAACGGCTGATCAAAACCAGGCAAACGAGCTATGCTGGTGGTTATGACGATCCAGACCATCGAAGTCCCCAGCAATATCCCCCCTCCGGCACGCCAATTGGCCAGTGTCCTGAAGAACTTGCTTGGAATCCCCACGAGCCATTGCATTTGGCTCATTGAAAACAACTGCGTAACGGTCAATCAAAAGCCGTGTCGCAAGGCCCATTGGACACTGGAACCTGGCGATCTGATTCAGGTCGATCGCATACCGATGCCCATCGCGCAGAGCACTCCTAAAAAAAGTCCATCGGCCCGAGGGTCCATCGAGTTTCTTTACGACGATCCAGATCTGTGCGTGGTCGTGAAACCTTCGAATCTCTTGACCGTTCCTACTCAGTATCGCGAAGCCCAAACATTGGTAGGGCGCGTCCAACGCAGGATTCAGGACCAAAACTCCAAAGCCAAGATTTTTTGCGTGCACCGTTTGGATCGCGATGTATCTGGGGTGCTGGTCATGGCAAAGAGCCTTGCGGTCGCAGAGCAACTGAGAAACCAATTTGCCGCTCGGAAACCTGACAGGCAGTACATAGCGATCCTGGCTGGTTTGGTTCCAAACGACTCCGGAACCATCCGAAACTACTTGGCCACCGATGAGAATCTCAACCGGTATTCGGTCGAAGATCCCAGCCAAGGCGAGCTGGCGATCACCCATTATCGAGTCCGTCAGCGATGGCAAGATGCAACGCTGGTCGAAGTTCGCCTGGAGACTGGGCGACGCAACCAGATCCGAGTGCATTTGGCAGATCTTGGACATCCCATTCTAGGGGACCCCAGGTACCGCAGGGACTTGGCCACCCACCGCGCTTGGCCGTATCGAAGGATTGCCTTGCACGCCGAGAGCTTAGGCTTTGAACATCCTTCGACACTTCAGCCTATGCGTTTTGTTGCGCAGTGGCCCCAGGAGTTTCGCGATTTCCAGCGCAGCATGTCCAAAACGCGGCCCAGTAGTCATGGTGGACGCAAAGAGAACCATCAGGAGTCCGAAGGATAACCCATGAGTCTGTCTCGAAGTGGAACACTGCTAGGCTATTGCACGAATGTCCATGCTGGCCTGGACAGCGATTCTATCTTAGCGAATTTACGCAAATGTGCACTTCCGGTCAGACAGAGGCTTGGCCAAGACCGACTCGGAGTGGGTCTTTGGTTTTCCCAGATGGCGGCCAAAGAGCTCCTCGAGGAAGATCGCTTGGACCGATTCAAACAACAGCTTCAGTCGATGGGTCTGGTGCCCTACACCATCAATGGATTTCCTCAGCAAGACTTCCATCAAAAGGTGGTCAAGCACCGTGTCTATGAACCGGCTTGGTGGGAGCCTGCTCGATTGCAGTACACGCGTGATCTAATCGAAATTCTCGATCGGCTTTTACCCGAAGGTCTCAGCGGTTCGATTTCGACGTTGCCTATCGGTTGGAACCAGCGTTGCACGGATCAGGAGTCCAGGTACGCTCAAGCCGCTGCGAATTTACTGTTGCTGGCCGATGAGCTCAATGCGCGTTATGAGAAAACTGGGCGTAGGATTCGTATCGCCTTGGAACCAGAACCAGGATGCATCTTCACCGACAATGCAAGCCTCAGGGCTTTTTACCAGCGTTACTGGTCAACTCCTGCGATCAGCCACGCCCAAGCACAGCGAGCCAGAGAGTATCTGACGATTTGTCACGATATCTGCCATTCTGCGGTCATGGGCGAAAACCAGCAAGAGCAGGTCCTCGAATCCCTCTCGCTTGGGATTCAAGTCGGGA
This sequence comes from Planctomycetota bacterium, assembly GCA_018969045.1. GTDB lineage: Bacteria > Planctomycetota > Planctomycetia > Pirellulales > Pirellulaceae > JBKCUI01. Next base: position 190 of record JAGWZB010000203.1, on the reverse strand, counting down.
AGGTTCAAGTCTCCTCGGCGATCCGCGTCCCTTGGAGTGGTTTGGACTCTGTGCAGCAGCATCGAGCGCTTTTGCAACTAGCGCAATTTGCCGAGGATCGATACCTTCATCAAACCATGGTCGTCGATTCCACAGGGCAACATCGCTTGGTCGAAGACTTGCCGGAACTGATGGCTCAGCACTTGGAACA
>JAGWZB010000202.1 GCA_018969045.1 Planctomycetota bacterium | reverse complement strand
ATGTCTGTGGTAGTCAGTGACCCAATGTACATAGGGAGTTAGTCTAGATGAAGTGGAACATTTTTGTTGGATCGATGGTTTTGGGAGCATGCCTTAGCGGACAAAGCTTTGGTGGCGATCTGATCCATCGTCTCTTGGGTGGAAACGGCGTTGGAGCCAAGAGCTCTTGCTGTGACACCTCGGTTGTTGATCCTAGCTGCGGAGCCGAAATCGCTGGCGGTCGTGGACCAAGCTGCGGAACCGAAATCGCTGCTCCTGCATGCGATCCATGTGCCGGTGCCGGTGCTGGAATCGGTGGTGGCAAAGCTGGTTGCGGTCTGCTCGGAAAGCGTGGACCAAGCTGCGGAACTGAAATCGCCGGTGCTTGTGATCCTTGTGCAGGTGGTAACGGCGGGATTGTTGGACCAAGCTGCGGCGTTGAAACCAGCGCTTGCGGTTCGGCTCCAGTTTGCCGTACCCCAGTTTTGGATGGTCTCAAGGGTCTGAAGTGCAAACTGCACGCAGCTCACGTTGAGAAGATGAACAAGATCCACAACGCTGCTGCTAACCTGCATGCACGTTTGGCTGCTAAGCATGCTGCTAAGGTTGCTCCAACCTGCGGTAGCGAAATCGCTGCTCCAAGCTGCGGTGCTGAAGTTGCTGGTGGATGCGGTGCTGGCCCAAGCTGCGGTGCTGAAATCGCTGGCGGTTGCGGAAAAGGCCTTCTAGGTCGTGGTCCTTCGTGCGGTGCTGAACTTGCTGCTAGCGATCCTTGCAGCGGTGCTGCTGCTGGTTGCGATGGCGGTATCGGTGGTGCTAAGCGATCCTGCGGTCTGCTCGGAAAGATTTTCAAGAGCAAGTCCAGCTGTGATGCTGCTGCTTGTGACTCGGGTTGCAGCTCCTGCGGAAGCGTTCCTGCTGCCGCTCCTGCTGCTGCTCCAGCTCCAGTAGTTGATCCACATGCTTACCTGAACACCAATCGCGGTATCATTCAAGCTAGCAGCACCCGCGTTCGCTAATTGCGAATCGGTTTGCTAGGGTTAAGGTACAAGCGAAATGAAAATCGGCTCGCGAAAGCGAGCCGATTTTTTTGTTTGGTGAGCCGAAAGAACGTCCCGATTACTGTGGCAATCTGCCCTCGTTGACCACGGGCAACGGACCCGTCAGGGCCTTCATGAATTCGACCAAGTCGGCCTTGTCTTGGGCCGTGAGCTCCAATTTCTTGATCTTGTCACTCAAGTAAGGATTGGGATGCCCGCCCTTGGCGTACCACTCGACTACTTCTTCGAGAGTCGCTTGGCTACCATCATGCATGTAAGGCGCGTTCAATGCGACGTTCCTGAGTGTCGGTGTCTTGAATGCTCCCTTGTCTTTGTCTTGCTTGGTCTGCTCGTAGCGGCCTAAGTCTGGTTTATCTGCCGCCATGCCGACGCCAAGATTGTGGTATAGCTCGTCGGTAAAGTTGGCTCCAACGTGGCAAGCAGAACAATTCGACTTGGTGCTGAAAAACAGATCGCGTCCTCGCTTTGCCGACTCACTCATCGGGTTGGCTTGGCTCGTTTTCGTCAGCTCTTGAAACTTGGCAAAGTTCGAGGGATCGTCTTGCTTGAAGTCATCGATGTCTTCGAGTTGCTCGGCAAACGCCTCTTGGAATTTGCGAAGTGGTTCGTAGGCATCATAGGGACTCGAACCGGTAACAATGGTTCGCTCGAAGGCTGCGATCGCCTTGCCCACGTTATCGATGTTCGGAGCCTCTCCAAAGACCTTCTCGAATTGCACTCGGTAGACTTCGTTGGCAGTCAGAAATTTGACGACACCATCATGGGTGTTCCCCATCTCGATGGGATTGGCAATAGGCCCAACGGCTTGGGCTTCGAGACTGCCGGCACGACCGTCCCAGAATTGAGCTTTACTGAGAATCCGATTGAAGGAGGTCGGCGAGTTGCGTCCACCGAGTTGGCCGTTGATTCCAACCCCAAATTGCGTGTGAGCGCCGTAACCTGCCGAAGGGCTATGGCAATCGGCACAGCTGACCGTCGCGTTCTTCGAAAGACGCTTGTCGAAATACAACTGCCGCCCCAGTTCCACCTTGGCCCTCGTCAGTGGGTTGTCTTCGGGGATGTAAATAGCCTCTTTGCCCGCCGATAGGCCTTCGGGAAGCTCAACGCTCAGCACCGAGTGATTGGCAGGATTATCGAGGTATTTTTTGGCGTCTAAGACCGTCAAAGCCCCAGAGCCCGGAACGCCTGCCGTCAGGCTTGGATCACCCAGCTTGACGCTATCGGCTCCAAAACTGACCGCTGGGAGACAAACCCCAACCAATAAGGCACCTAGAACCCGTCTCCTTAACGACTGACTTTGGATGCATCGCCTTTTCATTTCGAATGAATTCCTTAGGAATTTCGCGAGTAAACAGAAAAATACTGTGCGTATCCTACAGAAAACCGTCAAGATCGCGCACGCTTAACCGCAGGTAGTATACCCAAGCGTCTAGTGAACGAAAAACTCAGATCCTGACGAAAATCTTCCGTCGGTAGAGCCATAGCAAAATCAGCCAAAACACGAGCAAAACCAACCCGCCCAGAACAAAGGCGTGGTACTCGGGCTGCACGCAATTGCGGATAGCAAAGCCGAAATGCCGCTCGATGGCCTGTTTGGTCCACTCCTCCATCGTCCAACTCATCACGTAGGCGACGATCGAGTTGGCTCCAATGACTCGGAACCAAAAGGACCAGCCCGCAAACCCCGCGTCATCGCAAATCCAACTCAGAACCAATAGCCAAACCAAACAGATCGCTCCACTGTAGAGAACCCAACTAGGAGTCCAAATCCGTTTGACGATCGGACACAGGCCATAAAAATCCAAAGCCCAGGCGATCGCAAAGCAGACCGCTGCTGAAACCAGAAAATAAAGGCTTCTGCGACCTGCGGTCTGAATGTCACGAAGCCACTGACCGGCAAGCAATCCCAAAAGCATCGTCGATAGCGTTGGGATAAAACTCAGGGTGCAATAGCCGCCCGAGGAAAACTCAAACCTCTTGTCCCGAGGAAAAAGATTCATCCACCAGCGATCGAAGGCCCACGCTGCATTGGAGTTCTTGTTCCAATGCGCAGCAAAACCCTTTGCATGATGCTCCCAACTCTCAGGAACCCCCACTGCCGGATAATCGAACCCGCTTTTTGGAAGTGGGTACAGAGCAAACACCAGCCAATAAAAGACCAAAATACCCGCTGCTCCAAAGGCCACCTGTATGGGCTTGCGATCAGCAAACAAAAACAGCAGTCCATAACCCAGACCTATCTGAGTGAGCGTGTCGTCAAAGGTAAAATTCGTGCTGGGTTTGCCTAAACTGCGAAGAAAGATCCCAAGAAATATCAACACGAGACTTCGCAAAACCGCATGCATGAACATCCATTCCCAAGACTGCCCCTGACGCGTTCGCTTGGAGATGGAAAACGCCAGTGAAGTACCCACTAGAAACGAAAACGCAGGTTGGATCATGTCATGCAAAGAACAACCAACCCAAGCCACATGGGATGTGTGGAAATGAATCCACTCCAAGGCTCTCTGGCCACTTGCAGAGAACGTGTCTTTGACCGATAGCAACTTGCTCCAAGGAAGGACTTCGGCAAGCATCAAAAACATGACCATTCCGCGAAACACATCGATGCTGGTTCGGCGAGACCACGCAGGATTGGACCCCTTGGCAGCAGAACCCTCGATGCTTCGCGCAGGTAGGGTTTGCTTGCCTTGGAGTGATTTCAAAAGTCCCTCTGCGGTGATTTCGCTTTCAGCCATTTCGAAACGTCGGTGAAATAAAGTCGATCAAAGGACTCGCTGCAACCAGCAAGAAACCAAATAGCCAAAAGACATTGTCCCACATCCCGCTGGGCAAAAACCTCGCTGCTGCCAGCAATCCAAAACCAGCGATGAAAAAAAACTCCGGTCGCATCGGACGCTGCCATGCAGAAAACCAAAGCAGTACAACCCAAAACGCTACCAGCAGGCCAACTCCCCCCATCGCCATCCATCCAAAGAGCAACAGTAGCACCAGATGGATTAGGTAGAAGTGAGTCAGCCGAAACGAAAACCAATTTTTAAGTTTATTCAGGATCCGCATAATCGACCCGACAGTCTAACCGATCGAGTGCTTTTTTTCGAGTTCGAGCAAATGCTGCTTCATCCCTACTCCGCCAGCATATCCTACCAAATTGCCCGATTGCCCCACAACACGATGGCAAGGCAAGACTATCCATAAACGATTTTTAGCCAACGTCCCACCCACGGCGCGAGAACTCCTAGGGTGCCCGATCTCTATGGCCAACTGGCCATAAGTCCTTGTCAGGGAGTAACCGATTTGACTCAAACTTGACCAAACCTTCATCTGAAATTCGGTCCCCTGCAGGGCAAAAGGGATATCGAATTCGAATCGATCCCCGAGAAAATATTCCCGCAATTGCTCCTGGGTACGATCAAGCAATGTCTCTCCGGCAGCGATTCGAGGATCCTGGCGGTCCGTCGACTTTCTTGAGTCCTGGCTGATTTGCATCCGCAGGACCGAATCTGCCGAAGCCCTGCAGTTTGACTCGCTCCGAAGCTCGTAAAGATTCGCTACCGTCCCTCGGTCGTTGCAATACGACATGGCAACCCCAAGGAGACTTCCAATCGGAGTGTCGATCACCCTCGAGAGAACCAACAATCCATCCAAATCGAACTCTACCATGCGAACCCTACCATGCAGGTTCCGCCTCAACGATGAAGACATAGATCGTGCCAAGCATCGCACCAAACAAGCCCATCACAGCCAGCAACCGAACCCAAAACCCACCCCCCAGATAACGACACACCGCAACATCGATCAACGCGCTTAGTGTGGGCATCCCCACAAGCAACAGCAATAGCCACCGTGGGATCGGATTCCACGAATAAGCCCTCGAAACACACAGGCCATAGGCGGCGGCGCAAACCAAAAGCAACGTCAAAGCCCCATCGGCCTTCAAAATACCATACAAGCTCCCTGGACCTAGGCTCTCGGCTCGAAAAGTCCGATAGAGGGCAGTTCCAGCCATCATCGCACCGCTAAAAATCAGCCACTCACCCAACGATGCATAGCTTTGCAATACCACGAGCGAAACGCACCCAAGATGCATTGCATGCACCCAGCCAAACCAACCACCACCCTTGGTCGTTTGACGCTGCCATACCGATGCAAAATTCAAAATCGTCGCCAGAAATGCTAGTGCCCTCAAACCTAGAAACGTGGAAGCTTGATCGGCATAACCAGGGCCTCCAGGAAACATCCACCAGCCTAAAACCAAGAGACTCAAAGTAGCTAGCCAGGCGAATCCAAGGACCACCCAAAGAGAAAAAATCAATGGTCCCACCCAAGCCCAGTGCATCCACGGCTCGCGGGCCTCCCAGCTCGGCCACTGGCTCCTATCGAGCAAAATGGCTCGACTGCCAAAATCAGAGATCAAAAAGCCCATCCAAACCGACAAACAACCCACCAGGATCCACTTGGGTTTCCTCGAAGCGACTGCACCCAGAGATGAAAACTCCAGTTGTCTTAAAGCCCAAGTGGCTGTAGCACCCAAGACCAATGGCAATAGCACCCGAAACAGCAAAAGCTTTCCTTCGAATTCCAAATTCATTGGGCTCCCCTCTCTCGCCAACGGTCATGGCCTAGTTATAGTAGTCGAGCCCGAGGGAGAACAGAGCCAAAGCGACCCGCAATAATGCCGAACCAGCCTAAAACACAAAAGCAACCATTGCAGGCCGTTAAGGTCTCGATGACCCCATTGGAACGCTACGAGGAGTTCCTGCAAGCTCGCGGTCTCAGAAACACCTCTCAGAAGAAATTCCTGCTCGAACAAGTCTTCAACCGACACGAACATTTCGACGCCGATCTACTCATCGAGCAACTTCCCTCAAGAGGCTCGACCAACTACGTTTCCCGACCGACTGTCTACCGCACCCTCAAAGAATTCGTCGACGCAGGGCTTTTACATCGCTTCGAACTCGATGGCCGTAGCATGTACGAACTTAACTACGGGTACCCCGAACACGACCATCTATACTGCACCAAATGTAGGCAATTGATCGAATTCACCAGCGACGAGATCGTTCGTCTGCGCGATCAAGTCGCCAGATCGCACCGTTTCCGAGTCAAAGACCATCGGTTCATCATCCACGGCACCTGCGATGCCTGCGCCAAACAACGATCCTTGGGCCGTCGCCAAGACCGAGTCTAAATCTCTTTTGGATCGGCGGTAGCGGAATCCCTGAGCCACTTTCCATGGCAATCCATCCTCCCCATGGGAACCTCGATCCATAAAACTTATCCAACACTCAGGCACGCCCGCCGACCGTCAAAGTTTTTGAATCCGACTCTTAGATTCTGGCAAATTAACAGGCTTTTAAATAAGCAAACCTTGCTCCCAGCTTGACTTCGCCTATCGGAAAAGTTAGATAGTAGTAGTTAAGGAGTTATTTTTTCCTTTACCCCCTCTTCTTTGGAGTTTTACAATGCGCAAACGTTCCCCCGGCGGCTTTACGCTCGTCGAATTATTGGTGGTCATCGCCATCATCGGTATCTTGGTAGGACTCCTCCTACCTGCGGTCCAAGCGGCCCGTGAAGCTGCACGGCGTATGCAGTGCAGCAACAACATGAAACAACAAGCCCTCGGCGTTCTTAACTACGAGTCGGCTTACAAAAAACTCCCGTCTTTACAATCTGGCAACGGAAACATCGTCCAAACCCAACAGCGGTTTTGCATGAGCGGTTGGTGGGAAATTCTCCCGTATGTGGAAGGCCAAACGATTTACGATCAAATCAACCGCCTCAACAACGGTTTTGGACTTGAACCCTGGAACGGCAATGCCGCTTACCGTCAACGTGTTCCTTGGCTCGAGTGCCCAAGCGACAATGGGACCGACGAACCGGTCAACGCCGGCCGTAACAGAGGCCTGACCAGCTACGCATTCTGCGTCGGTGATAATATGGCTCAGTCCCAAATTACCGGCCAAGGCACCGAGGAACGTAACAACTTGGCTCTCGCTCTGCGAAAACTGCCTATTTACAACCGCGGAATGTTCGGTCGCGCCTCTTACCACTCCCTTGGCCACGTGCGTGACGGTCTGAGCAACACCATCATGCTCGCCGAACGACAAAGACCAAACCTAGTCAACACCAAAGGCACCGTCGTTCTGATCGCAGGTGACCCTGCGACCTATTCGCCCCTGAGCTGCAAAGCGCAATTGATCAACGGCCGAGAATACATCAACGCTGGCTTGCTCTTCACCGGTGACACGCTCCCAGGGTATCGAGCTTGGGCTGGAAACGCCTACTTCAACGGTGTTTCGACGATCCTACCTCCTAACAACGCTGTTTGCATGGTAGGAACCGGTTCGGTTTCCCCGCACTGGTTTGCTGGTATTTGGACCCCAACGAGCGAGCACGGCGGTGGCGTGCAAATTGCCTTAGGAGACGGCTCGGTCCGCTTCCTCAACGACAGCATCGATTCGGGAAACCTCGGTGCTGTGGCACCTCCGGTCTCTGGCGGTCAAAGCCCTTACGGTGTTTGGGGTGCTCTCGGCTCCAAAGCTGGGGGTGAAACTCCTGTCGACTACGAATAGTCCTCTTGATGCAGTCTGCTGCACCATGTGAAAAATTTTTAAAAGTCTCATCGGCGGAGTAGAATTCCTTTCTTGCTCCGCCTTTTTCTTTGAATCTTTCGTGCAATCTCTAGCCATCGGACCGAATCGATCATGCAACGACAACAATCCACGAATTCACTTGCAACCTTGGCCTTGCTCTGCTTGGTCTGGCTTCCAATCGGTTGCAATGGTAAGAAACTACCGACCATCGTCAAAGCAGAGGGGATCGTAACCCTCGACGGTACACCGGTCGAAAACGCAACCATTTCCTTCATCTCCGAAAAAACCGATTACCATGCCGTAGGGAACACCAATGCCCAAGGCAAATTCTCGATGCGAGTTGCTCGGTCCGAGTACAATGGAAAAATCGGTGCGTGCCCTGGAGACTATAAAGTCGAAATCTCCAAGTCGACGATCGGCGGGCAGCAGGGTACTGAATCCACAGGAGAGACACAAGTCACTCTTCGTAACGACCTTCCCTCCAAATACGCCAGCATCGGAAGCTCCGACTTGAAAGTTACTGTCCCCAAAGAAGGCTCCGACAAACTCAATTTTGAGTTGACCGCCAAGTAGCTAACGGCTCGCCGTTTCGCAAATCAAAAGCACAAGGGCTTTGCTGACCCTGTTGGCAAAGCCCTCCCTGCTTTTAGGATCTATCACCAATCGCGATCTAGCAAACAAGCATCGAGAGATCCCCCAACCTTAGAAAGTCTCCTTTCCCACCATGAACACCACTTGGCCCGGTCACCATTGGCTATCCGAACAATCCCAATCGATGGCAACCGACCTGGTCGAGCTTTGCAATATCAACTCCTCGTCGGACAACCCTGCAGGACTTTTAAGGGCCGCGAATTGGCTTGAACGATTCTTCGCACCCTTAAACATTCCATGCCAACGTATCGACCTTCCCACGTACTCGCTTCTTGACGACTCAGCGAACCTTACCACCTATGAAACAGGTCCAGCCCTTCGCTGGGACTTAGGAAATCGATCGTCCAAGTCGATCCTTTGGACCATCCATTACGACACCGTTTACTCAAAAGACGACCCGTTTCAATCTTGCGTCTATTTGCCGGACAGGAAACTTCGAGGCCCCGGTGTTATCGATGCCAAAGGGGGCATTGTTGTGATG
>JAGWZB010000201.1 GCA_018969045.1 Planctomycetota bacterium | reverse complement strand
GGTTTGGTAAGGCCCACTGGTAAAAGTGTCGGTGAGCATACTGACTTGGGATCCTGTCGAGATGTTGATCGACAGGTGTCCTGAGTCCAGTCCTGCACCAAACAGCGCGCACTGCTGATCTCCATAGGAACCGTGCACTTGATAAACCCTCGAACCGATCTTGCACTGCGCCACGCTGCGGCTGTCTCGGATTAGCTCTGGCCACCAAAGATCGCCTAATCCTATACGCTCCATCGCCCCGTAGTGCCAATCCCATTTATTCAAATCGAGCAATCCGATCGCATGCGTGGTGTGCATGGTGCCGGGCTGTTTGGCGAGATGACTGATGCAATAATCAGCGATCGACAGGGGCAAGACACCATCGCTGAGTTGACGATGTTCAGAGAGCCAGTGCAATAGAGTGGAGGTCGAGCCGGGTTGAAGCTCGCGTCCTAGACTCGCAAAGACATTCTCGGGCCAATCCATTCGGATCGTTTCCATCGATGCACAAGAGCCGCCGGTGGCTTTGAGCGATCGCTGATCTCGCCAGGAGATATAGTTTGATTTGGCCCGTCCTCGTTCATCGCTTAGGATCAATCCCCCCATCTGCCCGCAGATCCAAATCGAACATCTTTGGCTAAGAGGCTCAGACAGTTCATCGATCACTTCGAGGACTCGAGCCACGATCGATTTAGGATCGATCTCGATATGACCTGAGGGCAAGTTCTCGATCGGATCGGGAAATGGTCGAGATGCGATCGAGACTATTTCGCTTGATTGGATATCGAGCACAGCACCTTTGATGGAGGTGCTGCCTATATCCAGAGCGATCGCGCTGAGCCCGGGTCGAATCATTGAATTCAGCCAATCGCTTCATCGACGACGGGATTCGTCAAAGAACCGATCTTTTCGATCTCGATGGTGACCGTATCGCCATGCTTGAGAAACACTGGCGGTTTGCGAGCCCCGCCGACTCCGTGGGGAGTTCCAGTGAGGATCACGGTCCCAGGAGCCAATCGGGTCGATCCGCTTAAGAATTCGATCAGCGTCGGCACATCAAAGATCATGTCGTCGGTATTCCAATCCTGCATCAGCTGTCCATTGAGGATCGTTTTGATCGACAAGGCATTTGGGTTTGGAATCTCATCGGTGGTCACCAGCACAGGCCCCAGGGGACAGAATGTGCTGAATGTCTTTCCACGGCACCATTGGCTACCGCCGTACTTCATCTGCCAATCCCGTGCGCTGACGTCGTTGGCGCAGGTGTATCCGAGCACATAATCGAGGGCTTGGGCCTTCGACACGTTGTAGCAAGGTTTTCCGATAACAACAGCCAACTCGCATTCGTAATCGACCGATTGGCTAGCGAGTTTTCGGGGCAAGACGATGGGGTCTGCTGGGTTGGTCAGCGCACCGCTATTTTTCATAAACAGGACGGGAAACTCTGGGATCGCCTGGCCACCTTCGGCAGCATGTTTGCGATAGTTCAGTCCGATGCACAGGATGTCTCGGGGCTCGATCGGTGCCAATAGCTTGGTAACTTGGGCTGGCTCGCTGGTTTGAGTCCATTGGCCAAGCGGGCTGCCATCGATTCGAAGTTTAGAACCGTCTGCTTGGACGCTGGCAAAGTGGATTTCCCCGCGAGGGTCTTGGTAACGGATGATCTTCATAAGGAGAGGTGGGAACTAGAGTAAGTCGATTCAACGGAGCCAATCGGCAACAATGCCGGTGGATTGGGCTACGAGTTTTAGTTTATCAAGCACATCGCTTGGCAGGGGGATCCCTTGCGATTTTGCGAGATGAAATCGAGACCATTCTCGTTCGCCCGGCAGGAGAACCCCCGAGGAGCCTTCGGCCCTTGGAGCCTGGTGGATCTGATCGACAAGTGCTTGCAACTGGGTATCGAATCGCTGAGGATCTGAAATCACCGAGACATCGATGGCGGTGATCGACGCGGTGTGGTTGGAAGGTTTCGAGGGGTCGTCAAAGAGCCAGCTACCGACATTCCATGTATGATGGCCTCCGGGCAAGATCGCCGAGAGGATTTCGCACCAAAGACCGATGCCGTAGCCTTTATGGCCGGCCATAGGTGCCAAGGAGGCTTGAGCCGGATACAGCGAACCATCGGTCGTTGGTCTGCCATCTGGGCCGATGAGCCAGGTATCTGGGATCGGTTCACCGCGTTGGCAAGCCGCGTAGACTTTGCCCCCTGCGGTGGCCGCCGTGGCCATATCCAGGAAGATCGGATCGGCATGCAAACGAGGGATTCCGTACGCGATTGGATTGCTTCCCAGGACCGCAGTGCGGGAGCCTGGTGCAGCGACCGACGGAATATCATTGCCGGTGACCATGGTGATGCAACCGAGCCGGGCCCCGAGCGAGGCGTAGTATCCGATCGCACCCACGTGCGCCGTTGCTTTGAGGCCCACGTAAGCGATCCCAGTTTGCTTGGCTTTTTGAACCGCAAGCTCCATAGCAGCATGGCAACCGATCATTCCAAGGGCCGACTTTCCATCGAGGATCGCCCACGCGGGACCTTGGCGCTCGATGGCAGGAAGTGCCCTGGGGTCATAGCCGCCTGCCTGCAGTTTCTTGATGTAACCGATTAACAGTTTCGTACCGTGGGTATAGACTCCCATGGCATCGGTAGAGACCAAGGTATCGGCGACGATACGAGCTTGCTCGTCGGGCATAGATGTAGTCGCCAGAGACTGGGCAACAAACCTGTGCAACTGGTCAAAGGGAATCGACTCTGAGATTGTCATGACTGAACCTTGTATCCCAGGTCTCGCAATAGCTGCGCGAGGGTTTCTCGCAAACTCGCAGGTAGCGGAGCAATGGGTGGCTCTGGATCCCCGACGGGTGGCCCTATCATATTCAGGCCCGCTTTCATGGTCGAGAACCAGTGAGCTCCTTCGCCTCGTGAATGGTAAGCTTGGAACTGCAATCGCATCAAAGGAGCGAGTTTGGTCCAGAGCAAGCGAGCTTTATCGAGATTCTTTTCAACAGCGATGGCCACATAAAGCTCTTTGGCTGCGCGGGGAACGGTGCTTGGGATTCCCGAGATCCATCCGTGCGCTCCGTGGCACAAGCCTTCGAAGGCCACGGTATCGATTCCTGCATAGATATGCAGTTTGGAGTGTGTGGCTTGAAGGATCTCGCAGATTCGATCCGGCTCGGGATTTGACATCTTGATCCCGCCGATCGCTTTCTCTTCATAGAGCTTGAGCAAATGATCGCTTTTAAGATCGACGGCAGTCAGCGGGATGTTGTGATACAAAACGATGGGGATCGAGACCGCCTCGGCAATACGACGGTAGTGGTCCATGACTTGAGTGGGCGTAGGAGCCATGTAGTAGGGTGGCACGATCAAGAGCGAATCGGCACCGTGAGACTCGGCGAATTTTGAGAGATCGATGGTGCGTCGGGTCGAGTAGTCATGGGTGCCGGCCACGACGTGAACTCTGCCGGCGATGTTTTCGATGGCGCTGGCGAGGACTCTTTTTCGGTCTTCGCATTCCATCGCCACAAACTCACCGGAACTGCCCAGGGGCGAGATAGCATCGACCCCTTCGCCGATCAACCAATCTAGGTGGGGGCCGAGCCGTGCTAGATCCAGAGCACCCTGCTGGCCAAACGGAGTGATTGAAGAGGCGCAGACACCGTGAAAAAGGGGCTTGGCCATGATTTTCCTTTTACCTTTGACTAGAAAGCATTTCTTGAATCAGCGGCTTTGCACCATAGACTTGCCCTGTGATCCAAAGCACATAGCGAATGTCGACTCCGATCGATCTGCTATAGCGTTGATTCCAAGCAAAGTCGTTGATGGTCGCTTCGAACGCTCGGTCGAAATTCACGCCGACCAGTTCCCCTTTGGAGTTAAGGACCGGGCTACCTGAATTGCCGCCTGTAGTGTCGGTGCTGTAGAGGAATGCGACCGGAACGGTTTTGAACCTGGGATGCTCTAGCCCTCCGAAACGTCCTGCAGCGGCTGCCTCAAGCACTTTATCAGGGGTCACGTAAGGTTCTACCCCTGTGGATTTTTCGACGAGTCCAGCCAGGGTCGTCATCGGTGTTTTGATGATCGCATCGACAGGCGAATAGGCTTCGACTTTTCCAACCGTAAGACGAAGAGTTGCATTGGCATCTGGGATAAATTGCGATGACTCTGCGATGCGTTGGATTTCGATAAGCGACCCATAAAGCTGATTGAGTTTGCCTTCGCGCTCCTTGTCTTTCTCGCGTTGCTTGACATAGATAGGATAAAGATCGATGATCCAATCCAAAGCGGGATCACCCAATCCGCTGAGTTCTTTAGGTGATTTGCCTAAGCACTCTACAACAAAATCGACATCCCCTAATTTTGTGTTTTCCATGACCGAAGCGGTCAGTTTGTCGAGGGAATCGCTGGCACTGAGAACTCTTGCAATCGGCTCGATATCTAGTGCACCGGGGGTCGAGTGCAATCGATCGAGCATCCCATGGAGCATCTTTGCATCGGTGGCTTTATCCCAGTCTCCACAATCGAGTTTGAGTTGCTGGGTCGTCAGAGCGAAATTTCGGTCCATGTAGGGAGATTCGCGTTCCAGATCCGGCTTCTCTCGTTCCACGGCAGCATCGTAGATGGTAAACGCGATTGCCAGAGCGCGCGGTGCAGTCCGCAGCTCCCTAAGGTTAATCTCCAGCTTCCCTTTTTTAGACATCTCCGAGTAGACTTCATCGATCTGTTGCAGAACCGTCGCGTACGTTCCAAACTTTGCTGGATCACTTGCGATAAAGTCTTTGAGTTTGTTTTCGCGCTGCTGGCGTTGTTGCTGGATCTTGGCTCGCTGGATTCCAATGAGTTGACCACGGGATCGCTTCTCGACATTAGCAAGCGACTTGATCCTCGTAGCATGTTTGATCGCAACTCCGCGATCTTTTGCACCCGCCTTTTCCATTTCGGCGATCTGCCAAGCGTACAGATCGACGATTAGAGGGAGCCTGACGCTGGCTTCGTAATTGATAAAGCTTTCGGTTCGGTTCCGGACGGTTCGACCTGGATAACCTAGCAAAAAGACCGAGTCCCCTTCATCGATCCCCATGGGTTGCACTTTCAAAGGCCGTTTTGGTCGATAGGGAATATTCTCGGGAGAGTACTCTGCTGGTTTTCCGTCGGGAGCGGTGTAGGCTCTCATGAATGAAAAATCACCGGTATGCCGAGGCCATTCCCAGTTATCGAGTTCGCCGCCGAAAGCGCCGATACTGATCGGTGGAGCGAAAACCAATCGGACATCTTTGAGATAGGTGTAGAGAAAAAGGACATAGGTCTTTCCGACGAACATCTCAGCCACCTCGGCTCGCATCCCGGGGTTGTCTTTTTCGGCTTGGAGTTCTAACTCCTTTTTGCGTCGGTCGATAGCCTTGGTTCGATCGGCATAGCTCATTTGAGAGTTAATCACCGAGAGGACTTCCGAAGAGACATCCGAGTAGGACTCAGTGATACGGACGGTGTAGTTGGGTGCCGGGACTTCTTCGGCTTTGCCGGTTGCGATGAATCCATCAGCCAGATAATCTCGCTTGGGTGTGCTGGCTTTCTGGATGGCGTCAAAGGCGCAGTGGTGATTGGTGATGATGAGACCTTCGCTGGAGACGAAGGAACCGGTACAGCCATTGACTCGGCAGATACCGTCGACGAGGCTGGTGGCTTGTGGGTTAAAGATCTCCTGAGCCGAGAGCTCGATGCCTCGTTGTTTGAGTCCGATATTCGCAAGCTCGCTGATCGGAAACATTCCTTCGTCACAGCGGAGTGTCGCAGGGGCAAGTCCGGTGACGATTGCAACTGCGAAACTCACAGTGGCGAGTCGGGGCGAGATTTTCATGGCGATCCTCAAGGCATAGCGAACCAACAACGATCGATTTCAGAGCGATACGATTGCTGAGTATTGTGGGCGAAAATCGCCGATCTGCCTAGAGTTTGCCACAGATGATGGTTGCATTGTGACCGCCGAACCCAAAACTATTGCTCATCGCGTAGCGGACTTTTCGCTCCCGCGGGGTCAGTGGTACGTAATCCAGATCGCAATTGGGATCTGGGGTTTCCAAATTGATCGTCGGTGGCACGATATCGTGGTAGCAACTGAGGATCGATAGGATCATTTCGATCCCACCGCTTGCCCCCAGGGCATGCCCCAAGTGACCTTTGGTGCTGGAGATAGCGACCGAGTGAGCCGATTGCCCAAAGACCGACTTGACAGCGACGGTTTCCGCCTTGTCTCCCAGGGGGGTGCTGGTTCCGTGGGCATTGATGTAGTCGATAAGGGACGGATCGAGTTTCGCGTCATTGAGGGCGTTTCGCATAGCCATAGCCGCTCCTCGGCCTTGTTCATCCGGAGCCGTGATATGGCCTGCATCGCAGGAACCGCCGTATCCGAGTATCTCGGCGTAGATCCTTGCACCGCGAGCTTTAGCATGCTCGAGTTCTTCGAAAACCAGAATACCTGCACCTTCGCTCAGAACAAACCCATCTCGGTCGGCGTCGAAGGGACGGCTTGCTTTTTCTGGCGCATCGTTGCGGGTCGAAAGGGCTTTCATGTTGGAGAAGCCGGCAACCCCCATGTGAGTGATCGCAGCTTCGGTGCCCCCGGTGATCATGACATCAGCTTCGCCATAGCGGATGCACTTGAGCGCATCCCCCATGGCATTGTTGCTCGAAGCACAAGCAGTTGCGATCGCGAAGTTTGGGCCTTGAAGTCCGTATTGGATCGCAAGGTTTCCACCTGCTGCGTTGAGCATCATCTTGGGGATCGTAAAAGGGCTAACGCGATCGGGGCCCTTGGTGTTTAGCCTTAGGTTCTGTTCTTCGATTTCATTAAGGCCGCCGATTCCGGACCCGACGATTGCACCGCAGCGCTGGGATTGTTCTTTAGAAAAATCCAGGCCTGAGTCTTTGACGGCATGGTAGGCTGCCCAGATGGCAAAGAGCGAGAAGCGATCTAGGCGTTTGGCTTCCTTGGGTTCGCAAGACTGGCCCGGATCGAAATTGGGAACATCTCCTCCGAAGCGAACTTTGTGGTGCGTGGTATCCAGGATGGTAAGCGGATGGATTCCACTTTTACCTTCGAGAATCCCTTGCCATAGGGAGGGAACTTCCAAAGCTAGGGAAGTAACGCATCCTAGCCCGGTGACGACGACTCGACGATTCATGCAACTGCTATCTGAAGAATCAGGGGGTTGCCCAACGATCGAGTTGGGCAAACCCATGTGACTGGAGATATGATGCGAACGAAATAGCCAACGGATCGGCGTTGGCTATGGATACAACCGATCAGGATTGCTTTTCGATATAATCGATGGCTTCACCGACTCGCTGGATCTTTTCAGCGGCGTCTTGAGGAATATCGATGTCGAACTCCTCTTCGAACTCCATCACCAGTTCAACGGTATCGAGCGAATCGGCGCCCAAATCGTTGACGAAATGCGTTTCACGAGTGATCTTTTCTTTCTCGACACCGAGTTGTTCGGCCACGATATCGATGACTCGTTCCTGAATTGATGCCATGGTCGGGAACTCCCCTTCAACAAAACTGAAGTCTGATAAACTAAAAACTGCGCCGTCGGCGTCGCCGACAGGTGACAAAAGATAGAGGATTTCAGTAAAACCGGTCAAGCCATGATGATCGAATCGGGCTGAAATCCGAAACGGTTTCCTGGGGTTTCCCGCAAGAAACCTTTGGAATTACTTGCCCGCGCCCCCAAGAGGCGGCAACCCGGCGGGAATCGACGGTGGCGGAACACTTGGCAGACTCGCTCCGCTTGATGCCGGCAAGGCCGGTAAACCAGGTGTACCGGCAGGTGTGCTGGGTAGCGATGGAGCCGCCGGTAGCCCTTGCGGAGATCCTGAGGGCAAGGCTGGCAGGGACGGCAGACCTGGCGCGTTGACCGGAGGCGGGGGAGCCTGGGTACTGCCCGATGGAAGCGATGCCGTGCGCTCGGTGGGTTGCTCGCCGACAACCTCGCTGAGATTCTCAAAATTCACCACCTGAACCTCTTCACCCTCGGTATGGGTGTCGACGGCCATCTCACAAATCCGCCAACCATCAACCTCTTTGATCAACGCCCAAACCACTTCGTATTCCGTCGAAGGCATCCCTACAGCAGCCGGTTCGATCCAGTTGCTTGAAACCAACATCACGTTGGGATCTTTGGGATCGATCTGCTGGGCTTTTCCTATCTCAAACGAAGCATTTGGGGATCCGATCGGGGAGATCTCAAGCCCCTTGGCCTTGATCTCTTGCCTGGCTCGCGTCGAAAGCAACGTCTCGATCACTTGCGCGTTGGAGGTTCTCATCCCCTCCAAAAAGGCTCCAACTACTTCCTCGGGTTTGATCGGATTGGCCAAATTCAAGGAACTAAGTGGGACCATCTCGTCCTGAGGTGCCGCAGACGCAGCTTCACCGGCGATCCTGGGATTGGCAACTTGAGCATTGGAGCCTGTAGCCGAAGGAGCCGATACCGGTGCAGATTCTTTCTGCTGAGCCAGCTGATCCTTACTCCCGGAGTTGCATCCAACCTGGCCGAGCATTGCGGCGAAGGTTGCCGCCCAAATGAAACGCTTCATGTGTTCGAAATTCCTGTGAGTGTTCCTTGCGAGATAGTCTGCGCAAAATAATGTGGGCTCAATCGCCTATCGTTCCGACGAGCACCTCTGCCGTTGCCACTCCAATAACCAATTGCGATCTTGTGCGTCAATAGCGATCCCCACAAACTCGTCTTGCCCTCAATCCCACAACAAAACTACAGTTCCAACCA
>JAGWZB010000200.1 GCA_018969045.1 Planctomycetota bacterium | reverse complement strand
CAAGAGGAGAAGTCGCTGCTGATCCGCACGACAAACTGCATGGCAACCTCTGTGGCTCTGACAATTCCAAGTAGCAGTATCGGCCGTTTTCTTGATGCGGTCGCATCCTTGATAGGGGCAGTCCATTGCAACCAATACGAAGGCCATGCAGCGATGCTGCTTGAGGATCGAGCCACTGAGTACTATCTCCATCGTTTTCAGGAGAATGGCTTTCCGGTCGATTCCATGTCGGACTTGGGGGCTTATCGGTTTACGATTTCCGACCAGCAGGGAGTATTAGAATTTGATACTCGGCAGGTTGTGCGAAGCATCGTTGAAGACCTTTGCAACCAGATCTCGCTGCAGCAGATTGCTTTTCGAGTCCACGCATCGATCGCTCGATTGATGGTCGCTATGCTAGAGCGGCTTGAGCCACGATGGAATTGCACAAGGCAAGTTGGGCTTACAGGTGGAGTGTTTCAGAACCGATTGCTGGTGGAGTTGGCAACAGAGTTTCTCGGCAAGTCCCGATGGCGTGTGTTGCTCCACCACAGGATACCCCCCAATGACTCCGGGATCGCGGTTGGGCAATTGAGATTAGGCTGAGCCGGTGGAACCATCGGAACGGCTTTCCGATAGTTTGAGACTGCCCAGGACAGCAGCGACGCTCACAGCGGTCTCGACTCTCAAGATTCTGTCCCCTAGATCCAAAACCTTTAGACCGCTATCGACCGCTTGAAGAATCTCCTGGCTTGTGAATCCTCCTTCGGGACCTATGGCAAAGACCAAGCTATTGCCGACCAGAGATGCTTCTTTGGGTGCGTTCATGCTCGATGAAGAGTCACACGCCAGAAAACCAAATGGGTCTGCGATGTTCGTGGTTGCTAAGCTCGGGGCATCGATGGACTCGAGCGACTTGGCCGGGTGCAATACCCATCCGCACCAGTCGGATTGGGTTTGGATTTGCTGGATCCAGTTTTTCCAACTGCAGCATGGATCGATTTGCATGAGACGGTTGCGGTGCGATTGCTTGCAAGCTTCGATGCCATAGCGTCTGAGTCGTTCGATCGCATCGGAGTCCAGTTTCGATACGCTTCGGTGAGTATCGATAGGTGTCAATCGATCGACACCTAGTTCCACCAATTTCTCGATGACGTTTCGCTGACGATCTCCTTTGGGCAGAGCGATCGCAAAATGCAACTTGCCGTCGTGATCCCTTGGTTCAAACTCGCGAGAATTGTAGGTCACACCCATCGACTTCTTCCCGATGGAATCGACTTTGCCGTGGGCTTGGTAACCTCTGCCATCAAAAACCACGCAGGGATCTCCAACCGAGAGTCGCAGTACTTTGACCCCGTGATGGGCTTCGGCTTCACCGAGTTGGATAATCCCCTTCTCATCGAGAGGATCGACTAAGAATCGGGGCAACGCCATAGTTACTCTGTTGGAGCTTGGGTGTCTGGTTTGATTCTAAAGAGCAGGACGTAGATTGCCGGTAGGTTGATCAGGGTCAAGAAGGTTGCGATGGACAATCCACCCATGATTGCCATAGCCATCGGTCCCCAAAAGACGCTGCTAGTCAGGGGGATCATGGCCAGGATAGCAGTAGCGGCAGTGAGGATTACCGGGCGAGCGCGTCGCACCGAGGATTCGATGACGGCTTGCCATGGACTCAGACCTTGTTTGATATCTTGCTCAATTTGATCGACGAGGATCACTGAGTTTCGCATATCCATGCCTGCTAGAGCGATCACACCCAAGAGAGCGACGAATCCAAATGGGGCATGGAATAGGTGTAGCGAAGCCACGGCACCGATGATCCCAAGCGGGGCGATTCCGAAGATCAAAAGCATTTTTCGAAAATCCTGGACTTGGGCCATCAGCAGGGTCAGCATGGTCATGATCATGATCGGGAACATGGCAAAGAGAGCCCCATTGGCTTTGTTGCTCTCCTCGATGCTTCCCCCAAGATCGATTCGGTAGCCGGTTGGCAATTGGGCTCGCAGATTGGCAAGCTCCCTGTCGATCTGTTTGCTCACATCGGGAGCTTGGACACCATCGATGATATCGCAACGGACCGAAAGGATTTGTTCTTGGTTTCTTTGCCACACGATTGGATCTTCTTGCGAATATTCCAGATGGCCAACTTGTTGGAGAGGAACACTTTTACCCCCCAAAGTAAAGAGCGTCATGTCTTGAAACTGATCCAAGTTCAAGCGTTCTTCGTCGATGGCTCTGGCGACGACCGGAATGGTTTCGATGCCTTCTCGGTAGGTAGTGATGGTAGTACCGCTCAAGAGGGTTTGGAGTCCAAGTTCGATTTCTTGGGGGGATAGCCCCAGCAGTCTCGCTCGATCTTGGTCGATCTTTACCTGGATGGATTTGGCGGGTTCTTCCCATTCGAGATTCACATCGACTGCCGAGGGGTTTTTTCGCATCACCTCGCGAACTTGGTTGGCAAGATCCCGAACGACTTGTTTTTCAGGTCCGACGATACGAAATTGGACGGGATATCCGACGGGGGGACCAAAATCCAGTCGCAGAACACGCGTGGATGCAGCGGAGAATTCAGGATCATTTTGGAAAGTATCCTTAAGGGTGCGGCGCAAACGCTCGCGGGCTTGGACACTCGAGGTTTGAATGACGATTTTTCCAAAGCTTGGGTTTGGCAGGTCCGGATTTAGAGCCAGGAAAAACCTAGCGGATCCTGCACCGACATAGGAAGTATGGAACAGAACGTCCCCGGCTCGGGCTTGGTCGCTTCGCTGGGCATGATCGGATGAGGCGGCGTGATTTGGTTGGCCAGGCATAAAGCCACTGAGAATTCCCTCGATCTTTTGAAGCATTTGCGAAGTGGCTTGGATCGAAGAGCCTTCATTCATGCGCACATCGACCAGCAGTTCGGGTCTCGAGGATTGAGGGAAAAACTGCTGCTGCAATCTCGACATTCCATAAATGGACAAGAGAAACAAACCCAAGGTCGTTAAGACGACCAGCCAGGGGCGACTCACAGCGCTGCGAATCATGCGCCGAAGGAATCGATGAAAGGGGGTTTGGAAAGCTTGGTGATCCGCCGCCGAATGTTCAGGATGCGGTGTCCCGGTGGGGGGCTCAGGCAGCAATCGCATTCCAAGTAGCGGTGTAAACACAACGGCAACGATCCACGAGGTGATCAAGGTGATCCCGACGACCCAGAAGATACCTCCGGCATATTCCCCGGAGGTCGATCGCGCGAAACCCACCGGGAGGAATCCTGCGACCGTGATGAGTGTTCCTGAGAACATCGGAAACGCCGTGCTTGTCCATGCAAAGGTGGCTGCATCGAGCCGACTCCAACCTTGCTCCATCTTCACTGCCATCATCTCGACGGCGATGATCGCATCGTCGACGAGCAAGCCCAGCGAGAGGATCAAGGCGCCTAGGGTGATGCGATCGAGGTTCATTCCCATGCTTTGCATGATCACCAGGGAGATGGCAAGCACCAGTGGCACGCTCAAGGCGACGACGATGCCGGTTCGGAGCCCCAGGCTCAAAAACGATACGATCAGAACGATCACCAGGGCTTCGAAGAATGACTTGAGGAACTCCCCGACGGAGGCTTCGACCACTTTGGGTTGGAACGCCACGGTGTTGACGTTTACGCCAGAGGGTATTTCGGATTGAATTTCGTTCCATTTCTGGGTCAAGGACTTGCCCAGTTCCAGGACGTTTCCACCTTTTTGCATGACGACTCCTAGCCCCACGGCCGGTTGGCCGTTGAATCGGACCAGAAAGCTCGGTGGAGTCTCGTAGGTTCGAGTCACATTGGCTACATCTCCTAAGCGAAAGACTCTCCCGGCGGCTTCTACGGGAACGGCTTGGATCTGCTCGATCCCACCGAAACTGCGATCGACTCGCACATGGATTCGATCTTCATCGGTATCGATGCTACCGGATCGCAGCATGACGCTTTGGCGCGCGACGGAGTCGAAAATCTGTTGGGGAGTGACCCCCAGTGTTGCGAGTTTGCGATGCGAGAATTCCAAAACGATCTGCTCTTGCTGATTTCCGATGATGTCGACCTTTTCGACATCTTTGACTTTGAGCAACCTCTTCCTAGCGTGCTCGCACAATCGTTTTAATTCAGCTAGCGAATAGTCTTGTCCGGTGAACATGTAGATTCCGCTGTAGACATCGCCGTATTCATCATCGACGCTAGGTCCGATCAAGCTTGGGGGGAGTTCGCCTCGGATATCATCGAGTTTCTTGCGGACTTGGTACCACGTGTCCGAGACATCGCGTCCCCGCACGGAGTCTTGGATTTGGACCAGCGTCATCATTCGATCCGAGATGCAATACGTCAGCAGGAAGTCCAGTTTTGGAGTTTCCCTGAGTTTGTCTTCGATCTTTCGTGCGACATAGCGTTGCATTTCATCGGCGGTAGCTCCTGGCCATACTGCGCCGACGACGATCGTTTTGATCGCAAAGGTTGGGTCTTCTGCGCGGCCCATTTTCCAATAGGCGACAAGGCCTGCAACGCTGCATGCGATCATGAGAAAGCCCACAAGGGCTTGGTGGGTAACGGCCCAGCGTGAAAGATTCCAGTTCAGGTTGCTTTCGAGCAACTGTTTGCGATCGCTATCGTCGGGAGCAAGCATCATGGGCTTACAGATTGTCCTGCCAAATGCGTACTTGGCATTGGGAGTCGATCCGCTGAACTCCTGCGCTGATGATTTGGTCACCGGGGGCTAAGCTACCTTTGACCGTCGCGGTCTGGCTCCCGTATTTAAGGATTTCGACGGGAACTGCCTGAAGATGCCCTTGTTCGAGGATTCGCCAAACAATGGGTTTGTTTTGAGATTGAGCGATGGCGCTCATGGGGACCGCGACACCTTCGTCTTGGTCTCGATAAATCACAACGTTGGCAGTCATTCCGATCGCGAGATCTTTGGGGGGATTGACCAGAGTAAAGCGAGCGTCATAGGTCCTTGAAGATGGGTCGGCAACGGGTGAGATCTCGCGCAGTTGGCATGGAATGGAAATTCCGGGCAAGGACCAAAACTCGACTGCGGCACGGCATTCTCGCAGGGCCGACTGCATGGATTCAGGGATGCTGACGACGGCTTCTAGCTCTGTGCCGTGGACCCATTGGGCTACGGGTTGCCCTGCCGAGACGACTTGGCCGACCTCAGCGATCAAGCGGGTCACAAGGCCGTCTTGGTCGGCGGTCAAGTCGGCGTATTGGCGCTGGTTTTGCGCGAGCATTTCCCGGTTGATGGCCGCTTGGAGCCGTGAACGTGCCGTATCGCGAGCGGCCAACGCTAGGTCGTAATCGGACTGACTTGCCGATTGGGTTTTGCGGAGAATCGATAGCCGTTGTTCTTCGGCTTGGATTTGAACCAGCTGAGACTTGGCCGCTTCGAGGTCGGCTCGGGCGACTTGGAGTTGTAGGTCGTAATCGGTGGGGTCCAGCTTGAAGAGGACTTGCCCCTTTTGAACTCGATCACCGACTTCGACCGAACGTTGGATAATCTTGCCTGCGATACGAAAGCCGAGCATGCTCTGGTATCGGGCTTGTAACGTTCCAGAGAAGGAACGTTGACTGGCACTGGATTGGTTCGGATCGGCGATGGTGTGGGCTCGCACGAGAATTCTAGTTCCGTTTTGTAAACCGCTTGCCAAGTGAGAAATTTCCAAGTTAGCACTTGCTTGGCTAGCAGTGGGAATCTCCGACGTTTTTTCGTGGGAGAAAAACATCGTCCAAGCCAGCCCGGCGATCATCAATCCAGCGATGGTCCAACGGAGCATGGGTGCTTCCAGGATCGCGTTCTTTTTGGAGTGAACCTTCGCAGAATCAAATGCCTGCGGGCTTGTTGCTTCCTGCGTTAATGGGGCGATTGGGCTCATCGATGCTCTCTCTGGATTTGCTCGAATTGCGGAAAGAACTCGCTGGCGATTTGTTCGACCAGGTTTAGATATTCGTCGACCGAGAGGATTGGTTGCCAACCGAACCCATTTAGGAGTTGGCAGCAGTGAATGCGAGTCGATCGTATTGGATCGAAGATTCCCAAGGCTTGGAGACTAGGGCTGCTTGCAGTGAGGATTTGCGACCCGAAGGTGATCGCCCAGAGCCCAAAGACCATCTCTTCGGGAGAAAGATGTTTAGGAGACTGCAACTCTCCGTGCGAGAGACTCTCGCGAACCAGACCTGCGACGATCTGCATGCAGCCGGCTTCGCACTGCCGGATGACGGTTTGTCGATCGGGTGAGGATTTATCCCAGATGTTGGAGTTTCGCATCCACTGTTCGATTTGGAATTCTTCGGTGCATCGTTGGGTGTAGAACTCGCAGGCCAGACCGATGCTCATGAGTCGGATTCGAGCTGGACGATCGCCCGATGCGGCTTTTTCGAAGAGTTTGTGCCTAAGCTTCATGGCTTCGAGGGCCAGGGCCAGGACGATTTCTTCTTTGTTCGGGAAGTGGTTGTAGATGGTCCCTTTGGCGTACTGCATCAGGGCCGCAACGCGGTCCATGGTCAGGGCCTGGAGGCCTTCGGCAAGCAAAATGGGTTTGGCCACCCGAAGGATCTCTTGGGTTCGCAGTTGAATTTCGCGTTGTTTTCTGGTGATTTCGACCATGCCGTCAATTATTGACGAGAAGTCAATTTTTACAAGTTTGAAATTGGTCAAGATTCCGTGAAAATGACAGAATACGTGCCAGTTCCTGCGCGGTATAAAACCAGGGGTTTTCACTTACCTATTGATTTGCCGACTGCGCTATGCAGTTTTTTGAAGGAGTTTTCCGAATGAGTGGTCCTAAGCCAACTGGACGAGTTGCATTGGCGTGGTTGAGATTTCCGCTGATGGTCCTGAGTTTGTCGATTCCTGGGTCATTGATAGCTCAGGACAAGGCTTCTGGGGACAAGCAAAAGGCGCCCTTGTTTTTGCGGGTCAAGGAATCCGCATCGGGAACGCCCGAGGCGCTCGAATGCGCCGTGGTGACTTACAAAATCGCATCTGGGCCTTATGCCGGTGCGATGATCGATTTGATTGGTGCGGTTCACATTGGCGAGCAATCTTATTACCAGCGGCTCAACAGCATGTTCCAGGGCTACGAGGCGCTTTTGTATGAGTTGGTGGCCGAATCGACGGATCGACCTGGAAAGAGCGATCGTCGACGCAGGGGAGGAAATCCGGTGAGTTCGTTGCAAACTGGGATGAAAGATGCGCTGCGGCTTTCTTTCCAGCTTGAGGAGATCGACTACAAAGCCAAGAACTTTGTCCATGCGGACATGAATCCTAGTGAGTTTGGGGAGGATATGGCCAAGCGAAACGATGGAATCATCAGCATGATGGCTCGGTTGATGGGGGCTGGGTTTGCGATTCAGGGCTCGAAGAAGGCCAACGATAACCAAGCCGAGATGACGGCGGCGATGCTTAGCCGCGACCCGTTGAAGATGCGGCGTGCGATGGCCAAGCAATTTGAATCGCTGGACAATCAGATGGTTGGGATTGCGGATAAGGATGGAAAGAGTACTCTTCTGACGGAGCGGAATGCGAAAGCGTTTTCGGTTCTCGAAGAGCAGCTCAAGTCCGGGAAGCGTAAGCTCGGAGTGTTCTATGGTGCTGGACACTTTCCAGACATGCACCAACGGTTGCTTAAGGACTTTGGGGCAGAACTGGTCGAAACCGATTGGGTGGAGGCTTGGAACCTGCGATCCGACGCGATCAAGTAAACGCGAGTCATCGAGGCCTCCGCTGATCCCTTTTTACGATCCATGGTCTTTCGATGGCTATTCCACGTGTTGCGATTGTTGGCCGACCCAATGTCGGCAAGAGTTCCATTTTCAACTGGCTTGCGGGCCGTCGACTTGCGATTGTCGAGGACTTTGCCGGTGTGACCCGCGATCGGCTCAGGACGCTCATCGAGCATCAGGGCCGGCATTTTGAATTGATCGATACTGGCGGGATCGGCATTGAAGACGTCGATAATTTAACCGATCAGGTCGAAGGTCAGATTCTCGCAGCGATCGAGGAGTCTGACGTTTTGGTGTTTGTGGTCGATTCTCGCAGTGGGCTAGTCCCGTTGGATTCTCAGGTCGCAGACCGTCTTCGCAAGGTCAACAAGCCGGTGCTGTTGGTTGCCAACAAGACCGATAGCCAGTCACAGGACTCCAATGCGGACGAATTCCACCGATTGGGCTATGGAGACCTACTGCGAGTCAGTGTGCTTCAGAATCGCAACAAGGGAGATCTGCTTGACTGGATTTTCGAGCGATTGCCAAATTTCGATGCGACCGCACAGGAGATCGAGCCACCGACGATGAAGGTCGCGATTGTCGGCAGGCGCAACGTGGGCAAGAGCACGTTCGTCAACTCTGTGGCTAAAGAAGATCGCTGCATTGTGAGCGAGATACCCGGGACGACGCGCGACAGTGTCGACGTGATGTTTGAGCTCGACGGGCACAAGTTTATGGCCATCGATACACCAGGTCTTCGTCGCAACAAAAGCATCAAGACTGACATCGACTGGTATGGTGCTCACCGAGCCCAGCGAAGCATCCGCCGAGCTGACGTTGTGTTGCTCTTCTTTGATTGCACCGAGACGATGAGCAAGGTTGACAAGCAGCTTGCTCACTACATTCACGACGAGTTCAAGCCCTGCATCTTTGTCGTCAACAAGTGGGACAAGCTCGCAGGTCAAATCCCTACGGAGCGATGGGTTCAGTACGTCCGGGAGCATTTCCCGACGATGGCTTATTGCCCCATTGCCTTTGTTACCGGTCAGACTGGAAAGAATGTCAAGACGCTTTTGAACCATGCTCAGATGCTGTT
>JAGWZB010000199.1 GCA_018969045.1 Planctomycetota bacterium | reverse complement strand
TAAGCAGCTCGGCTCCTGTGAAAGTATTCCAAGCGAAAAACCAACCGCAAGTTGCGTTTCGCAACGAAGTCCTTCAGGTTCTAACCAAGAGCGGTTGCAACACAGGAAAATGCCATGGGGCAGCCACAGGCAAAGATGGATTCCGGCTGAGTCTATTTGGTTATGACCCCAATGGAGATTTTGATCGAATCACCAATGAGCTCGGTGGAAGACGGGTCAACAGAAACGCACCAGAGGAATCTCTTTTATTGCAAAAGGCGATCGGTTTCGTTGCGCATACGGGGGGTGGGCCGATTGCCGAAAACTCCAAAGAACACGAATTGCTCATCCAGTGGCTTTATGAAGGAGCGCTCAATGACAAGGCAACGACTCCCATAGCCGTGGGGATTAAAGTGCTGCCTGGCCAAAGCGTAGCGGCAAGCCCAGGAGGAATCCAAAAAATCATCGTCGTGGCTGCCTTGAGTGATGGGAGTCGACGTGACGTTACCGATTTATCAACATTCTTCAGCAACAACGAAGGGGTTGCAAAGGTGGATAAAGAAGGGTTGGTCTCGTTGCTTAGCCCCGGTGTTTCTTTCGTCATGGCGAGGTTTGACCAGTTCTCCGCTGGAACGGAAATCATTGTGCGGTCTGGCGAATATTTCAAATACCCTTCAATCGTCTCAAATGGGACAATAGACCAATTGGTCGACCAACGATTGCAGTTCCTGCATATTCAGCCTTCGCCACTTGGGACCGACGAGCAGTTCTTACGGCGAGTGTTTGTCGATTTAGTTGGGCAACTTCCGAGTGAATCCGATTACAACGAGTTTCTCAACGACAAGGATTTAGACAAAAGAAACCGATGGATCGATCGGTTGCTGGATCGAACTGAGTTTCAAGATCAATGGGCTTTGCACTGGGCGGAACTGCTTCAGATACGCACCAATAACGGGGTTAGCAGGAAGGCTCTGAAATTGTACGACAATTGGCTTAGAGACCAAGTATCGCAGGGCAAAACCATTGCGGACATTGCAAAAGAGACCATTTCGGCCAGCGGAAGCACACTGAGTAATCCTGCTACCAATTACTTTCAAACCGAAACCACCCCTCAGTTGATTGCTGAGAACGTCGCCCAAGTATTTCTGGGTACGAGGATTCAATGCGCTCAGTGCCATAACCATCCGTTTGATCGATGGACCATGGACGATTACTACGATTTTGCATCGTTCTTTAGTCAGATCGGCTATAAACAGGGAAAAGACCCACGCGAACTTACCATCTACAACGCGGCCACCGGAAATATTGTTCATCCCTTGGGTAAGGAGGGGATACAACCTCGTTTTCTTGGAGAAAACAGACCGGTCCAAACCGACCAAAGGGATCTAAGAGAGCATCTGGCACAGTGGCTGACACATCCTAGCAATCGCGCTTTTTCTCGAAACATTGCCAACGTGGTCTGGTCCCATTTCTTTGGACGAGGAATCGTTGAACCAGTCGACGATGTGCGTATCAGCAATCCCGCCAGCAACGACTCGCTCCTGAATTACCTTGCTGACCAGTTGGTCGCCAATGATTTTGATATCAAACCCTTGGTACGTGAAATCTGCAAATCGAGGACTTACCAAGCTTCCACATCAAAAAACCCATCGAATCAACTCGATGAGCGAGAGTTCTCTCATCAAAAGATTCGCAGGCTCAAAGCGGAAGTCTTACTCGATTGCATTTGCCAGGTTACCGAAGTACCAGAGAGACTGCCTGGATTGTCCAAGGGTGAGCGAGCCGTGAAGGTTGCCGACGGTCAAGCCCAACATTACTTCCTAAACACATTCGGTCGATCGAATCGCAATTTGGCTTGTACCTGCGAAACAAAAATCTCTCCAACGCTATCGCAAGCATTGCATTTACTCAACGGCGAAACGACCAATAAGAAAATTGAGGAGGGTTCTGTGATAAGGACTTGGCTTGAGCAGAAAGTTCAGCCCCAGGAAATCCTGACACGAATCACGATTCGCTGCTTGACTCGTCTACCCACTGTATCTGAGCGAAGTTGGCTCGATGATCAACTTCAGAAGAATGCAAATACCGAGCAGTCGCTCCAGGACTTTTTCTGGGCAGTCTTAAACAGTAACGAATTCATCTTCAATCACTAATCGCCATGCTCGATTCGATCCTTTCATCAATCAGAAGAATCATTTGCTGTGTCGTGGTTCTTGCGGGAATGACACCTGCGGCCACTAGCCAAGAGGCACTTGAAGCACCCCTGGCCGAATCGCCACGAGTGTCCTATGAGCAGGTGCAAGGGATATTCAAGCAGCACTGCGTCTCGTGCCATAACGAAGATCAGCCAAGGGCTGAATTGGTGATGACCTCGGTCGATGGAATCCTTGCTGGTTCAGCCAGTGGTCCAGTGGTGGTTGTTGGTGATCCTGCTGCGAGTCCACTGTATCTGTTGGCTGCGCATTTGGAGTCACCTGCGATGCCTCCCAACAAACCAAAAATACCTCAGAGGGAACTCAACAAGATTCGAGATTGGATAGCGACCGGGTTGGGTGATTTGATGAAGACATCAAAGCCCCAGACGATGAAATCGAATCCTGTCGGTTCTGAGCTAAAGCAGGTGGAGCCAAGCTGGCTAAGTCCCCTGAAGGCGGTTTCGCAATACCACCGAATCGCTCATTTGGCCTGCTCGCCCGATGGAAAAAAGATCGCAATCCAAGGCGATTCGCAAATCGCGTTTTGGAACGTGTTATCGAAACAAATGGAGGAGCAAGCGATACGAATCGACGACTTGGAGATCTCCGGATTGAAGTTTTCCAGCGATGGGAAGTACCTTTGGTGCGCGATAGGAAAACCAGGGGAATCTGGTTCTCTGGCACGATGGAATTTCGATCAACAGGTTTTCGATGTTCGCTTGGGACAAGAGAACGATACGATCCAAGACTTTTCCCTCGATGGATCCGACAAAACCATCGCGATAGGAACCAGTTCCAAGCTTGTCAAGGAAATTCGAATAGCGGATTCGGTTTCAAACGAATACAAAAAGCACACCGACTGGGTGACTCGCACTGCCTATGGTCCAGATCAACTGCTTCTAGCAAGTGGGGATCGATTCG
Source organism: Planctomycetota bacterium (assembly GCA_018969045.1). Lineage (GTDB taxonomy): Bacteria > Planctomycetota > Planctomycetia > Pirellulales > Pirellulaceae > JBKCUI01. Next base: position 5,710 of record JAGWZB010000199.1, on the reverse strand, counting down.
GAGCAGTCCTTCTGTGGGACCGCTTCGCTCAACGGGAGTTTGCGACACTGCGCGGACACACTGCGATGATTACGAGCCTGGCCTGGCATGCTCAGAAGGACTTGCTACTAAGCGGCGATCAGTCAGGAACGATTCGAATTTGGGATCTTCATAGTTTCGACTCGATCGAAAACTGGAAAGCTGACGGCTCTGGAATTGTCCTAGCGCGATGGTTGGGATCCGATTTGGTATTGACGGTGGGCAAGGAGGTAGGGTGTCAAGTTTGGCGGATCCAGCAAGGCACCAGTGAGCCAAAATTGATTTGGAATGCCTCGCTGGGGTATCGGATTTTGTCAGCCCAACTGAGTGAGAATCAGAGTGATTTAGTGGTTTCGGGTGTGGATGGTCAGATCGAATCGATCGCGATATCAGCAGCAGATGGGATTCTATCTAGGCTCCCGATCGAGCTAAATAAGACGAGGGCTTCAAGATCGCTCGTGACATACCTTCCTAATCCCCCAACGCGTGTAAGTCCAGTCCAGATCAGTCCCACTCGAGATACCGACGATGTCGATCAAGCCATCGAAGCGGCTGAGCGATCGCTATTGTCGGCGCGGCAAACTGTTGCGCAACTAGAAGAACAGGTCAGCTTACTGCGGCAGATCAAGCAATCCCAGCAAACAAAAAAGAAAGCTCCATGAACCGACGTTGTTTTGCAAGTGCGTTGTCGCATGCCCTATGGATTGGTTTGATCTGCCTGATCAGCGCTGCACAGGCCCAAGAGTGGTCGATGTGGCGGGGATCGCGAGGCGATGGGATCAGCCAGGAGACTGGAATTCCAACGGAGTGGTCTCGTGAAAAGAATGTCGCTTGGAAGACGCCAGTACCTGGACGTGGTCTTTCCTCCCCGATTGTCTCAGGCGGAGCGATCTATGTGACGACTGCCGACCCACAAACGGATGTTCGTTCTTTGATGAAGTTCGATCCTTCAGATGGAAAAGTACTCTGGACTTGCCCAGTACATCGAGGGCCGGTTGAAAATCAGCACAAATTCAATACCAGCGCCTCAAGCACACCGGCTGGAGATTCTGGAGTGATCTACTGCACCTTTGCGGATGACAAACAGTTGATTGCTGCGGCTGTCAGTCAAAACGGGGAAATTCTATGGAAAGTCTCTCTAGGATCGTATTTTTCGAAACATGGTTTTGCGGCCTCACCGGTCTTCTGTGAGGTTGGTGTACTGATCAATGGGCATCAGGATGGCGAAGCGTTTGTCGCGATGCTTGCCAAAGACGATGGCCGGGAGGTTTGGCGGTTTACGCCTCCTGTTGCCCAACGATCCTTCTCAACCCCCTATTTAACGCAAGTCGGCTCCGATCCAGCGATCATACTCCTAGGGGCAAATCGGACCATGGCCCTGAAACTCCAAAATGGTGCGGTTTTGTGGCAAGTCGAAGGTCCTACGGAGAAGGTGGTTTGCTCGCCGAGTGTTGGGCACGGAATGGTCTTTGCATTTGGCGGATCGCCTGATGTTCGGGCATTTGCTCTGCCGCTGGATCCGCGATCTGCCAGGCCTGATGTACCCATCTGGCGTCTGGAGAAGGGGATGCCTTACGTTCCCACTCCTCTTTTGTATGGTGACTATCTCCACGTTGTGGACGACGGAGGGGTCTATACGTGTTTGGAACCCAAAACTGGCAAGAGCCTCCATCGCGTTAGGAAGGGTGGCAATACCTATAGCTCGCCGATTGGAATCCATGGATTGGTTTATTCTTTCGAGGATTCTGGGCGGTGCGTCGTTTTTCGTAATAGCGATCGATACGAAGTGGTAGCTTCCAACGAATTGGGTGAAAGTGTGCAAACGACTCCTTGTGTGATGAAAGACTCGTTGATCGTCCGTGGTGAAAATCATCTTTGGTGCATTCGAGAATCCAAGAAACCCGTGAACCAATGGACACTAACCAATCCCTAAACGGATATTAACAGGTTTCTAATGGACGGAAGAAGCCATCGCATATAGTGGTATTGTTATTTTTCCATACCCCGTTTGGAGGTGTTTATGAGACTGCATCGAAAAGCATTTACGTTAGTTGAACTGCTTGTGGTGATTGCGATCATCGGCGTATTGGTCGGTCTGTTGCTGCCAGCTGTGCAAGCTGCCCGCGAGGCGGCTCGTCGTATGGATTGTTCGAACCGCATTAGGCAAATGTCTTTGGCTTGTCACAACCTGGAAAGCGCAGCAAAGAGTCTGCCACCTGGTTATGTCACTTTCTCGGAACGTTATACGACGGCTCCAAACAACTTGAACTCCGATGGCACCCCTAGGGGCAGCTATCCAAACTTTCCCGCATTTGTCGTGACGGGTAGCCAAGGTGGTGGTTTGGTTCCAAGAGCAGAGGTTTATGGACCTGCCTGGGTTATGCACGTCTACACATTCATGGAACAGTCAACTTTGAGCCAACGAGTCGAGCAGGGGATTGCTGCTGACGATCACCAGGAGGCATGCCCCTGGGATAACTTGGACGGTCTGCCATGGAGACGCCCTGATGTCGATACGCAAAGTTTTATTCGGTCTGCGATGTCCTGCCCCAGTTCGCCCCCAAGCCAAGTAATGTACAGCGACTTGAGTATCGAAAATCTGTTCAAAGCCAACTATGTTGCTTGTTTTGGTGGAAGGTACATGAGGGATGCTACTCCCAGAGGTGACATTTCCAAGCGAGGTGCGTTTGGTGCTGTTGTTGACATCAACAAGTTCCCTTACGGCCAACGTTGGGGTGTGGGCAAAGGGAGAAGACTACGGGACGTTACCGACGGAACCTCAAATTCCGTGATGTTCAGCGAAGTCATATCCAACGACACCGTCGATGGGCGCACAAGTTCATCGCATCCCAGCGGCATGAACCGCGACGTCCGAGGTGCGTTGCTGACTCCGATGATGGGTGGTAACTCATTTTCTGGTTTTTTCCCTCCGGGATCCAATGGAACGGACGTAACAACCGGATGCCCTTTGCCGACGGACCCTGCTGCATTTCCCGCTGGACATCAGATGTTCTGCACTCAGGATAGAAACATTGATCCGGTTACGGGCGGCCAATGGCAGGTCGCAGCAAGAAGCTACCATGGTTCAGGCGTGAACGCTTCGTACGTCGACGGATCCATCCGGTTTATCCCAAACAACATCGACCAGATCGTGTGGCAAAACCTGTGCACCGTTTCAGGAGGAGAAGTAGTCTCCAACGAGCCTTAGTTCTATGAAACTTATCATTCATCGATTTGTATCCAAGTTCATTCGCATACCCCTATTCCTTCTGATCTTCCTGGGTTGCTCTCAGCAGAAGGTCGTGAATATGGGGTCTGAGGATGGACGTCTTGTTGCTGAAGTCGTTGACAACCTCAATGAATATAAATCGACCGATGAAAAGCTGAAGTTGATTTTGGTCAAGCCAGATGTTTTGCCCCCCGCAGACAAGGCTGGCTCATTGGAATACTACATTGTCGGAAGACCTACGATTGATGGCGAGGTCGCCAAGGCGAATGTCTCGATTTCACGGCTTGGGGGAGCAGACCCCAAAGAGCAGCAGTGGAGCTTCAGGAAGGTCGAGGGTCACTGGAAGATTGAGAATGCCCCGTTGTGAAGTTTTGTCTGGTCATTCAGACACTTCGGCTCATCGTTGGTTGCATTCGGAACAATTCGACTGCTTGTGGATCGCTAATGTTTATTGGCCGCTACTGCTCTTGGTAGTGGCTATCCTTGGTGCTGGTTCCACGATCGATTTTTGGCAACTCTATTTTATCAGCGCTCCTCATCGCTGGCTCACGCTTTTGCTTGTCAGTATCGATCAAGATCGACGGTCGGGCATCGGGGGCAAACTGGTGGTATCGACGATTCTGTTGGCGACATTATTGATAGTGGTTCGGTTTCAAAGCGGACTTCTGTTGTGCCTTGGAGTTCTCGACTACATTTGGAACGCATGGCATTTTGCAAGCCAGCACTCAGGTATTTTGAGCGTCTACAATAAAAGATCTGGCCAAAAACTTGGTCTTCTCGATGATCGCCTACAACGCTGGGGTGTTCGGTTCTTCATCTTCTATGTGATTCTCAGATCCGCCAGTAGCACCCTTTACTCAGGTTGGTTCATCGATCTGCCTTGGTTTCCATGGTGGCTATGCGATTTAGGAATGTTGTTTATTCCGGTGTTACTGTGTGTTCGCAAGATCGCGTACGTTCGCTCAAGTGATCTTCCGGGTACGATTTACGCTGTTAGTTTCAGTTCTCTATACGCGGGATATTTATTGTCGAATCTCTTTGGGACCTGGAGCATGATTTTGGGATTTGCAACCGCCGCGTCGATCTTTCACTCCATCGAGTACATGGCTTTTGTCAGTCAATCCTACAATCGAAATCGCACCAAGTCTCTTGGCATGACAGCTGTGACTCTCCTGCAACGCCATTGGTATGGGATTCTTGCTCTTTTAATTCTTGCGGTGGGTTGGATTGGCTGGACCGCTCAAGCTTCGCGGCCATGGATTGCTGAGACTTGGCAGACTCTGAACCTTTGGGCCGCCTTGACCCACTACGCCTGGGACGGCATGATCTGGAAATCACGGCATCAGAGATAAACACGGAGCACAGATGCCTAGCCCATACCGAGTATTCTGCTTAGAAGCGCTCTTGTATTTTTTGGGTACAACGGCGGCTCTTTGGTTTCTAACGGCGGCTCCCTTGCCAATACCACTATTTGGCACTCATAGCACACGGTTTACTTATCTGATTCTCTCAGTTGCAATGTCCAAATGCGCCTTGGACCTTATTGGGAAATGTTACCCATTTGAGTTGGATTTGTGTCGTAAGCGACTCACGCGTTATCGACTCTTATTGGGACTAACTCCCATGATCCTAGCGATCCTGTTGGAATACACAGGTGCATTTGTGTCCGATACGATAGTTTCTATAGAATCAGGCAGGTGGGTTCGACACCTTTTGCGCTGTTTGCTAAGCATCGCGATAGTCACGCTCTGGACTTTTTTCTATCCAACCAAAGCGGAACAGGATAAACAACTGTCAGATCCCCCAACACCGCAGTCCCTCTTTGTTTGGGCAATCATCCTCGGGGGCGTTATGACGAACCTAGGTGCATTGCAGCAACTGCAAGATCAACTCGATGAGTACCGATCCATCGATGAAAATGCATACCCCGCAAGGGCATTAAGGCATCTGCAATGCGTCTATGAGATCGATGACCGTGCTGTAGTTGGCGGATTAACTGCAAAAGAACGGATCTTCGAACTCATGAATCGTGTCGTTTCGATCAGAAACAAACTAGACCCATCGCAGATTCACGACTCAAAGCTAACCAAGGAGCAACTCATCCTGAAACTTGCTCTGGACGATACGCAGTTAAGTCAGGATTGGATGAGGCATCAAACCCCCGATGACGAAGACTACTTGCTTCTTGTTGGATTGATCCTCCAGCATGCGAAAGCTTGGGGTAGTCTCTTGGAATGGACAGCTCAATCACAATCCAAACCAGATTTGAATACTAGCAATACTAGCGACAGACTGGCTTATTGGCGTTGTTTATCACTTGCCAAGCTTGGTAAGATCGATCAAGCCATTGAGAGCTATGAATCTGCTATTGGAGCGCAAGATCAGCCTGCCGATCATTTGATAATCGAGCTCGCTGTGCTCTACAGTGAACGGGGACAAGTTCACAAAGCACTCGCCCTGCTT
>JAGWZB010000198.1 GCA_018969045.1 Planctomycetota bacterium | reverse complement strand
AACTTGGAAAGCTCCTCCGAACCGATGCTCCATGCCGTCACCGATGGGCCTTTTGACCACATCGTCCTGGAGCAAGGGGAAATCGAGTCTTCGAGCAACAACGAAGTCAAATGCGAAGTCAAAGGGCGGGGCGGTAGCGGGACACCTATCCTGACCGTGATCCCCGAAGGAACTTTGGTCAAAAAAGGTGAAACCCTGTGCCAACTGGACTCCTCGGCTCTTGAACAAGAGGCCAAGAACCAACGCATCGTCGTGAGCACCGCTGAATCGGCAGTGATCAGCTCTGAAGCTGCCGTCAACAAAGCGGTCATCGCTCGCCAAGAATACCTCGATGGTACGTTCTTGACCGAACGCAAATCGATCCTCAGCGAAATCGCGGTGGCTCAGCAGTCCCTTCGCAAAGCCGAACTGTCCCTCGAAAGCGCCGAACGATTGGCCGCCAAAGGGACTCTTAAACCCCTGCAAATCGAAGCCGAACAGTTCTCGGTCGAGAACGCCAAGAGCACGCTGGAGTCGGCCCAAGCCCGCTTGAGAGTCCTCGATGAACTGACCAAAGCCAAGATGCTTGTCCAGTTCGATGCCGACATCGAAACCACCCGAGCGAAACTCGAGTCGGACAAAAACACCTTGGTCGAAGAGAAAAATAAACTCGAAGAAATCCAAGGCCAGATCAAAGCTTGTACTATCAAAGCTCCTGCCGACGGACAAGTCGTCTATGCCAACAAGAGTTCGGGCCGTGGTGGTAGCGAATTCATCGTCGAAGCTGGCGCAGTCGTTCGCGAACAACAAACGATCTTCTTGCTCCCGGATCCGACTAGGATGCAGGTCAAAGCCAAGATCAATGAGTCTCGCATCAGCCTGATTCGCGAAGGAATGCCCGTCAAGATCCGAGTAAATGCAGTGGAAAATGAATTGCTCGGACGTGTCATCAAAGTCAACAAGTATGCCGAACCGGGCAACTGGTGGGGCTCGAACGTCAAAGAGTACGCGACCTTCATCCAAATCGTCGAACCCCCAGAAACGATTCGAACGGGTATGACCGCCGAAGTTCGAATCTTCGTCGAACAGATCGACAAAGCGGTCCAGATCCCTGTCCATGCTGTTTATGAAACCAAGCGACATCACTTTGTTTTGGTGCGAGACGGTGCCAAGTGGGATACCCGCGAGATCAAGATCGGTGCGACCAACGATAAGTTCGTGACGGTCAAAGAAGGGGTCAGCGCCAACGACAACGTCGTGCTCGATCCGAGAAACCACCTCGATAAGATGGACATCCCGGAGATTCAAGAAGAAGACGATCGCTCGAAACTCGTCGCAATGTCCAACGAACCGATGCCCAAGTCGGCTGCTTCGGCAGGCGGTCCCGGTGCAGGTGCCCCCGGTGCTGGCGGGCCAGGTGGCGCTGGTGGGCCCGGTGCAGGTGCAAGAGGTGGTGCTGGCGGTGCCGGTGGTATGAACCCTGACGCGATCGTCGGAATGATCATGCAACGCATGGACACCAACACCGACGGAAGCCTCTCGCAAGAAGAAGTCGCGGCCGATGAACGAATGAAGTCTTCGTTCTCCGATTACGACGCGAACAAAGATGGCAAGGTCGATCGCGCGGAATTGGCCGCTGGATTCAAGAAACGCATGGCGGCCATGGGTGGTGGAGCAGGGGGGCCCGGAGGAGGAGGGGCCGGACGAGGACCAGGGGCACCGAATTGAAGTTTGAAGTTTGAAGTTTGAAGGGTGAAGTTTGAAGGGTGACGTTTGAAGGGAATCAAGGCAGGTACTATTGATGCTGCTTCAGGGGTCCATGCGGGAGTTCGGTTTGGGTGATTCGAGCACGAGCACGAGCACGAGCACCAGAAAAGTCAGAGCGCAAGAAGCTTAACTAGTTGGGAATAGCAAGAGATATGGCAGAAGCCTTTAACACCGACGGATACGCTTGCCGGGTCGTGGACCTAAAGAAAGAGTACGTCCTGAAGAGCGAGACGGTCAGGGCTCTTCGCGGCGTGACTTTCGATGTCCCGATCGGAGACTACGTCGCGATCATGGGTCCTTCGGGATCGGGCAAATCCACCTTGCTGAACTTGCTTGGGTGCCTGGATAAACCCACCTCAGGGAGCTTGTGGCTGGGCAATGATGACGTCGCAAAGATGTCTGACGATCAGCTTGCGGATGTTCGCTCCCAGCGAATCGGATTTGTTTTTCAATCGTACAATCTCATCCAACAATTGACAGTGGTTGAGAACATCCAAGTTCCTTTGTTCTACCAAGGAAAGCCTCTGACGGCGACTCAGAAGTCGCGCAGCATCGAGCTTGCCAAAATGGTAGGACTCGGCGAGCGACTTGATCACCGTCCATCGCAGCTCTCGGGTGGGCAGCAACAACGCGTTGCGATCGCTCGCTCACTGGTCAATGACCCTTATTTTATCCTCGCTGATGAGCCGACCGGAAACCTCGACTCACGTACCACAGAGGAGATTTTGCAGACCTTCGAGCGACTGAACAACGAAGGCCGAACGATCATCTTGGTGACTCACGAGGACGAAGTGTCCAAGCGAGCCAAACGGGTTGTCCGACTCAAAGACGGTCGCTTGCAATGGGATAAAATCAACACGCAAGAGGTTCGCGACGAAGCGGCCCGCTATGCGATCGAAAACATGCCGGTGGAAGTCTAAACACGCACGCTCTGGGCGGAGAAGCACTTGTTATGGGTATCTTGCTAGGAACCATCCAACTCGGGATCAAGAGCCTGTGGCTTCACCCGATGCGTTCGATACTAACCGTTTTAGGTATTTTTATCGGCGTGGCGAGCGTGATTTGGTTGCTGGCGATTTCCAAAGGGATCGGCGACGAAGCCCAACGCCAGATCGAAAGCTTAGGCGCCGATACGATCATGATTCGTACCGTCAAGCCGCCCAGCGAGAAGATGTCCAGCCAAGGCCTGACGCCTTACGGGCTGACGCGTGAAGAATACGACATGCTTGTCGCGACGGTTCCTACGGTCAAAAGTGCGATTCCCATCCGCGAGATGCGGCGGCAGTTTCAGTTCAAGAACCGCAAACTTGATGGTCGTCTGGTCGGGTGCACACCCGAGTACGCTGATGTTACAAAACTTGAGCTAGCCGCAGGACATTTCCTCACCGATGCAGAGAACTTCTCGAGGGATTGCCACTGCGTGTTGTCAGCCAAAGTCGCCGAGCGATTGTTCCCTTACGAAGATCCCGTAGGTCAGCGAATTTATATGCCCGAGAATCAGGATTTCTATCTTGTCGTCGGGGTGCTTAAGCCCAAAGGAGCTACGGCAGCGATCGGTGGTTCGATGGCAGCTCAGGATTTCTCGAACGATGTGTATATCCCGATCCGGACTTTGCAGCAGCGGATCGGTGACACGGTCATGACGATGCGATCCGGATCGCGTGAAGGAGAGATTATCGAACTCAATCAAATCACGCTTCGTTGCAGCAACGTATCGGAGGTCAAGAAGACGGCTGAATTGGTTCAGGCTGCATTGTCCACCCATGACAAGATGGAAGACATCGCGGTGGTTGTGCCTTTGGAGTTGCTCGAGCAAGCTCGAACGACTCGAGCGATGTTCATGCTGTTTATGGGGATGATCGCCGCGATATCGTTGCTGGTCGGTGGTATTGGGATCATGAATATCATGCTTGCGACGGTGACGGAACGAACCCGAGAGATCGGCATCCGCCGGGCACTTGGTGCGAAGCGTCGGGATATCATCAGACAGTTCTTGGTCGAGACCAGTGTGCTGAGTCTGACTGGGGGGATTCTAGGTATTCTGTTCGGACTGTTTTGCAGTCCGGCGGTGGACATGGCGCGTGAGCTAGCGACAGCTTGGTTCCCAAAGCAGATGGCGGATTTGCCTGAGGTGGTTCGGGTCGTTAAGCCTTCGATTGTCCCGGAGAGCATCCCTGGTGCATTCTTCATTTCGTTGGCGGTGGGATTGATCTTTGGAATCTATCCTGCGACGCGCGCAGCGAAGATGAATCCGATTGAGGCACTGCGGCACGAGTAATAGCGGTGAGAACTCGGACCGCTAATGTTCGCTCATGGACGCTGATGGGACCGCTGATCGTCGCTGATTTCTCCGAAATCAATGCGGGCTGTTGATAGTCGCTGATTTCTCCGAAATCAATGCGGGCTGTTGGGGGGCTCTTGGTTGTTTTGCTAAAGCCAAATGCCAAACGCCTAATAGCGGTGAGAACTCGGACCGCTCATGTTCGCTCATGGACGCTGATGGAAGCGTGATCGTCGCTGATTTCTCCGAAATCATCGCGGGCTGTTGATCGTCGCTAGGTTGTTTTCCTTACACCTTACACCTTACACCTTACACCTTAAGGCTTAAGCCTTAAGCCTTTCTCAATCGTCTGACGATAGGCGGATTGGATTGTTGGTTTGCAGTCGAACCATTTGTTGGTAGATTCCAGGCGATTCGACGAGTTCTTGATGGGTTCCTTGTTGCACGATCCGACCTTGATCCAGAACAAGAATTTTGTCGGCGTTCTGGATGGTGCTAAGCCGATGGGCGATGACGAACGAGGTGCGATGTCGGAGCAAGAGTTTTAAGCTCTGCTGGATCGCTTGCTCGCTTTCGCTATCGAGGTTGCTGGTCGCTTCGTCGAGGATCAAAATCTTTGGGTCGGCCAGGATAGCTCTTGCGATGGCGATCCTCTGCCTTTGTCCGCCACTGAGCTTAAAGCCCCTCTCGCCGATACGGGTTTGATATCCGCTGGGTGATTTTAAAATAAACTCGTGGGCCGCAGCCGCTTGGGCTGCCGATTCGATTTGCGCTTGGGTCGCTTGGCGATTCCCGTAAGCAATATTTTCCGCAATCGTTCCATCGAAGAGAAACACGTCTTGTTCGACGATCCCAAGGAGTTGGCGGTAGCTATCTAAATCGATTTTTTCGAGAGCAACTTGGTCGATGCAAATCGATCCGGCAGTCGGTAAGAAGAATCGTGCGATCAAATTGCACAAGGTCGACTTGCCCGCCCCGCTTCGTCCGACAATCGCGACGGTCTGGCCTGGCTCGGCGACGAAACGAATCCGTGAAAGGACTTCTTGGTCGGTCTCCGGATACTGGAAATGCACGTCTTGAAATTCGATGCGGCCAAGGACTTGATCCCGCGATAGCTTCAGCAGATCCTCACTCCTGTGGCCCGATCTCCTTTGGATTTCTTGGGATTCTGTCTCTGTCGCGAGCAGATCGAGAATACGATCCAATCCTGCAAGATTGTTTTGAAACTGCACGGCGCTGCCGGTGAGGGTTGCGATAGGTCCCAGCAACATCGCAAGATAGACAAGGAACATCATCAGGTCCCCGAGAGTCAATTGAGACTGTAAGATCTGCCAGCCCCCGTATACCAAAAGCAATGTCGAAGCCAACGGAATCAAGACTTCCCAGATGACTTCGATCAGTCTGGTGCGCCACCAGACCAAGAGGACTTGGCGAACCGCATAATGATTGCCTCGCACGTAACGCTGAGACTCGTTGCGTTTTCTGCCGAAGGTTCGCACAACGCGAATACCAGAGAATGTCTCGGTTGCACTTGAATCGATTTTCTGACGGGTGGCTCTGAGGTCTCGGTACAGCGGACGGATCTGGTAGATCCAGGTTCGGTGTGTGAAATAGACAACCGGCAAGAGCAACAGTCCTGCTGCGAGCAGTCGCCAATCGACCAGCACAAGCACGATCAGACTACCGATCAGTTGCACGGTGGCTTGCCAGGGGTTGTAGAGCATGCTGAAAATCAAATCGGCGATTCCACCAGCGTCTTCACGAAGTAGGCTTGCAGAGCCACCGCTCTTGAGCAGTTGCACTCGATTCAGGGGCATTTCGAGCATGTGCTCGAAGACTTTTTTACGGATGGATGTTTGGACTTGGTTGACCGCTTTGGTGCATTGCCATCGACCCCAAAGATGGATGGCGGTTCGCACCAGTGTTACCAGTGTCACGGCGACGGCGATCCCGATGAGCAATCGCATCCCGGAATTTTCCCGGATCCACACCGGAGCCCACTCAGGCGGTGATTTGGGGGGATCGGTCAGTGCAAAATCGATCGCGAATTTGGTACCCAATGGAGGCAGCAAACTCAGTAGGGTCGAGACCGTCAGGGTGATCAAACCCAAGGCGATTTGGCGATGGTGACCCGAGAGCAACTTCCAGAACTCCCGAAACAGGGTCCAGAAGGAGCGATGGGACCGCGTGACGAGTTTGTCCTTTTCGGCACCCGACATGGTCGAGTGAAACGAATCGTACTCTTGCTTGCGATCCGATTTGGTGTTCCGTAGTTCGCTGACGTACTTACGGAAATCAAATCGGCTAGTTGGCATTATGTTGCGTTTCTGGGATTGCGGTTGGCTAGGCGAGAAGTTCGGTGACGACTCTCTGTTTTTCAACGCCAGTTAATCGTTGATCGAGTCCTTGGAATTTATACGTGAATCGTTCGTGATCGATTCCCATGCAGTGCAAGATCGTCGCGTTGAGATCGTTGATGTTGACCGGGTTTTCGGTGATGTTGTAGCTGAAGTCGTCGGTTTGGCCGTAAGTGATCCCGCCTTTGATGCCGCCACCTGCCATCCACATGCAGAAGTTTCGTGGATGATGGTCGCGACCGTAGTTGTCTCGCGAGAGTCCACCTTGGCTGTAGACGGTGCGTCCGAACTCACCGCCCCAGACGACCAGCGTATCCTTGAGCATTCCGAGTCGTTTCAGGTCTTTGATTAAGGCAGCGATCGGCTGATCGACTTGTTTGCACTGATTGCCGATTTGCCGAGGTAGATCGCCGTGTTGATCCCAACCCCGATGCAGCAGTTGCACAACTCGAACGCCTCGTTGGACCAAGCGTCGTGCAAGCAGTGCGCTGTGGGCGAAGGAGCCTGGATCGCGGACGGCTGGGCCGTACATATCGAGCGTCTCAGCGGTTTCGGATTCGATGTTGGTCAAGTCTGGAACGCTGGCTTGCATCCTGAAGGCCATTTCGTACTGCGAGATTCGAGTTGTGGTCTCTGGATCGCCGAATTCACTTTGGGATCCTTGGTTGAGAGCCTGAAGCGAATCGAGCATCAGTCGACGATCCTCGCGGGTGACGCCAGTCGGGTTCGGCAAATACAAGACGGGGTCACCGCTTCCACGCATAGCTACGCCATTGAAGCGGGTCGGCAAGAATCCGCTTGCCCACATCCGACTAAAGAGAGCTTGGCCGTTGCTGTCTTCTGGAAACTTGGGAGTAAACACAACGAAGGCGGGCAGATCGTTGCTTTCGCTACCGAGTCCGTAGGCGAGCCATGAACCGATGCTTGCTTTGCCGGGGACTTCCGAGCCGGTCATGACGAACGTGCAGGCTGGGTCGTGGTTGATGGCGTTGGTAAACACCGATTTGACCAGAGCGATCTCGTCGACAACTTCGCTGGTGAAGGGGAAAAGATCGACGTTGGTCCACATTCCGCACTGTCCTTTTTGTTCGTACTTGAACTTCGAGGGTGCGACGGGAAATCGGGATTGGCCGCTGGTCATGGTCGATAGTCGCTGACCACCTTGGACGCTTGGAGGTAGGTCTTTATCGTAGTACTCTTGGAGCCCCGGCTTGTAATCCCAGGTATCGATCTGGGAGGGGGCACCGTTCATGTGCAGGTAGATCACCGACTTGGCTTTTGGAGCAAAGTGGGGCAGACCGGGCAGGGCCGGATGAACTTTTTCTTGGGCTGCAGTTGGCGTTGCCAAAAGTTTTGGCAGTTGGGATTGGCTGGCTAGTAGACCGGCTGCGAGTCCTCCGAAACGAAGACCCGAGGAACCGAAAAAGTTTCTGCGATTGAGTCGCATTTGTAGATCGATGATGTCTTTCATGGGATCAGTTTCGGGTTAGGGTTTCGTCCATATTGAGGATAGTGCTTGCCAGGAGCGTGTAGGCGGCAAGTTCCGCGGGATCAAAGTTCGAAAGTGGTTTTGATTCCCCGATTTGGATCAGTTGCTGAGCATCGGCGGGGTTTGCTTTGTAGCGCTCGATGTGAACGCGAATTTGCTTGTCCAGGATATCTCGTTCGCGTTCATTGGGTTTGCGGGACAGGACGGTTTTGAACATGAATTCGATGCGGGCTTGGGGGGTATCCAAGCCACTCGATAGGGTCCGTTGTCCCAGACCTCGAGCCGCTTCGACGTGCTGAACATCGTTGAGCAGTTGCAGGGCTTGCAAAGGTGTGTTGCTGCGTTCGCGACGCGTGCAGGACTGTTCGCGGTTGGGGGCATCGAAGTTGACCATAAAGGGTGGTGGTGCAGTCCGCTTGTAGAACGTGTACAAGCTGCGTCGGTACAGGGCCGAACCCCGGTCTTGTTGGTAGGCTCGGGTGTTTGAGCCAACGAATCCAACCGGCTCCCAGATGTTGGGGGGTTGATAAGGTTTCACGCCTTTTCCACCTTGGGTTAGATCGATCAGGCCGCCGACGTACAGAGCGTTGTCGCGGATTTGTTCGGCATCGAGTCGAAGACGCGGTGCGTGGGCCAGGAGTCTGTTTTCGGGGTCTTTTTCGAGCACGTCTGGCTGGATTCGAGAGCTTTGTTTGAAGGCTGCCGAGGTCAGCATCAAACGCATGAGTCCTTTGACATCCCAACCGGAGTCTTCGAAATGGATCGCGAGCCAATCGAGCAGTTCTGGATGGGATGGCGTCTCGCCTTGGGTTCCAAAATCGCCGCTGCTTTTGACCAGTCCGACACCGAAGACTTGTTGCCAATAGCGGTTGACGGCAACTCGGGAGGTCAGAGGATGCCGTGGTGCAACAAGCCACTTGGCCAGATCCAATCGATTGA
>JAGWZB010000197.1 GCA_018969045.1 Planctomycetota bacterium | reverse complement strand
GAGTAGCAATTATGGCAAAGCAACCTCCAAAAACATCGATGGTTTTGACGCCGCACCAGATCGTTTACCGACCTTTGGTAACCGAGAAGGGGGTCCATAAGGCGACAAGGCAAAATCGCTACGCTTTCGAAGTGAGTCCGTTGGCGACCAAGACGCAAATCAAGCATGCCATCGAAGAGCTATTTAATGTGAAAGTGATGGCGGTTGCCACGCAGAATCGAAGTGGCAAGGCCAGGCGATATCGTGCCAAGGCTGGGGTCACCAAGGCGTGGAAAAAGGCTGTTGTGAAACTCGGTAGTGAATACAAAATTGATTTCTTTTAGTCTGGAAGTGGGCTAGAGGCGAGCAACCAAGGAAACGAGTAACGGAACATGGGCATCAGAATACACAAGCCGACATCACCGGGGCGAAGGAATTCGTCGACCAGTGACTTTGCGGAACTGACACCTGGGGCGAAGCCTGAGAAGGGTTTGCTCAAGAGGCAGAAGAAAAAGGGTGGTCGGAACAATCAGGGTTTTATCACCGCGAGGCATCGCGGTGGTGGGCACAAGCGAATGTACCGGATCATCGACTTCCGTCGGATCAAGGATGGGATACAGGCGACGATTGATTCGGTTCAGTACGACCCGAACCGAAGTGCTCGCATTGCATTGTTGGTTTATGCCGACGGTGAGAAGGCTTATATTTTGGCTACCGAGGGGATGAAGAAGGGTGATGTTTTGGTCAACGGGCCAGATGCACCTCCAACCCCTGGCAATTGTTTGCCGTTGAAGAACATTCCGCCTGGAATGGAAGTTTGTTGCGTGGAGATGACGCCAGGTCGTGGGGCAGCCTTATGCCGATCGGCTGGTTCGTCTGCGGTATTGATGGCTCGCGAGGGTGGCTGGGCGCAGTTGCAGTTGCCAAGTGGAGAAGTCAGGCGGGTGCCAAGTCAGGGTCGGGCTACCATCGGTAAGATGGGGAATTCCGAGCATGATGCGATTCGAATCGGCAAGGCTGGTAGGAATCGTTGGAAGGGCATTAGGCCCCACGTTCGCGGAACAGCCATGAATCCGCACGATCACCCGCACGGTGGTGGTGAAGGGCGGACCAAGGGTGGACGGCATCCGGTCAGTCCGACGGGCAAGTTGGCCAAGGGTGGTTTCACTCGACGCCGACGCAAACCAAGCAATGCGTCGATCATTCGTCGTCGTAAGTCAGTTCGTTATGGCCAGTTGAAGTTGAGATAGCGATCAGAGGCAAATAGAAGATGGGACGTTCAACAAAAAAGGGACCCTACGTAGATCCCAAGCTTTTCGCGAAATTGCAAAAAGCAAGGTCGATCAGTAGCAACCAGCCGATTCGGACTTGGGCTCGCAGGTGCACCATTGTACCGGAGTTTGTTGGTGCGACGTTTGAGGTCCACAACGGAAAGGCGCACATCAAAGTTTTCGTGACTGAAGACATGGTGGGGCACAAGTTGGGTGAGTTTGCCCCGACGAGGACTTTTCGTGGCCATGGCGGCAAGGGCGGCAAGAAGTAGCGTTGAAGGCAGCGTCAGGCTGAGTAAAACAGGAAACAAATTATGCCATATCGATCAACACACAAGCACGCGAGGATCAGCGCACGGAAGGTTCGACCTTTGGCCAATCTGGTGCGTGGCAAGTTCGCCGACGAGGCTCTAGAGATTCTTCGATACCAACCGCACCGCGGTGCTAGGATGTTGGAGAAGGTGATCCAGAGCGCTGTGGGCAATGCGCAAGACACCGAGCAAAACGGTGGTGAGTTGTACAATCTGACCGAGTTGGTAGTGGTCGATGCGAGGATCGATGGTGGGCCGATGTTTAAGCGGTTTCAGCCGCGATCCAGGGGTCAAGCTTTTACGATTTTAAAGCGAACCAGTCATATTTCCGTAGTACTTAAGCGGTTGGATGAGCTGTAGGAAGAAACAAACATGGGACAAAAAGTAAATCCTGTTGGCTTTCGAACCGGTATTGTCATGGGCTGGAAGAGCCGATGGTATGCCAGTAAGAAAGAATTCTCGGAGCTTCTGGTCGAAGATCAGAAGATTCGAAACTTCATCAAGAATCATCCGACCAAGGCGGCTTACCGAGAAGCGGGCATCGATCGGATTGAGGTCGAGCGAACTCGGGATGAAGTGCGACTGTTTGTGTATGTAGCCAAGCCTGGATTGCTTATTGGCAAGAAGGGTTCGGAGATTGAAACACTTCAGGATGAATTGCAAAATTTGATCGGACGCCGAGTGAATCTGAAGGTCGAGGAAGTGCATCGACCGGAGATTCAAGGGCAGTTGATCGCTGAGGACATCGCTAAGCAATTAGCAAAGCGTGCGAGTTTTCGTCGGACGATGAAGCGTTCGATCGAGACGACCATGGGAGCCGGGGCCAAGGGTATTAAGATCCAGCTTTCGGGTCGATTGGGTGGCGCGGAAATGGCTCGTTGTGAGAAGGCCAATGCGGGTGCATTGCCATTGAGCACGATCCAAGCAAAGATCAGTTATGGGTTCGCCGAAGCTTCGACCCCTCAGGGGAACATCGGAGTACAGGTTTGGGTAAATCAAGGTTCCTACGCGGGAGACAACAACGATGGCGCTGATGCCCAAGCGGGTCAAGCACCGAAAAAGCCAAAGAGGACGTATAAAAGGTAACGCGACGCGCGGCAACAAGGTCGTCTTCGGTGACTTTGGTCTCCAATGCCTTCAAGGGGGTTGGATCCGAGCCCAGACGATCGAAGCAGGTCGTATCGCGGCAAACCAATACGTTCGGGGCGAAGGTCGCTTGTACATCCGGATATTTCCAGACAAGCCAGTATCTTCCAAGCCGCTTGAAACGCGGATGGGTAAAGGTAAGGGTGAGCCTGAGTACTGGGTGGCAGTGGTCAAGCCGGGGACGGTCCTTTATGAGCTCGGTGGTGTAACGGAGCAGCAAGCGAAGGTTTGCTTTGCTCGGTTGGCAGCAAAGATGCCAATTAGGGTTCGATTGGTTCGACGACGTCCTGCGTAGCAGTGGCGTGGTCGACTTGAGGATTTAAAAAGGTCCTTATTTACTAGTGATGGTTTTTTTGGATTTTTGAGTGCAAAAATGAAGGCTGCGGAACTGCGAGAGATGAGCGATGAGCAATTGGAGCTGACGGCCGTTGAGGCGGCTGAAACCTTGTTCCGATTGAGACTTCAGAGCCAAACAGATCGGGTGGACGTTCCGACTCAGAACAGGAAGAACCGTCGGTTGATTGCACGTGTCAAGACGATTCAGACCCAGCGAGCGAAAGCTAGTGCTGGCAAGTGACCGGTAACGGGAACGAAGGAAAGCATCGGTAGTTAGCCTGGCAGATCGGGTTGATCAAAGAGTTAGGTAGATTTGAGGTAAAGGCAAACAACAAATGGCGCTTAGAGTTTTGGTTGGTGTTGTAAAGAGCGACAAGATGAACAAGTCGCGTCGCGTAGAGATCGAGCGATTTGTGCGGCACCCCAAGTACACCAAGATTGTGCGGCGTAAGACCGTTTGCCATGTGCACGACGAGCAAAACGAGTCGCATATTGGCGACACGGTGGAGATCGAGGAATCCCGACCGTTGTCGAAACTAAAGCGATGGCGTTTAGTGCGAATCGTGGAGAAGAACAAAGACGTAGGGCTCAGCGGATCGCGAACAGCAGCGAAGGCTTAGGTTTGTCATTCGTAAGGATTGATGGGTTGAGAACCAAATTGGTTTGAAAGATACAGGATCATGATTCAACAAGAAACACGACTTCAGGTAGCAGACAACACGGGTGCACGCGAGGTGATGTGCATTAAGGTGTTGGGCGGTACGCGTCGTCGGTATGCGAGTCTCGGGGATGTGATTATCTGCTCGGTCAAGAGTGTGATTCCTGGAAGCGAGATCAAGAAAAAGGCGGTTGTCAGAGCGGTGATTGTACGCACGGCACAACCTAACCGACGCGTCGACGGTAGCTATGTCCGATTCGACAGCAACGCGGTTGTTTTGGTCGACAAGGACAACAATCCAAGAGGTACTCGGATATTTGGAGCTGTTGCTCGCGAGTTGCGTGAGAAGAGCTTCACCAAAATTGTCTCCTTGGCCAGCGAGGTAGTTTAGTCATGTTGATCAAAGTATCGGATTTAGTGGAAGTGATTGCCGGACGGGACAAGGGTCAGCGCGGCACGGTCCTGTCGGTCGATCGTGAGAACAATAGGGTGATTGTCGAAGGGGTCAATCGTGTGCTCAAGCATGTGAAGAAATCTCAGCGAAATCCTCAGGGTGGAAGGCTTTCGAAGGAGTCTCCTTTGGATGCCAGCAAAGTGATGTTGGTTTGTCCAAAGACCAGCAAGCGCACGAGGCTAGGTGTTCGGATTGCGGCAGATGGCTCCAAGGAGCGTTATTGCAAGAAATCTGGAGTGAGTTTGGGTGTGGTGGCACCGGCCAAGCGTACGAAGGTTAGTAAGTAATTCACAGGTTCAATCGTTTGAAGAAGGTTTAGAGGATCTAACGCGATGGCGCCTCGACTACAACAGTTTTATTTAGAGAACATTCAAAAGCAACTTGGTGAAGAGCTAGGCATCAAGAATGTCTTTGCGATTCCCAAGATTGAGAAGATTTCCGTCAACATGGGTGTCGGCGAAGCTATGCAAGACAAGAAAGTCTTGGAGTTGGCTGCGGATGCTATGGCGGAGATCACCGGTCAGAAGCCTGTTTTGACGCTTGCACGAAACTCAATCGCGGGTTTTAAGCTCCGCGAGGGGGTTCCCATCGGATGCAAGGTAACTTTGCGGGGCGAGCGGATGTACGAGTTTCTTGATCGGATCATCAGCATTGTGCTGCCACGGGTTCGCGACTTTCGCGGAGTCAGCAGGACTGCGTTCGATGGGCACGGCAATTACTCGATGGGTTTGAACGAGTGGCTTGTTTTTCCTGAGTTGACCAACGACAAGTACGCGAAGGCTCAGGGTTTAAACATCACCATCGTGACGACAGCGCGCGAGAATGACCACGGTCGAAGACTGTTGGAAATGTTTGGGATGCCGTTCCGTGCACCCAAGAAGAAGTCGGCTTAGAGATCAGATTGGATCCCTTGGTTGGGATTAGTGTCACGTAAATTCATCACTTTGTTTTGATTGGAAGAGCGAACCGGTGGCAAGCAAAAGCAAAATCGCAAAGGCGAATCGCGAGCCTAAGTTTTCGACGCGGCGTGAGAATCGCTGCAAGTTATGCGGACGCCCCAGGGCCGTTTACCGCAAGTTCGGTATTTGCCGAATTTGCTTCCGCAATTTGGCTGACAAAGGTCTGATCCCTGGTGTACGTAAATCAAGCTGGTAGGGGCGGGTAGAACAAGATGATCAATGATCCAATTTCAGACATGCTGACACGAATCCGCAATGCGATCCGAATTGAGCGATCGTTCGTGGATGTACCAATGTCCAACCTTCGCAAGAGCGTCGCGGACGTCTTGAAGCGAGAAGGTTACATTTGGGATTACGCGGAGATCGAGGGAACGCCTAGCAAGCATCTGCGGATCGAGCTTAAGTACGGTCCCAACGGTGAGAAGGTGATCCAGACGGTACGTCGGGTCAGTAAGCCTGGTCGGCGAGTTTACGTCAAATGTTCCGATTTAAGACCGGTCCTTAACGGACTTGGGATTTCCATCGTCAGCACTTCGAAAGGGGTGTTTAGCGATCGGGAAGCAAGGCAGCACAAGTTGGGTGGGGAAGTCCTCGCCGAGGTTTGTTAGTTCATTTTAGTTGCGGAAGACTGCTTGGTTGTCCAAGTACACATTCCAGGAGAGAAATCAATGTCTCGGATTGGTCGCAAACCGATTGGAATTCCACAGGGCGTCAAAGTCAGCCTCAACGGCACGACGGTAGACGTGGAAGGCCCCAAGGGGAAGCTTTCGTTTTCTCATCGCGATGAGGTAACGGTCGAAGTTTCCGAGGACGGGAAGGCTGTTAACGTCACACGCGCTGATGATTTGCGAATGTCCAGGGCATTGCATGGTTTGACACGCGCCTTGATCAACAACATGGTCATGGGTGTCAAAAACGGCTACGAAAAGAAGCTTGAAGTCCAAGGGGTGGGCTACACCGTCAAGCTTGATGGTAAGACTTTGGTTCTCAAAGTCGGTTACGCCAACGAGATCCGGCTTCCGGTTCCCGAAGGGTTGACGGTTGTTTGTCCTGATAACACCCACATCAACGTGTCTGGGTGTGACAAGCAGGCCGTTGGGCAGTTCGCTGCTTATATCCGCTCGACCAGGAAGCCAGAGCCTTACAAGGGCAAGGGTGTTCGATATGTGGGCGAAGTGGTCAAGATCAAGCAGGGCAAGAGTGCGACCTAGTCGCTTCGGCACGAATAAACCGGTAATTGATACAACGGATACGAGGTTTCAAAAGTGGACATTCGCAAAGTAGTCGATGGACAAAGAGAGCGTCGGGCTTACCGAGTTCGCAAGAGGGTGCGGGGCACCACGGAGCGACCTAGGTTATGCGTTTACCGATCGTTGCAAAATTTCGGTTGCCAAGTGATCGACGACGTTACAGGCAAGACGCTCTGTTCGGTCTCTTCTGCCGAGAAGGGTTTAAGGGGACAAGTAGGCTACGGTGGCAACTGTGCTGCGGCGGCCAAGCTTGGGAAAATATTGGCAGAGCGAGCTTCTGCGATCGGTATCAAGACGGTCTCGTTTGACCGTGGGGCTTACAAATATCATGGGCGAGTGGCCGCATTTGCGGATGCTGCCCGTGAGGCGGGATTGGACTTCTAATTCCTGGACTATAAGAGCAAAAACAGCGAGTAAATTATGTCGAATGATTCCATGCAAGGCGATGCACAGATCGACCGCGTGCTGAAGATCAAGCGTTGCGCAGCGGTGGTCAAAGGTGGCCGTCGCTTCAGCTTCGCTGCACTCGTGGTCGTTGGTGACGGGCGAGGGAAGGTTGGTTACGGGTACGGCAAGGCCAACGAAGTTCCACCGAGCGTTGCAAAGGCGCAAAAGGCTGCTGGACGAGCGATGATCCAAGTGCCCATCGTCAATGGCACGATTCCCCACCAGGTAAGCGGCCATTACGGGGCTGCACATGTGTTGCTGATGCCTGCGAGTCCCGGTACTGGAATCATCGCTGGACAAGCCGTCCGATCCGTTTGCGAAGCCCTTGGAATCCAAGATATTCTCACCAAAAGCTTCCGCTCCAACAACCCAACCGTTTTGATCAAAGCAACGTTCGACGCGCTGTCGAAGTTGAGAACTCGTGAGGATGTCGAGCGACTCAGAGGGGTAAACCTGTCATGAATTTAGAAGAAATCAACGACGGAATCGTGGGTAATCGCCCACGCAAGCGAATCGGTCGCGGAGTCGGTAGCAAGACCGGAAAAACATCGGGTCGGGGCCGAGACGGGCACAAGTCCCGAAGCGGATACAGCCGTCATCCAATGTTCAATGGTGGCGATACACCCATCTACATGCGAACGCCCAAGAGAGGCTTTCACAATCAGTTCGCAACTGAGGTAGTTGGGGTGAACATTGGGGCTATCAACGATGCATTTGAAGACGGATCGCAGATCACACCTAGCGACATTCGTCATCGAGGCGTCGTCAAAGTGCGATTCGACGAGTTGAAGATCCTCGGGTCCGGTGATGTCACCAAGAAACTCAACTTGGTCGTTACCCGAATCAGCCAGTCGGCCAAAGAGAAGGTCGAAGCGGCTGGTGGGTCGGTGAAGCTAGTCGCTGCCAAGAGGACTCCCAAGCAGCGAGTTGCCGAGGTCAAGGCAAAGGGCTAGAAGCCCCCAAGAATTGCATGCCTCAATTCCTCTAATTCCACTGGCTGACGTCGCTAAAGTGCCGTCAGCCTTTGTTTTTGGTATACTCAACGGATCGAGTCCTATTGTCTTTCTTGTTCTAGGAACATTGAAAACATGTTTGAAAAACTGCGGGTTGTTTTTTCCATCCCAGAACTGCGTCAGAAAATTCTTCTGACGTTGTTCCTCCTGGCGGTCTATCGTATCGGCTATCACGTCCGTTTGCCGGTCTTGAAGTCCGACTTAATGGTCACCGGTGAACTCAAAAACTTCATGGACAAGGTCGCTGTGTTTTCAGCCACGGACCTTCGAAGCTTGACGATTTTTGGACTGGGTTTGGCGCCCTACATTTCCGCTTCGATTATCTTCCAATTGCTAGGTACTGTCTGGAAGCCGATCGAGGATCTTCGCAAAGAGGGGGCAGCGGGTCGCAAGAAGATCAATGAGTACACCCGTTACCTCACGGTGATCATTTGCATTCTGCAAAGTTGGGTTTATTTGAGCTTCACCGTTGGTCCTCAGGATTCACCGGCTTCTTCGCAGTTTTTCGGTATCAATTCCAGCAGTCTGTCGCTCGGATGGCAGATTACTTCGGTCGCGATCATGACAGCAGGTTCGCTGTTCTTGATGTGGCTCGGAGAGCAGATCGATGAGTATGGGATCGGCAACGGAATTTCGTTGTTGATTATGGCGGGTATCCTTGCTCAGATGCCACGAGCGTTGTGGGATTTGCGTCAAAACGTATCGAGTTCTCTGACGGGAAATTCCGGAACTAGCATCGGACCAGACGTCTTGGTCGTCCTTGCAGCCCTGTTCATCGCGGTCGTGTTTGGGGTCGTATTTATAACGATGGCCCAACGGCGGATTGAGATGCAAAGTGCCAAGCATGTTCGCGGCCGTCGAATGTCTGGTGGAACGAAACAATTTTTGCCACTGAAGATAAACCAGTCGGGTGTGATGCCCATCATTTTTGCAAGTAGTTTCCTGATGATCCCCGGGATGCTTTTTGGCGTGTTGGCTCAGTCCTTTGCGTCTGGGGAAGGCTTTTGGCAAACCTT
>JAGWZB010000196.1 GCA_018969045.1 Planctomycetota bacterium | reverse complement strand
GTCGAATTTCTCGACATCGGTGGAGGGCTTGGAGTGGACTACGATGGTTCCAAGACGCGTACCGAGTCGTCTATGAATTACACCGTACAGGAGTTTGCAAACGATGTCGTCTATACCGTTCAGACGGTTTGCGACGAAGAGGGTGCTCCGCATCCGAATTTGGTGACCGAAAGCGGTCGGATGATGACGGCTTATCATACCGTGTTGGTCACATCGATCCGCGAGGAAATCGAGACATTCGCAGATGATTTGCCTGAGGTGACGATCGACGAAGATGACCCTCAGGTCATTACCGAAATGAAGTGGTTGCTGGACGAACTCAACGGGAAAAATTACTTTGAGTATTACCACGACGCACTTGAGCACAAAGATGAGTTGCATACACAATTCAATCTCGGTCTAGTATCTTTGGAGGATCGTGCCAAGGGGGAAGTTCTGTATTGGGAGATTTGTGCAAGAGCGCTCAAGGAGTCCGAGCAAACCAGAAACCCAAATGAAGAATTTGAGGATGTCAAGAAGATCCTTGCAGCCAAGTATCTTTGCAACTTCTCGTTGTTCCGCTCCGCACCGGACTCTTGGGCGATTGGGCAGTTGTTTCCAGTGGTACCACTGCACCGGTTGCAGGATGCGAAGATCGATTTCGCGACGTTAGTCGATGTGACTTGCGATTCCGATGGGAAAATCGACAAGTTTGTCGATTTGCGAGATGTCAAAGAAACGCTGGAACTGCCTGAATGGAAAGAAGGGAACGATTACTTCCTAGGGATATTCTTGATCGGTGCGTACCAAGAAGTCATGGGTTCGTATCACAATCTTTTTGGCTTGCCCAACGAAGCATCGATCCATATCGAGACCGACGGACGTTTTCACGTCGCGAAGATCATTCCTGGTAGCAAGATCCAGGATATGGTTTCCTTTGCTCGATACGATGCGGGTGGATTGAAGGATGGTTTTCAGAAACGCTTGAGTATCCAAGTTACCGAAGGCCATCTTTCTCAGCAGGAGGCTGATAAGTTGTTGCAGCATTATGAGTCTGCTGCATCCTGGACGACTTATCTTGATTGAACAGGCCACGAAAGTTTTCCGAAAGGACTCTGAACCTTGGCTCGCAATGAACAATTAATTCGACAGCACAAGATCCTTCAGGTTTTAGAGAGGCGTCGCTATGGTGCGACGCTTGAGGAGATCCGGGGAGCGGTGGTCGAGGAACTCGGCTTAGGAACGCTCCATGTTCGCAGCATCCGGCGAGACATCGAAGCTTTGCAGGCTGCCGGAATGCCCATAGGGGTCCAAGATTCAGCCAGGGGTAAAGTTTGGAAACTAACACGCAGCGATACCGGGCTGCATAAGATCGCGATTTCGGCCAGCGAATTGATCTCGTTATCCATGGGGCGAGATTTAATGATTCCTCTTGCGGGTACCCAGTTCTGGCATGGCATCGAGAGTTTCTGGCATAAGGTCAAGGAGCAGTTACCTGAAGGCGTTTGGGAGCATTACGAGCGTTACCGTCGAACCTTAAGGGTTATCGGTGTTGTTCCTAAAACGTATGAAAAGCAAAAGGGAATGCTTCAGACGATCAATCGAGCGATCCAGGAGCATCGAAAAATCGATGCAGTGTATGAGTCAACAGGCAGTCCAGCACGGCAACGACTGCTTGAGCCTTACGGGTTGATCATCTATCAATCCAGCATCTATCTGGTCGCTATCGAATCGGGTCACCATACCGACAAAGACCCCGAAGAGAGGCTTAGGCATTGGAAGTTGGACCGGTTCCTTTCAACCACGGCCCTTGACGAATGGTTCAAACCCCACCCGGACATCGACCTGGATGTTCACCTGGGGCGTTCCGGTGGGATCTTCAGCGGTGATAAACCATCGATCTATAGGATTCGTCTAAGTTCCAAAGCGGTCCGGTGGGTCCAGGAGGAACCTTGGCATGCTGAACAGCAATTCGAGATGCTTGCCGATGGAAGTGCGATTCTGACACTGCCGGCCTATCATCCATTGGAAGTTATCCCGCAAATACTCAGGCTCGGTTCTGCCGCAGAGTTGCTAGAACCGCTTAGTGCAAGAAAGATCCTCGCGGAGCAAATCGCCGAAATGGCAGAGATTTATAGTTCGAAATCGTCCAAGGCAAGATCGTCGGGCAAGAGTCGGTACGACGATTCAAAAGATTGACGTTTAGTCCTCTTCAACTCTCTCTTTGATCCAGGCGACGATCACCGCACGATGATTGCTTTCCAGGACCCAGGGATCGACTTTTATAGACAAGTTTTCGGCAACACAAACAGCGATATCTACCGATCGGACCCCCTCGTAATGCGGCAGGGGATTTCCCTCTTGATAAATCGTGCTGCCAGGATCTGCGAAATTGCTTTCGTAGATGTCCCGTAGTCTTACGATCCAGTCTTCGGGCACCCTTTGGGTTCGGCAATAGTCACAAGACCAAATCTCATCCCCGTCGCACAGCGAGAGCAACCGCAGGGCAAGCGGTTTGCTGATTTTGGTGAGTCCTTTCGGCATCCTGGCAAGCCTTCCATTGAGTTTCTTTGGAGCTGATTCTGGTGTATATTCCCAACCGGCGATTTTCACTGGTCGTCTATCTTTACCTCTCCCGCGAAAAAATCCAAGCGATGACAAACTACCAGTACGTTTCTCGAATCGAAAATCTGATGGATCCCAAGGGCAATATTCTCCTGAATATGAGCCTTCAGGAAGCCCAAGCTCGAGTGCTCAGTGGGGAGAGCGACCAAGTTGCCCAGATCGATGGACAGTTTGCGATTTGTGTTTCGGAAGGGAAAATAGTTCGAATGGCGCGATCGATCGGTCGACCGATGCGATATTTCCTGGCCAAGAAAGCCGACGGCCCCTGCTTGATCGTCGCTGAGCAAATCCATCAGATTCGTAGCAAGCTTGAATCGCTCGGGCTCGACGATCAATTCCATCCCTCGTATACGCGTATGGTACCTGCCCATTTCGTTGTCGAAATTGAGCTCATTGGCTGTCCCGATCCCAACCCGCAGTACACTCGGTTTTTCAATCCGCAGCGAAATCGTTGGTCAAATGATATCGATGCGATTGGCAGCAAGTACATCGGCCAGCTAGCGGTCGAGTGTGAGAAATGGCTCGATTGCATCGCTCCCGACGAACCGATCGGTGTGATGTTCTCAGGTGGGATCGACAGTGGAGCGGTCCTGTTAGTGCTCCATCATTTGATTCTGCGCAGGGGGCAAGCACCTCAGCGGCTCAAAGCTTTCACGCTTTCGGTCGATCATCGCGCTCAGGATGCAGCCCAGGCTGACGAGTTTCTCAAGAAGTGTGGCTTGCAAATGCTTTTGGAAGTGGTTGATGTTCCGAGCGATCGACTCGATTGGAGGCGGGCAGTTCATGTGACCGAGGACTACAAGGCGCTGGACATACAAGCTGCAACGATGGGATTGGCACTATGCGAAGCCATACGTGCACGCTATCCAAGTTGGAAATACTTGGTCGACGGAGATGGTGGTGACGAGAACCTTAAGGACTATCCCATCGAGGAGAACCCTGAACTGACGATCCGCAGCGTATTGAACAACCTGATGCTCTATCAAGAAGGTTGGGGCGTGCATGCGATCAAGCATTCGCTGGTTTATTCGGGAGGACAAAGCCGCGGTCACATACGCACTTGGGCACCGGCAAAGGAGGTCGGTTTTGTTGGTTTCAGCCCGTTTGCGTTACCACGGGTGATTGAGATCGCAGAAGGGATCCCGTTTATTGAATTGACCGACTGGGATCACGAAAGGCTTTACGAGCTAAAGGGGAAATTGGTCGCCAGCGGAGTCGAGCAGTTGACGGGCATTCGATTGCCTGTGTTCCCAAAGCGAAGATTTCAGCACGGGGCGGTTGACTCCGATCTGTTTGAATCGATTTTTCCCAAGCATGAGGCAGCTTATCGCCGAGAGCTGATCAGCTATTTTTCCTGAAATCGAAATCATCGCAGGGGCAGATTCGCTTAACGCTTCAATCGCTCGATGAGACGCCCGAGATACTCGGAGTATCGATTGGGTAGATCGTCGCTCCAAGATTTGCCTTCACGTTGAAACACCTCTGCGATGGAGGCAGCGTGTTGATCGTCGAGCCCCAGATCGCAAAGTCCGTTGAGTGCGATCATGCGAGCTCCCCATGGGGTTTGGTTTTGTGTGGACATTTCAAGCAGGATTTGCTTGGCTCTTTCTCTGTGGTCGAGATTCATGCTGTGTTGCGCCAGAGATTCGGCGACAACCGCACGTACGTCCAAGCTCGGATCATTCAGAAGTCCGATTGCAAGATTTTCGATACGTTGATCAGCGAGCGCAGTCGGTGAGCTTCGCATCGCCACGGCTCCCCAATACCTCTGGATGACTTGTGCGCTGCGGAGCATTGACAATAGAACTTCGTTATCGGATTGGGCTTGTCCTGATTGCCAAGCGGCATCGATTGCGATTTGCATGTCCGGTTTTTGCTGGTGCCTGATCCAATCCTCGGGGATCGATCCAGTGTCTTGCAATTGATGCATCTTCCTTTTTAAAGCATCAGCCAATTCCTCACGTATCTTATGCATCGGAGGATCCTTCGCGAGATTTTGGATCTGAAAAGGGTCTTTCTCGATGTCGTAGAGTTCCTCGACGGCTTTTGGGAGCCAAAACGCCTGTTGAGGATCGTTTAGCTGGTCCTGATCGAACAGCCGCTTCCACTCTTGGGTTGTTGGTGTTTGGAACATGTAGTTAAGATATGCCCCCTGAGGCCGGTCGGGCATGAAATTGCGAATATAAAGATACCGAGCGTTTCGTACCGACCGCGAACTATCGACGCGTTCGTCCATACGATCTCGGAATCCAAAGTTATATTGATTTACCATAGTCTCGGGTACAAAGAAGGAGCGACCATGGACACTGGCAGGAATGGGTAGATCGCATAAATCCAGGACGGTGGGAAGCAGATCCACAAAGGAGACCAGTCTGTCGCTAGAGCTTCCTGGATGATAAACCGATTCAAAACGTTTTGCGAAACGATCGGGGATATGGACGATCATTGGCACATGAAGGCCGCTTTGGTACAACCAACGCTTGCCTCTTGGAAGGCCGCATCCATGATCACCGAAGAAAAAGACGATTGTTGATTCGCTCAATCCGGCATCATCGATTTCTTTAAGATGCCGACCGACAAAGGAGTCCATCTCGGTGATCCTGTCGTAGTACTGAGCCCAATCAAGACGCACTTCTGGGGTGTCTGGGTGATAGGGAGGGACAGGTGCAAGTTTCGGATCGTGCTTGGGAGTGTAGGGTCTTTTGCGGATCTGCCCTTCGTGGGTTACCGTTGAATTAAAGACCGCGAAGAAGGGTTGGTCGGGGTTTCGATTTCTCCAATGCGCTTTGTTGCTCGATTCGTCCCACATCTGCTGGGGCTTAGAAAAGTTGTAGTCTTCTTTATTGTTGTTCGAGCAGTAGTATCCAGCCTTGCGAAGTATCTCCGGGAGAGTGCTGGTTCCTTTTGGCAAATCGACCGAGGAACGCATGTGTTGCGCTCCATAAGCCGTGGGGTAAAGACCTGCGATCAACGTGGTTCGAGCCGGTGCGCAGACTGGAGCATTGGACCAGCACCGCGTGAACTTTAGAGATCGCTCGGCGAATCGGTTTAAGTTGGGAGTTGTCGCATAGTTGTCTCCGTAGCATCCTAATTGCGGCCCTGTATCTTCGCAGGTGATCCAAAGGATGTTTGGCCGGTGGCTTGGTTCTGCCGCCGCAGGTGAGATCGTGCTGCCCAGAAAAAGAACCAGCAGGCTCCAACCAACTAGCAAGCGTATCCAAATAAGCATGGGAAACTCCCGTTACGGTTCAACTCTCCAGCAGGATCCTTAGCATGCGCCTCAGAGGTTCTGCAGCTCCCCAGAGCAATTGATCACCGACGGTGAAGGCCGACAGAAAGGCGCCTTTTGCAGTACGATCCAGATCGAGTTTTCTGAGTCTACCGACAGGGCATTCGAGGGTTCCTGAGATGGCCGCTGGGCTGAGTTGTCGGATCGATGATTCTTTCTCGTTCGGAATAACTTTGGACCAAGGATTCGCCGTGTCGAGGATTTCGATGATCTCGTCCAATGGGACATCTTTATTCAGGCAGATCGTGAGGGCTTGGCTGTGGCAGCGCATCGCGCCAATGCGTACACAGATTCCGTCGATGGGGATCGTAGAGCTTTGGTTGCCGAGGATTTTGTTGGTCTCCACCTGCCCTTTCCATTCCTCTTTGCTTTGACCGTTGCCCAAGTCTTTATCGATCCATGGGATTAGTCCACCGGCTAGTGGAACACCAAAATGATCTTTGGAGAGAGAATCGCTTCGCATGACCGAAGTGACTTGCGCATCGATGTCTAGAATCGCCGAGCTTGGATTGGCCGCGAGAGGTTCCACTGGTCCTGAAAGCTGGTGCATCTGACAGAGCAGTTCCTTCATGTTGGCAGCACCGGCTCCAGATGCTGCTTGGTAGGTCATGCTGGTCATCCATTGCACGAGGCCTTGGCGAAACAGGCCATGCAAAGCCATGAGCATCAGCGAAACGGTGCAATTGCCTCCAGCGAATGTTTTGATCCCTCGTTGAAGGCCGTCTAGGATTACTTGTTGATTGACAGGATCGAGAATGATGATCGTATCGTCCCGCATCCTTAGCGTGGACGCCGCGTCGATCCAATAGCCACTCCAACCCGACTTGCGTAGCGGTTCGTAGATTGCAGAAGTGTAATCTCCACCTTGGGCCGTTACGATCGCATCCATTTTCGAGAGGGTCTGCAAGTCCTTTGCGTCTTGCAGTGACCCAACAGACCCGCCGACCGAATGGACCGAGGGGGCGTTTCCTCCGGCGTTGGAGGTTGAGAAAAAGACCGGTTCGAAGAGATCAAAATCTCCTTCAGCGGTCATTCGGTCCATTAAGACCGAGCCTACCATTCCACGCCATCCGACGATTCCGACTTTTTTCACAGCAGTTCAATCACTTCTCATTCGATGGATGCAGCAAATCGTACGTTACAAATAGCGGTTGAAAACGTTCTCGAGGAACTCTTGGCGACCGCTCTCGTTCTTGTCGACTTCACCTTTTTGGCAAATATATTGGTCCAGCGAATCGAAGTCGGCTCGTCCCGATTCGATTTCTTTTCCGATACCAACATCCCAGCTTCGGTACCGGTTCTTGACGAAGTCTGAGAAGAATCCCTCTTTGCGGATGTCGGCTGCGATGCGCAAGCCGCGCGCGAAAGCGTCCATACCACCGATATGAGCATGGAACAGGTCGATGGGTTCAAAGCTTTCGCGACGGACTTTTGCGTCGAAGTTCACGCCACCGGAGGTGAATCCACCATATTTCAGGATGATCAGCATGCACTGGGCGGTGAGATAGAAGTCGGTCGGGAACTGATCGGTATCCCAGCCTAGCAGTAGATCGCCGGTGTTGGCATCGATCGATCCGAGCATTCCTTGCATGCCTGCATAGTCCAGCTCATGCATCATCGTATGGCCAGCTAGTGTCGCATGATTGGTTTCAAGGTTGAGTTTGAAGTAGGGGACCAGATCGTAGGCCCTCAGGAAGTTGATACAAGCGGCAGCGTCGCTGTCGTATTGATGTTTGGTGGGCTCCTTGGGCTTGGGTTCGATGAGGAATTGACCTTTGAATCCAGTTTTCTTGGCGTAGTCGACCGCTAGGTTCATGAATCGGCCTAGATGATCGATTTCTCGCTGAATGTCTGTGTTGAGCAGAGTCATGTAGCCTTCACGACCGCCCCAGAACACGTAATTCTCACCACCAAGTTCCTTGGTGATGTCCATTGCATTTTTGACTTGGGAAGCTGCATAGGCAAACACATCGGCATTGCAAGTCGTGGCTGCCCCGTGCATAAAGCGGGGGTTGCTGAACATGTTGGCCGTGCCCCAGAGCAGTTTTACGCCGGTCTTGTTCTGATGAGCTTTGAGGGAATCGGCGATTTTTTGGAGGTTCTTGTGGGACTCACGGATGTTTTTCCCCTCTGGAGCAACATCTCGATCATGGAACGCATAATAAGGAACTTGGAGCTTCTCGAATATTTCGAATGCAACTTCCACTCTCTTGAGTGCATTGTCGATCGAATCCGAACCGTCATCCCAAGGTCTCTCGGCGGTTGCGGGTCCGAACGGATCTGATCCACCGCCCCGCATGGTATGCCAGTAGACAATGCTAAACCGCATGTGGTCGCGCATCGAACGCCCTTCGATGATCTCATCGGGGTTGTAAAATCGGAAAGCCAAAGGGTTTCGAGACGAGGGACCTTCGTAGGGGATTTTCTGGATGTCTGGAAAATACTGCATGTTGGGAACTTTTCGATAAGAGGGGGCAAGACCGGGAAGGAAACTTCTTTAGGCACCTAAGTTTACTGGGCCACAGCGGTCCACGGGAGGCCATTTTTTTCCGTGAGAGTTGGCCTCGGCTCGCTGGGAACTTCCAGAGAACCAGGTGAATAAGCCAAACTGGTTCGAACAGGTAAAATTGCACACCCAATGAGGCTTTTGATCGAGACCGCAAAACACCTAAATTGCCGGACTTTCTGCCATCGATGGCACTTGAATGCTAGAAATCAAGTACACTAATCGATTGCACCGCCGTGTCAGCGGTGCAAGATTCCGCAGTTCTCGCAACGACTGCGGGTTGATTACTTGAGAATCGTTCAGAATGACGCAAATTACCGCCGACAAAGTTCTCGAATTGATCGAGAAGAGTAGACTCGTCGATCCAGATGCTTTTGCTGCGCACCGAGATGCTTTGGCAGCGAATTCTGATTCGGCATTGCAGCAAGATCCTGTTGCGTTGTGCAAGTCCTTTGAGGATGCA
>JAGWZB010000195.1 GCA_018969045.1 Planctomycetota bacterium | reverse complement strand
GGGAAAAAGACTCAGGGCAAGAACTGGTTTTCCTAAACCCAGTCATTCAAAAAGCGACCGGTTCGATCGAAGCCGAAGAGGGTTGTTTGTCGTTGCCCGGCCTGCACGGCACTGTCAAAAGAAACAAATCTGTCCAAGTCAATGCCTACTCGATCGACGGTAAGGAAATCAACCTTAAGGTCGAAGGGTTCCTGGCTCGGATCATCCAGCACGAGGTCGACCACCTCGACGGCGTGCTCTTTATCGATCGGATGTTTGATCAGCCAACGCCGATTTTAGAAGAGATCGCGCGCTTTGAATCCAGGTTTGCAAAGCTGCGCGAAGAAGGGAAAATCGCCGAGGACTCCAAGCTTGACCAGCAACGCCAAGCTTGGTTGGATAAATACTGTCGCTGAGGTTTTCGCCCACGCGTTATTTGCCTTCGATCGGGATTTCTTTATCCCCATTTCGAAGGAACGGTTTGCGAGCCTGCTTGCCTTCTACCGGGCTCAAAGGGCGAACCCAAATGTTGCGGAATCGCACTGGATCTCCGTGATCCTGAAGTCCAATTGGACCTTTGGCCGCATGTTTTTTGTACTCGGGTGGGCGATTGAAAGGCGTATCGCCTTTGAGCTCAAAATGGTTCAAGATCAGAACACCATTGTGAACTGCGGTGATGTATGCGGGCGATTTGAGTGAGCCGTCCTCGTTGAAACGTGGAGCCGTCCAAAAAATATCGTACGTGTTCCAATCACCCGGCTTTCGCATCGCGTTGGCCATCGGAGGTGTCTGCTTGTAAATCGCTCCAGCTTGGCCATCCGAATACGTTTTGTTGTCATACGAGTCCAGAACTTGCAGCTCGTAGATGTTCATCAAAAACACACCGCTATTGCTGCGACCCTGTCCGCTTCCTTTGGGCGGCGTTGCAGCCGACCATTCGATGTGGACTTGGCAGTCCCCAAACTCATCGGTGCTGACGATCGACCCTCGTCCGGCAACTAAATGGTCACCATCGATCTTCCAATTGTCGGCATTCTTCCAATGCGATTTGTCTTTGCCGTCGAACAAAACCACGGCATCCGAGGGCGGAGCGCTGTTGGTGGCTCCCGGCGTGACGATGGCCGGTTCCTTCCATTCAATACCGTTGAGATATTCTTGTGCCCAGCTTGCCGATGTTGCGGAACTTGCAAGTGCTACGGCGACCGAAAAGAGAGTCCAGTGTTTAAGTCGTTTCATGGGGGAGGGTTTCTAAAAACAAAGGGAAAGGGAACTAAGAAGGGGTTTACTGAGAAAGAGGCAAACGATCTTGGAGTCTTGAGGGGAATGCGCTAACCGATCAATTCCTTGATGGGGCGACCTTGATCGACGATAGGGGTCGGTCGTCCATTGAAGTCCTTAATAAAGGTTGTATGGGCTTCGATTCCCAGATGATGGTAGACCGTTGCAAGGAAGTCGCCAGCCGAGCAAGTTCGCTCGATCGGATCTTCGCCTCGCTTGTCGGTCGCACCGATGACCTGGCCGGTGCGAATGCCGCCACCGGCCCAAATGTTGGAAAAGGCCCTTGGCCAGTGGTCACGACCCGGTTGGATCGTGCCTGCTGCGGCGCTAGCGTTTCCTGCACCGGTGCTCGGTGAGTATTCTATCTTGGGAGTTCGTCCGAATTCACCTGTGACCACGACCAAAACGCGTTGATCCAATCCCCGCTCATAGATATCTTCGATCAGCGCCGTGACAGCTTGATCGTAAACATCTGCACGGAACCTGAGTGCATCGAATACGTGGTGATTCACGGCGTGGTCGTCCCAGTTCCCAACGCGACCGCAAAGCGGACCGCTCAAACTGGTCGTTAGGATCTCAACTCCGGCTTCTACCAATCGCCGCGCCATGAGCAGTTGCTGTCCCCAAGCGTTGCGTCCATAGCGATCGCGAGTTTTGTCGTCTTCTTTGCTCAAGTCAAACGCTTCTTTGGTTTTTGGACTCGTCAGCAACGAGATGGCTTGGGATTCGAACTGATCGAGAGCTCCGAGCTCCCCTGCCCTATCGAAGGCTCGCGTTAGGGTGTCGAGCTTTTGCCTTAAGTCGCTTCGGCGACCTAATCGTTGGACTTCGTTGGAGTCCGAAAGTCCGATATTGGGGACCGAGAAATTAGGATTGCTAGGGTCACCTGTGACGGTAAACGGAGAATACATGTCTCCCAAATACGCTGGACCGTTGTATTCCAAAGGTGGATTGATTCCGACGTATCGCGGCAATGGATTCTCTCTTTGATTTTCGTCACGCGAACGCAAATAGTTCGTCACCGTCATCCAGTCCGGATACTTGGGCTTGGGTTTGTCCCTGGTATCTGGATCACCCGAGAGCATTTGCATCGAACCAGCCGGATGGCCCGGCGCGGTCTGTCGCATGGATCGCAATACAGTGAACTTGTCGGCGATAGCCGCTTGCCTGGGCAATAGCTCGGTGAAGAGCATCCCCGGAACTTTGGTGGAGATGGTGCTAAATGGGCCACGGTACTCGCTGGTCGCATCGGGCTTTGGATCGTAGGTATCGATGTGGGAACAGCCACCTGGCTTCCACACCATGATGATCGACTTGCGCTGATTTGGCTTGCTGGTCTGTTCAGAGGCAATGGCCGATTGCAGACGCAGTAATCCTGGCAGGCTTAACGACGCAAAGCCGCTTAGACCCATTGTCAAAAATCCTCGGCGATTGCCCCCGAGGACTCTCGATGGACCGCAGCATCGCAGGTCGTCTTCAGCATTGCGATGGATTCTGGAATGGTCATTCAACATGGTAATTCACCTTGGCTTCTTTGGATCTTCGCTGAAGTTATTGGGCTAGGATACGAATGCTTACCGGTTCGGTAATGATAATCTCGGCGGTATCTCGGGGGCTAGCCTGTTGGTTGATTTGTTTAAGCTTCTCAGTCGCTGCAGTTACCTGGGAATCCGCCAGTTGCTTTTGCTTGGTGGCTTCTGCCACTTCGGCTTCTGCAGCAGCCTTTTGCTCGGCGGCGATCGATGATAAAGCTTGCGTCTTTTGCATCAGGATTTCTGTCGCCTTTTGCTGCTGCTCTTGAGCCTTTTTTAGCTCGTTTTCTGCAAGTGGGATCGCTAGCGGATTGTATCGGTACCTGGCCACTGCGGAACCATAAAAGGCGATCGTATAATCCCCGGGAGCAGGTTTAACCGAGTTTAAATTGACGGTGGCTTGGGAATTCGCCGCGCTGATCTGCACATCGAACTGAGGGTTCGCGTCGAATCCAGGACCCATGGTTTTCAGCTGCAGTACGGCGCCAGAAAATTCACTTCGAAGCGTGTGCACTAGTGGAATTTTG
This sequence comes from Planctomycetota bacterium, assembly GCA_018969045.1. GTDB lineage: Bacteria > Planctomycetota > Planctomycetia > Pirellulales > Pirellulaceae > JBKCUI01. The sequence goes on along the minus strand of JAGWZB010000195.1, from coordinate 5,568 downwards.
ACGACCTCTCCGAGTTTGGTTTCGATCACCTTGGGATCCGCAGGTGCGATCGTGATCGGAGCTAGCTCTGAAGTGGTAACCGAAACAGGGATTCCCGAGACAAGTCGGGGACTGGGGATCTCGCTCCAAGCGTCTGGAATGGGCCAAACCATTTGTGCCATCTGCATGGGGTGAGCCACAACTTGGTCGCCGATTTGGGCTGTTGCAGTGATGGTTGCATTGGAGAGTCCCTGAGGAGCGTCCTGGCTTGCTGTCAGCAGCAATATCCCCCGCATCTTGCCCGCCGGAATCTTCAACCCCTGCGCGGTAACTCCTTGAGGAAGCCCCTCGACTTTTAAAGATATTTCACCATCAAATCCATCGCGACGAACGGTAATGACTTCCAAAGCGACGGTGCTCCCTGCACGCAGCGCAAGCGGCTTAGACAACGCGTTCCGATCGCCGTTTCTAAGTTCCATGTGCAGTCCCCATGCAACGACGGCAAAATCAGGAGAAGCCTGTCTGACAATGAGTCGGTAGATGTTCCGAGGGTCTTTGCGGGTTCCACCGAAGAGATCCGATAGGACCAATCGGTAACGGCCTGTCTCTTTGATCTCAAGTTTTCCAAGGATGTCGGTAGATCCGCCATCGAAAGGTGGGCCATCGTAGGCATACCCATTGCTCGAAGGCTTCATAGGGCTTGCGATGTCGTTGAGTTCCGCGATGTCCACCCAACCAGATTTGTCTGGTTTCTCCATTTGGACCACAAGCGAAGGGTCGGTGGGGCGTTCAAGTCGTTGCGATGCGACTTCGATCCACCATGTTTGGCCCTGTGTGGCCTCGAATGCATAGGTGTCCACATCGGCAGCCGGATAGAAACGCCCCGAAATGTCTGCAGGCAAAGTGATGTCCTGGGAAGCTGCGTCTTCTTGTTCGTGGGTCGATGCACCGGGTGCAAGTCCACTGGGTGGCCATGAAAAAGCACTCACCGAACGTGTCGAGGGATAAACCGGGATTGGAGCATCTAGCGGTATTTGCTCAATACTCAAACGATAAAAATATCCAGGTCCCCCTTTGAATGTCAGCTCATGGATTTTAATCGTGTGCTTGCCATTGGCTTTGGCAATAAAGTCCAACGTATCGCCTGTGCGTTGGGCAACAAGATCGCTACCGTTTGCGTCAGCGACGATCACGACTGGATCGAGTTTCGAGTCGATCCCTCTTGCGTGGCATTGGATGATGTAACGCGCACCTTGGACAGCTTCGAAGCTATAAAAGTCGACGGCTCTGGGGCTGACCAGCGCATTGCAAACCGATGGAACCTCTAATGGGATTGCGTTGGCAAGGTTGGTGTTCCCTGGTTTCTGGACGACTTCGTTGAGTTTCCCAACGGAGAATATTCGCGCAGAGGAAACTCCCAAGCGACCCAGTACTCGAGCTTCGTAGAGCCCGACGGGAACTTCGGGAGCGATCGTCAGGGCATATTGATTGGCGATCGGTTTGCCTTGTGCATCGAGTTTCACGGAGGCTTGAATCCCAGGGTTTTCAAAAATCAGGGGACCAGGATCTTCCATGTTCTCGGCTTCGATGGTGACCTCCAAGCTGGTTCCAATCTGGCCGCCCATCGGTTTGATCGACAAGAGTCTAGGCAAAGGCAAGCAGACCGATTGCCCGTAGGCGGCAACCGCAGAGCCCAGCAAGAGCCCCAAGAGCATGAGGCTTCTAACGATCTGTTGGAAGATGTTCGATTGGTTGCTTGGCATAGATCGATTTAATGATTGAATAAAAATTCTTTGGAGTTGATGATCGCCCACAAGAGATCTTGAAGGTTGTCACGAAGATTCTTGCCGGGGTCGATAGGGTTCCCGGCAGCGTCTTTTCGAATCTCGCTTAAATATCCTACGGCGACAGCTAGTTCATCGGCAGTTGGTTTTCGTGAGAAGGCGGCTTGATAGATATCTTCGACTTTCTGCTCGGGCGATTTATCGGATTTAGCGAGCGTTTCGCAGCGGCCATTGCCGTTGGCAAGCTTGTTTTTTAAATCGTTGGCGTTCATCAAATGGAGGCTTTGAGCCAAGCTCGATGTTTGGATCCGTTCGCATTCGCATACACTCTCGTTTTCAGGTCTTCCGAATACTTTTAGAAACGCCGACGCATTGTTGTAGCTATTGTCCGGCAACGCGATCGCGCGTGTTCCAGGGGGTAGGTTTGGGAAATCGGTCCGTGTCATCGCGACGTCATCGATGGCGTCGAGCAAGACTTCTGCCGAAAGGCGTCGCGGGTAGTAACGCGAGTAGTTCTGAAGGTCGGCGAGGTTCTGCGGATTGGGGACTGAGCTGAGTTGATACGTTGACGAACGGACCATGGTCCGCACCAACTCCTTGAGATCAAAACCAGACTCAATGAAATGCTTTTCGAGGGCTGCGAGAAGTTCGGGGTTGGAGGCTGGATTTGAATCACGAATATCGTCTTCGGGCTCGATCAGACCGCGTCGAAAGAAGTGCTTCCAGTACCGATTGACGACCGCTTTGGCAAAGAAAGGGTTTTTCGGATCCGCCATCCAATCGGCAAGTTTCAAGCGAGGGTCCTGATCGGGTTCGATGCTCAGAGGGTCTTGGCCAAGCGGTGCGGGTTTACGCATCTGTCCGGTCTTGGCATTGGGGACTCCGGCATTGCCTCTTTTGTGGAAAATCATGTCCTCGCCACGTGTCGAAGTCGGCTTGCGTCCGACTTGACTAAAAAACGCTGCTAAGCTGTAGTAGTCGTCCTGGCTCCATCGTTCAAAGGGGTGGTGATGGCACTGCGCGCACTGCATACGAACACCCAAAAACAACTGTGCGACGTCTTCGAGTTGCGTTTTCGGGTCCTTGACTCTTTTGTACCAAGCGACCGGAGGGTTCGAAAGGACGGTCCCTGTTGCAGCCAAAAGCTCGCGAACCATCTGATCGTAAGGCTTATTGGCTAGTAAGCTGTCGCGCACCCAAGAGTAAAAGGCGAAGTTCGAGGTGATATCGCTCGCATCGTCGCGACGATTCTTGAGCATTGCGGTCCACTTGTTGGCAAAAAAATCCGCGTATTCGCCACTTGCTAATAATCGCTCGATCGCTTCGTCCCGTTTTCCCGGTGAATGATTCGAGAGAAAAGACGCAAGCTCTTGCTCGGTGGGCAATCGACCTGCTACATCCAAAGACACCCTTCTGAGGAACGTCGTATCATCGGTCAATTCCGAAGGTGGGATGCCCAAGCGTTTCAGGTTTTCGAATACCAGTTGGTCCACATAGTTTCTTGCATCAGGAAGCTTGTCGACGCTATAGGACTGAGGCACGAAGGCTCGGAACACCGATACTTGGCCTTGGTATCGCACCATGATCGAAACGCTACCTGGGATGTCCATGATCTTGACATGACCATGTTCATCGACCGTAGCCATCGCCGTATCGTTGGATTCAAAGAGTGCTAGGCTCGTTACGTTTTTGTGCGATCCATCGTCGTAGTGCGCGATAACCGATAAGGTCTGTTGTGCGTTTGGGGCAAGGCTTGCTTGGGCAGGTTGCAGCTCCAATGATTTGAGCTTGGTAGCTTTGTCTCCATCGTAGAGTGCACCTTGGCCAATCCAATCGACCAGCAAACGGTAGTGCTCCGATTCGGGGTTGAGTCGAACGCCGCCGCCGTGGGGAACTTGGCCGGTGGCTTTGAGCAGCAATAGACTTTGTTCGGGTGCTGCTTTCGAGAGCCGTCGCCCTCGGCCTTCGAGCACCAAATGTTGGTAGTCTTCAAGAGGTTCGAAACCAAGCAAGGAGAGTTGGAATCCGTTTTGGCCATTGCCGGCTTTGGCGTGGCAGGTTCCGGCATTGCAACCGGTTTTGGTCAAAATGGGCACTACGTCATTGATCATGCTGACTGGACGGCCAAGCTCAGGCTCTGTGGCGACGCAGGCTTTTTTTGAGTGCCAAATGCATGTCAGGAGGCCAAGGAGCAAGGCGAGCAAGCGGAGGGATCGCATGACGATGGTATTCAAGCGAGGAAGTCTATGGAGGGGGGAACCTGACGGGTTCCACAGACCAGTTTCTCACTGGCTGCTATCCACAGTTTACGTCAAAGGATCTGCCAAAAGGTACCCCACGAGGGCCTTTTCCCAGAAAACTGGGATGATTCGTACTGAAAACCTGCTCCTGGATTTGGCCAAGCGGAGGGTTTTCAGTCTTCGATTCCGCGTTTGTAAGCGTCTGCGAGGGATTCATCTTGTCCGACGGTCCATCGTTTCCCTTCGGTCTCAACCTCGAGAAAATTCGAACCGATCGAGATGACTTTGCCTTCGATATCCCCAAGTTTGAGCTGTTCGCCCTCACGCAAGTACAGTGTTTTATTTTCCGTTTTGGAACGGATCCAAGCCTGTGGTCCTTTTCCGTCGGAGATCAAAGCACTGACGAATGCTTGGGAGGCTACATCAAAATCCTTGGGCTTCTTTACCGCAGGTGGTGGCTCTTGGACTTTGATCGAAATCCACTGGACCGACGATTTTGCGGGGATCCCTGAGTCCGTAGCGCGAACACCGACTTTGTAATCCCCGAGTTCCAGTGCCGTCCAGCTTAGATTGCCGCTGGCAGGATCCAGTTGCATTCCGCGGATCGGTTCCCCCTCGAACTCGTACTTGACCACTTGCCCAGGGTCAGAGTCCTTGGCAGCAAGTCCGACATCCATCTTGATTCCAAGTGTCGCCGATACCTGTTTGCTCTTTTCGAACAGCGGAGCGTTGTTGGTAGGCGCAAAGATGTTTCTGCCTACGATGCTGTTTTGGTATTCCTCGAGTGGTCGCTCGAGTCTGGGTGCATTTTCGGCAGGTGCAGGTTGCTCAGGCTTAGCGTTCTTGAGCGCTAAGACTTCGCAGTCCAACGCGATTTTGAGTTGATTGGGGATTTTGCTATTGGGCAGGGGTTGCATGTCAAACCGCAGGACCCGATGCAGATAGTCTTTCGCGTGGAAGGCATGCAACAACTTCGTTGCATTTTCAATCGTTCCGGTTCCGGAAAGTTGGAATCGAAATGACTGATACAAGTCCTTTTCAACGCTGTCACCCATCGATTTGGGAAGCGGATCGATCAACTCACACTCGTCAGCAAGGTTGATCAGCCACTCGAGGTACTGCGCGCGGGCTTTTTCTTCGTTGCTAGGCAAGGACTGACTCACCAAGCGATTGAGCTTGGACTTGGCGATCGCCCCAGCGGTGACTTGTAGTTTCTGATCATCTCGCTGCTTGGTTAAATTCAAGATCTCATTGTTTTTGGAATCAAAGCCTTTACGGATCGACTCCCAAAAGTAATTGCCTACAAAAAGCAGCAGGACCAGACCTACTCCGCCGGCTAGAATTCTTTCTCGTTGGGATAGATTCACGATGCACCTCCAAGGATTGGTTCGGCAGTTGGGCTTACCGGCTCAGGCTTTGTTTTTTCAGGCTCAGTGTTTTCCGGCGGGCTTGGTTCTGTCGGCTTAGGTTCCGTCGGTGCAGTTGAAGTGTCGCCAGAAGGATTAGGCTTCTGATCGCTTGATTCGGGCATGGATGTTTCTGAGGGTGTTGTCTCTAAGGTTTGG
>JAGWZB010000004.1 GCA_018969045.1 Planctomycetota bacterium | reverse complement strand
CGTGCTCGTGCTCAGTGAAACGGTGCTCGTGATCGTAATCGAAAAGCAACTGTGGCTAACGAATTGGGTTTTGGACCCTTGCGGAATTTTCAATAGTCTGGTGGCCCAAACTCTGTCGGAAGGGCTTCGAGTACGAGCACGAGCACGAGCACGAAGATTGCCAGTAGCATCTACTCCTAGCCACAATAATTCCTGAAGAGCCAAAGCAGTCCGGCAATAAAGCAATCCGAGAAGACTCGATCATTCAGGGCAAGGTTGATTCACTGCTGGTGCTGATGGGCAGGTTTCGGTTTTGACCTGGCATGATCCATTCGATGCTGATTCCACAGATGCTGGCTTTGACGCTTCCTCGGGTCTCGAAATACAGTTCCATGGCTTCTTCGTCGCGGATCATCCGAAACAAGCTTACTCGTCTCCAGGTGGCCTGGGTTGTATCGTAAGAAGAGACCAGTTGCCCGAGGGCTTCTCCACCCATATTGTCGCTGACTAGAAGTCCGGTTTGGGATTCTTGAGTCGGAGATTCCACGCGTACCAGGGCTTCGAAATGCACGAGCGAACCGACCGGCAGTTTGATTTTCGGAGAGGTCACTCGCATGCTCGTTCCTGCGTAACCGCTTGGGATAGGCTGTCCGGTTCTGCTGACGGCTTGCAAGACCAATGCGTTGTCTTGGGCTGCACCGCCACCAGCGGAAATCTGGATCGAGCTATCGATCTGGTCGACCATTCGATGGTTGCTGGACCAACCTGCTTGTTTCCAACTAGCTAGATCTTCGAAGGGAGTTCCGTCTAAGTTGCTTGCTTGCCACTTGCGATTTTGCAGCAACCGATCCAATTCAAAATGGAGCGGGAGGGACAATGGAGAGACCACAAGAGGGCTGGAATTGACGCTGGGGAATTGTTCTTTGGCGATTTCCCATGAGCTTCGAATGGTTCGCTGTGCTAAAAGTATCGCAGCATCGGCAGCCTCTGCGGCTTTGGGCAAATCGGAGCTTGCTAGGTACTGCAAAGCGGCGCGCTGAGCCGACTGCGCCTCGCGGATCGCTTCCCAGCTTGGGTCCGAAGCGGGCAACTGGCGCGTCACGAGAATCATCTGTGCCATTAGGATCAACTGCGTTGCAGTATCGATCCTGCTTTCGATCAGACCTGGGCCAAGGCGATTTAGGGCGTTTTGTAGGTAACTCCAGGGTCCGTTATCGATCATGGAGACTAGCTGTTCAACGATGGCAGGCCGCTGGATCGAAACGACCATCGCTCCGGGGATATTCTTGACCGGCACCCGTTCTAAAGTGCCCCGTGTGATGCGGTAGATTTGCCGAGGTTGGCCACTGACTGGGACGGTAATCTCCATGCGATCAAGATTGGGTGCTGGACTGCATAACTGGTCCCAAGGCCCTGAAGCGATGACAATCACCAACTGGCTTGCTGGGGTTTCAAGCATCGCGGCGGTATGCTCAGAGGAATTGACTTGGACATTTCTCCAGTCGGAGTCGCCGGCTTGGATCCAAGGAAGAAACAGTTCGATTTCTCGATTGATACTGGCAAAGGATTCAGCGCGGACCGAAGCGGTTTCGTCCCCGGAGTCCAAGGAGAACGGTGAGCGAAAAATCCAACCCTTGGATCCTTGCATCAGACTCCGGATCCACTGCAATCGGGCTTGGAGCCTGTCATGGTCGGCAAGTGGCCAAGGGCTACGGCCCAAGGATTCAGCCGTCAGAATCCGCTGCGATAGCCACTCGTTGGATAGCTGTGTCCAAAGAGAAGACATAGGGACGTTTCGTCCGGCGATCGGACGCACATCGGCCATCATGATCGAAGCAGCCTCTTTTGCCGATCGAACCGATGTTGCCAAGGGTACAGGGGTTGCCAGCCAATCGCTCAGTTGGCTATACGAACCGTAGAGTTCCCAGGCTTCGCCTACCATCGGTCTTGAGAGAGATTTTGGATACCGACTCATCATTGCGACGCGTTGCCGCGAAGGTTCCATTTGGTTCTGGTTGAGCGCCAGGCCAAGCAGCCATGCGCTGACATGTTCATAGCGACTGGACTGCTCGTCGGTCGGAACCAAAGAGGGGGGTGGGGCGATGACTGCCATGGCCGACTCGATCGCTTGCTGAGCCACCAGTTCGTCGTTGGGATTGCGGGTGATGACCCCGTTGAATCCGAGGGTTTGCAAGTACGCTAGGCTTTCGCCTTGATGTTGAATCCATCGCGGGACCGACTGTTGGATACGACGAAGCTTCTCGCCGGGTGGCTCGCTAGCGCTGGCTTCGGACCGAATTGTCTCTTCATCGCTGAGCATACCAGGGGCGATCATGCCTTCAACATTCAGTTCGTCCACTTGAAGTTTCGTCGTTCCAGGGACTCCGTAAACACTCAGCAAGATCGCGTCGATGTAGGGTTCTCGAAGATCGATATCAGGGCCAAAGAGCCGTCGAAGGAATCGTTGGCGGTCTTCGACTAAGTTCAGTACATCGCTGATCGAGGATGTGGACCATCTTCCAGCACCATCGTTAGGAGCTCCAAATACAACTTCGGTAAGCGCCGCGTGGGTTGCAGGATGTCTGGCGCGAGGAAACACCACTCGCATTCCAATCCTTATTCCCGACTGAGCGCTACGAACGCGAATCGACGCTTGGAGTTCGGGTATGATCGCGCAGGGTTCGATCGGAGTGATCAGGTAGATATACGATCCGTTGCCATGTGTGAACTCGATTGTCTCGACCCCAGGCTCTTTGCGATCGACGCTGCGCATGAGGGTCCGAGCGTCGTCTCTCCAGAGAGTAAACCTTGGGGGGCCTTGGTCAAAGGTGTCCAGGAGCTGTGCATGGGCTGTTGGTGTAAGGGCCAGAAAGCCAAGCCCGCAAAGCAGGCAGGACCAGAGCAGGCAAACCGCTCGAAGACTCAACCTGATCCGCAGAGTCGACGTAGACCCAAAGGTCCTGTTGTCTGAAATAACTGGACCGAGCTCAAACTTTGATGGATAAAAATGCCGGACTGGCTCAAGAAGCATTCACGAGGGCTCGCAGGTGGGGTTCCGTTGACGCAACTATTGCTTCTATCAAGACTTGCGGAAATTCTCTAGGGGAATCGTAAAGGCTCCGCGGGGTCCAATCCGGGTGGTTTAGGACCGTTTGGAGTGGTTGTGCCGATTGTATAAATTCTTGACTGGTAAGGGTTTACGAAGCATTCTAGTCCAGCAACCGATAGCCTTCGGACGTCGAAGTTCGCATCTTGAGTTTTTTCCGAGACTATCCAATTTTTGTGCCTCTACCGTTTGTTTGAAAGCCAGGAATGAACACCAACGCGACCTCCCCAGAAACTGCAACTTTGGAACTTCCAAGCGAGCTGTCTGAAATGCAGATGGCCATCGATGGCCTTTCGACCGAAGCCAAACTCGCCTTGCAACCTCTTTTTCAGCGCGTGGTCGAGAGCACCAACCGTAGGCGAAAAATCCTGCAAATGGTCCAGGAATCGATCGGCCAGCTTCGCCTGGACATGAAGTACTTGGTGTTTGATTTGGAAGCTACACGCCGGGAACGCGACGATTTGCAACGTCAGCTTAGCGATTCGTTGGACGAGGATTTTGGCAGCGAAGGATCCTAGAGTCCTGCTGGAAATCTCGATGGGAATCTTGATCAGGAATTCCGCAAGAAACCCATCGCCCCCTAGTCTTCTTGTTTGCCCGAAACCGGGTTTTTGCTTAACCTAACAGGGGTCTTGGTTTTGAATCCAAGGTCCCTGTTTTCATTCCCGGGTTCCTCCTCCTACAACGATCCGATTTGGCCATGGAGTTTACGCCCCGATCCTTAACCCAACGCTGCATTGACTTGGAGTTGGCCACGCCAGCCCAGATCGATCGGCTATGGGGTGAATTGCGGACCGATCAAGTCAGTCTTGACGAGGTCAAGTCGCATTTGTTGCGCAAAGGGATCATCACCAATTTTCAGCTTGAACGGATGCTCACCGGCGAGAGGCTTGGCTATTACTACGGGCCTTACAAGGTCCTTTACATGATCGGTGCGGGTACTTTTGCCCGCGTTTTCCGAGCCGTCCACCGCGAGTCGGGCAAGGTTGTGGCCGTGAAGGTTCTGCGTCGTCGTCACCGGGACCAAGTCGCACAGATTGAGCAGTTTCTGCGCGAAGGGCGAATGGGCTTGGAGTTGCGGCACCCCAACATCGTGACTATTTATGACATCGTCAATGATCCCAGGGCTCCTTACTTGGTGATGGAGTTTGTCGAAGGAGAAACGCTGCGCGAGATTCTCAAGATCCGTGGTAACTTTGAAGCGATTCATGCCCTTGGCATCATGCACGATATTTGCTCGGGGCTTGATTTCGCGTTCCAAAAAGGGATCACCCACCGCGACTTGAAACTATCGAACGTTCTGGTCCATTCAAGTGGGCGTTGCAAGTTGGTGGACTTTGGACTTGCTGCCCTTGCGGATACATCGTCGCCTGAGGCGATCGCCGATTGCCCGAGTGCGCGAGCGATTGACTATGCGGCGCTCGAACGCGGAACGGCGGTTCGCAAGGGGGATCATCGAAGCGATATCTATTTCGTTGGTTGTATTTTTTACAACATCGTATCTGGGCGCGCTCCGCTTACTGAAACGCGCGATCGTCTGATGCGATTGAATGTCACTCGCTTCGTCGAGATTCCATCGCTCTATGAGGTCAAGCCAGGACTTCCTGATACCATTTATGCTATCTGCAGCAAGGCGATGGAGTTTAGTCCGGAGAAGCGTTATCAGAACCCAGGTCAAGTTCTTGCCGATGTCGACTCGGCACTGAAGAAACTGCAGCGAGAGATGGAATCTCCTGTGCCATCGCCAGTTGGGGTAGCAGCAGTCAAAAGCGAGTCGGTAGAGGCCATCGAGCCAGAGGATGTGCTCGAAGGTCAAGGCAAAACGGTGATGGTTGTCGAGAATCGAGCTGAGTTGCAAGATCTGCTTCGGGAGAAACTCAAGAAACGTGGTTACCGCGTTTTGGTTTATTCCGATCCCGAAAGAGCCTTGGCCAAATTCTCTCCTGATGAGTCCAATCCCGCGAATTGCTTGATCCTCAGCGCCACGAATCTTGGAAACGATGCGCTCGATGCATTCAACCGATTCGTTGCCGATGAACATACCAAACTTATCCCAGCTATACTGCTGGTGGATCCCAAGCAGCAGCACATCGTTCGAGGTGCAAGCACATCGGATCGCCATGTTTTGATCCCTATGCCGCTGAAGGTTCGTGAATTGCGAGAAGCGTTGGTCCACTTGACCAGCAAATCTGTCGATGCCACACCGCAGCAATAATCTGTTTTGCGCAATGGTGTAATCTATGAGCAAGTTTCTGTCGGTTTGGTTGGGTGGTGTTTTCGCGGTTTTATGCGCCGCTTGTGACCACGCATTGCTGGCCCAGGATGCTCAGCCAAATGCGGAGGACCAAGTCGTCGATTGGCTGCCTGAGACGACGGTGATCTTCGGAGAGATTTCTCCGATAAGCCAATGGCTCGATCATCCCCTTCGCCAAAGCTTGGTCGAGACCGAGCCGTTCAAAAAATTGTGGCGTAGCCCCCAAGCACTCCAGTTACGCAGCGGCATAACGGTGGCCGAATTGGCCCTGGGGCTCAAACTCGATCAACTCGCAAAAGATCTTACCCACCGCGGAGCCTATGTCGCCGTCGATGCAAAGACCAAAGGCGTCGCGCTCTTGCTGCGAACGCAAAGCCAGCAATGGCTCGAAGACTACCTTGAGAAAGCGATCGATCTGGTTCGAAGGGATGCAAAATCCAAGGGCAATCCAGACCCTATTCAAACCGCTGAATATCGAGGTATCCAAGGTTACAAATTCCAAAATGGGATCTTTGCTGCCATCGGATCATGGATGCTCATCACCAACCAAGGTGATCTAGCCAAGTCCATCCTCGATCACCACAGCGATAAAAGCAAAGGGCTCAGCCAAGCTCCTTGGTACCAGCAAGCACGCATCGCTTCGGTTCAAGAGTCCAGCGATCCAAAAGCGGTCTTTTGGGTCGACATGACGGGCTTGCGCGAGCAAATGAAGAACAACGATCTGTTTCGAGACCAATCCAAAGATTTTGGAGCCGAATTGATTCTCGGTGGCGTTTTGAGCGTGCTTGCCAACGCCCAAGTCATGACCGCCTCGCTGACAATGGATCCTCAAGGGCTCGCGATGGAAATTCAAACGCCCTCGAAGCCTCAGTGGTACAGCGATGCCAGAGAGCACTACGTCGGACCCGATGCAACAGGACATGCACCTAAATGGCCCGCGCTACCAGGAGCGATCGCGACTTTGGCTACCTACCGAAACCTCGCCCAGATGTGGCTGAGAGCGGGGGATCTTTTCGATGAAAACGTCAACCAGCAGCTAGCCCAAGCGGACAATACGCTGACAACCATTTTCGCAGGCAAAGACTTTGGTACCGATATACTTGGTGCCATCGAACCACAGATCCAACTCTTTGCTGCTGAACCCAAGTTTCAGCAGGAGCAGACCAAACCCGCCATCCAGCTACCAAGCTTCGGACTGGTTGCCAAACTTCGAGATCCGGCCAAGCTTCAACGAGAACTCAAGCGAACCTTTCAAAGCTTCATCGGATTTCTAAACGTCGCCGGGGCGCAAGAAGGCCAGCCGCAACTCGAACTCGATACCATCCAACACGACGCAGTTGCCATCTACACCGCCCAGTACATTCTGGACGAAGACCGCAAATATCCCGACGGACTTCCCATCCAATTCAACTTCCAGCCTACACTTGCCTTCATCGACGATCGCATGATCCTGTGCTCCTGCGTCGAAAACGTCAAATCGATGCTTGGAAAACGCCAGAATGAATCGGCCCAAGAGAAGACGGTTCAAACCTGGCTTGAAGTCGATGCCAATGCGATCCGGAGCCTTCTGCAAACCAATAGCAACCCGATCATCGCCCAAAACATGCTCGAAAAAGGTCATAGCCGCTTGGAAGCCAAACGGGAGTTCGACATGCTCATGCTCATGTTGGGACTGGTCAAACAATTGAGTATGACCATGGAGTTCCAGGACCAAGCCCGCCTGAGGTTGCGTCTGGACGCAAATCTTCAAGACGGATCGGACGGATCGGACTGATCGGACTGATCGGACTGATCGGACTGATCGGACTGATCGGACGGATCGGACTGATCGGACTGATCGGAACCGGATTTTTGAATTCTTTTTGGGGGTTGAGGAATATACTAAAGTCCCGGTTGACGTCCTGACCTACCATAGAATCTGATACTCGGGTTGTGCCCTGAACCTTTGGAAGCTTTTCTCCATGAAAAAACCTATCCACACATTGCAATCCTCGCTTGGTCGATCCTCGGTCCGGATCGCCCTGGCGTTTGTCGCAAGCTCTTGGACTTTCGACCAAAATGCCCATGCACAAAGTTGCTGGGGTAGTAAGACGCCGGCTCCCTATCCGGTTGGCAGTCCCTACCCGGTTGCCAATCCAGCTCAAGCGGGGGCTTACTCTGCCGGTCGTCCGATGATCCCGGTAACCCCGATCACTCCATCCAACGGGGCGATGACCAGCTACTATGGCAACTACGGAATGCTACCTCCGACGACTGGAAACCCTCTCCCGAATGGTTTTCCCCAATCTGTTGCTTCGGCCATGCCGACGGCTGCCTACGACACGCAGTGGCAACGCACCCCGGTGACTTACTACCGTCCTGTCACGCAGTTTGATCCCAACTACGGAACCACAGTCACGTCGTTACAGCCTTGTACTTCGTATCAATACCAAGCCCAACGCGTTCCTTTGGTCGCCCCGACACCCATCGGTGGAGCTTACGCTCAAGCCTCCAACCAATGGCCGGCGATTAATCAACCCGGTTATTATCCCACCGGCGTCGCAAACGCTTATGCCATGAGCCCAGTTGCGCCCGCGACCAGCGTCCCTACAAACCCCGTACCGGCCGGACCGGTCTATCCTCAAGTCCAGTACTTGCCTTCCAACGGCTCGAATGTGCCAGCAAGTGCCACCAGTTTGCCAATGGCAAGCAACGGCTTATCCAGCGCCGTTTATTATGGCAACCCGTCCACGGTGGCCGCGCAGGCTCCCACGGCCAATTGCCCAGGAGGTGTTTGTCCTAGCCCGATGACGACCGCCGGTAACTTGACTCCTCCGAACGTGCCTGGCGCGACTTCGGTGACACCCCTGGGACCGGTAACCTATCTACCCGCACAGCCTGGGGTTGCCCAAGCTGGCTTTGCACAGCCTAGCAGTCCCACGGCTGCGAACCAAGCACTTGTGCTTCCGCCCAGCGGTGCTACGTTGGATCCTGCGTCGGCTGTGGCTCCATCGTTGCCTCCTCCACCGTCTGCTTCGCTAGGAACTCCGCTGAGTCCAACGGCTCCTGCTACCCCCAACACCTCGTTGATGCCAAGCACCTCTTCGGCGGGACTTTGGAGCGATCGCGACGAGCGAGTCGCCAAGATGGTACCTATGAACCGATTGCCAGTGGTGGCGATCGATCGACCGACATCCAATGCGGCACCGAGCTATCCGACCAGTCGATCCGTCCAAGGGGATCCGGCTGCCATAGCAAACCCATTTCCCGGAGCTTTGTCGCGGACCAATCATACTTCTGGCTCCATCGAGAGCTTGTCTGCTCCGGCTGCAGGCTCCAAGGAACGTTTGACCAAGCCGCTAGTGGCTCCCGAAGGATTTGACGGCAAGCCTCACTGGAATCCCAAGTTGCTGCCCCCGTCCTCCGAAGCGGCTCAGGACAAAGTTGCCTTGCGCTGGACGACATCGATGAAATGAATGCTTGGCAAACCAACGCACTGCGTGGGCCGAATCGCTGGTCAAACCGAAGCGTTTTGGAACTTTATGTAGCTCCAGAACTTGCGTTTCGAAGCGTGCCCTCCTTGAATCGCATCGTTCGAACGCTTCGGGACTTTCTCGATTCAGGTCGCTTTACAACCACCCATCCGCGCAGCATTCCAGCCGCTTCGGAAATTCTCGATGCTCTGTGCAGTTCCCAAAAACCGCTTGTCTTTGCAGAAGTCTGGCTTAAGTTGGCTCAGTGGATGTCGGCCATGTCGGGGGTTCCGGTACGATGTCTTCGTCCTGCAGAGTCGCTAGCGTCCCAGGACGATTGCGAATGCCAATGGGTTCTTCCTTTGGAAATGGAAGAGGAGTTGCTTTCTAGCAAATGTTTTACTCTAGCGTACGAGCTGATCGAAGCGGGTCAAAGATCAGAGGAATACCCAATCGCTGCGAAATTTCGTGAGCTGTTTGACTACGCAGATGATGTGCGATTGGGTCCAAGTTCGCGAGCGATCCTCGATGCGGCTGTAGCGCGCGGGATTCCTTACTATCGTCTCACCCAAGGCTCCTTGTGCCAATTAGGAGAAGGCAAACACCAGCGCCGGATTTGGACCGCCGAAACCGATGCTACTAGTGCCATCGCCGAATCGATCGCAAGCGACAAGGACCTGACCAAACGCCTGCTTAGAAACGTCGGGGTCCCGGTTCCACTTGGCCGAATGGTCACCAGCCCCGAGGATGCTTGGGCCGCTGCCCAGGAGGTTGGGCTGCCTGTGGTGGTCAAGCCCAAGGACGCCAATCACCAGCGGGGAATTTCCATCGAGCTTACCGAGCAAACCCAAATCATGAAGGCCTATCATTGGGCGATTGAAGATGGGCAAACCAAGCATGTGATGGTTGAGCAATTCGCTCGTGGTCAACATCATCGGTTGCTGGTCGTCGGCGATCGATTGGTCGCAGCCAGCCGAGGACACCTTGAGACGGTCACTGGAGATGGTGTCTCGACGATCGAACAGTTGGTTGCGATCCTCAACCAAGACCCACGGCGGGGTGAAGCTTACACAGACCCTTTGGGTGTGTTGAAGCTCGATGCGGCAGCCAAAATTGAGTTGGACAAGCAAGGACTCCAAGTCGATTCGATTCCCCAAAAGGATCGTGTGGTTCTGGTTCGCCGAACTGGAGATTTAACCACCGACTGCACCGATGAAGTCCATGAGCTGACGGCGGCCCAAGCGGTCTTGGCTGCCCAAGTCGTAGGATTGGATGTCGCCGGTTTGGACATCTTGGCTGAGGATATCTCCAAACCCCTTGCTCCCCAGCGAGGAGCGGTCGTGGAGGTCAATGCGGGGCCATCGCTATCATGCCATGTCGTTCCGATGTTCGGTAAGCCGCGACCGGTTGGAGATGCTATTGTCGAGATGCTTTTTCCCTCCGAAAACGCATCTCGTATCGCGATCCATGGACTGCTGGTGACATCGTTCAATCAGCGATGCCAAGAGCAAGTGGACCTCTGGGTTACACACCAAAAAAAGCTTGGCCTGGTTGTGGGGGTTGTTTTGCCCGAGGCCATCGTTGTCAATGATCAAACCATCGGTCTTGAAGATTGCGATACACGCACTCGTTCGCAAGCCGTTTTGAGTCATCCCATGGTCGAAGCACTCTTGGTTGTCCTGACGCCAAGCGATCTGCTTGCCCATGGACTTCCAGTCGAGCGACTCGATCATCTTAGCGCCATCGAGGGTGCTCTTGAGAACCTGAAGAATTCCGGGGCAGATCAGGTTCTTGAGGTGCTCCGAAATGCCATGCCGACAAAACAGCAGCCTGAGTGGTTGAAAACGGTTGCAAGGAGCTAGCACATGGAGAGCAAAACCGATGCAAGAACGCGGCGATGGACTCTTGGGCTTGCGATCTGGTTTTTGATATCGAGTCTTGCATCCATTCCGGCTTGGGGGGCAATCTATGTGCATCGCAATTGGAGTGACAACAGTCTCTTTGAGATGGCCAGTCACACCCAATGGCATTTTGCTGTCGGCATGATTTGTGTGGTGTTGCTGGACCTGTTGCTGCGTTGGTGGAATCGCTGGCGTGCCCCGATCGCCTCACGGATTTTGCATGCAGCTATCCTGCTGATCCCAACGGTTTATCTTTCAAGCGTTACTGAGCCGTGGACCGCGTTGCCAATTCGTCCATGGTATAACGCAGGACCGCCGACAAAGCCTGTTTCGATCGCCTCCTGGAACGTCTTCATTCAAAATCACGAGTTTGAAACGATCCAGAAAACCATCGAAAGTCTCGATGCCGACATCGTCTTTCTGATCGAAGTTACTCCCGAGCATCAGCAAGGATTGTCGAGGCTCTCTAAGTCCTATCGTCACGTGCATTGGGCACCGCGGACCAACACCCAAGGCCTAGCGATTCTGAGCCGAATACCTGGTACTAAGTTTAAAGAAGTGGTTTTGGGTAAATCACAAGTGTTGGCCCTCGAAGCGATGGTACCGGCGGGCAAATTCTCGGATCAACCTATACGGTTATTGGGGGTTCATACCGCTTCGCCCAACCAACATGGTCGATTCCGCATCCGCGACGAGCAACTCCAAGATGTTGCCAAATGGGTTGAACAATCCGCGGGCCAGACCATGGTCATCGGTGATCTTAATACCACTCCATGGAGCGAAGGTTTCAAGGAGTTTCTTAAGCGTACAGGTTTGGTCGACACGCGTCGCTATCGAGGTTTTTTTGCGACTTGGCCGTGCGGTCTAGGAATCGCTGGGATCCCGATCGACCATGCGTTGGTATCCCCAAGTTTACAAATCATCGATCGCGAATGTGGATTCCCAACGATCGACTCTGACCACCAATGGATCCGTACAACGGTCGAAACGTCTAAGGTGGATCGTAACCCCCGGGAGTCAGAGGGTGACAACGACAGATCCGCCAAAGCCCCTTAAGCACCCCTCGAAACGGGCCGTACTTTTGGATCGCTTCGATCATGTACTGCGAGCAGGTCGGTGAAAAACGGCAGTGGCTCCATAGCAGTGGACTGATGGCTCTTTGGTAAAAACGGACCATCCCGATGAGAATCCTGGCCAGGAGACTTTTCATGGTAGAGTTTAAGCAACCAGTCCTTTGGTAACTAACATAAAGACATCTTCGAGCGTCGGGTCTTTGTCGCTAAAGGAACGCATCTTGACCCCACCGTCGATGAGTCGTTTCATCAGGCTCGCTAGGCCTTCGTCGTCGGTTTCGAACTCTGCGGTCACTCGATTGCCGTCGACCTCGATCCCTCGCATGCTTGGATCGCTGCGTACGATCGATACACCGGCGTCTTGGTTCTCGATGAAACGAATCTCGACAATTCGGTTTCGTCGGATTTGACGATACACCGAATCGATCGGACCGTGCATGAGCAACTGCCCCCGTTCAATGATTCCGATAGACGTGCAACAGTCGGCAAGCTCGGACAGAATATGGCTTGAGATGAGGATCGTTTTACCCATCTTTCTGAGCTCTTTCAGGAGGGCTTTGACTTCGATCCTCGCTCGAGGGTCAAGTCCGCTAGTCGGTTCGTCAAGGATTAGCACTGGAGGATCGTGCACGAGGGTTTTTGCCAAGCAAAGCCGTTGCTTCATCCCACGCGAAAGCCCGTTGACATAATCATCGCGTTTATGGGTCAAGTCCAGGAGTTCGAGCACGTCCCCGATGACTTTCTTTCGTTGCGTTCGACCGATCTTGTAGGCAACGGCAAAGAAATCCAAAAACTCCCAGACCTTCATTCCATCATAAACGCCAAAGTCATCTGGCATGTAACCGATGTTTCGTCGAACATCCATCGGTTGCTTATTGACGCTAAAACCGTTGACCGTTCCGTCCCCGCGAGTGCTCTTAAGAAGTGTTGCAAGAAAACGGATCGAAGTGCTTTTTCCTGCACCGTTGGGACCGATGAATCCGAAGAGTTCCCCAGCCTGGATCTTCATATTGACCGTGCCAACAGCGGTAAACTCGCCGTAGTCTTTACCAAAATTGATTAACTCGATCATGTAGGCCAACTAAGCTCTCGGGCTTGGAAAAAAGGATCGCGATACGTCTCTACAGTTTACCCCATACCGAGCCAAATCGGCAAACTAACTTAGTGAACCGGCTCGGCCAACGCTCGAAATTCTTCTTCGCTAAGGACCTTCACCCCTAATTCCTTGGCTTTTTCAAGCTTGCTGCCGGCAGCTTGGCCTGCGACCAGATAATCGGTCTTCTTCGACACGCTTCCGGATGCCTTGCCACCAAGTTTGCCGATCAGCCGCTCGATCTCGTCCCGGGAATAATGCTCCAGAGTTCCAGTTACCACCAGCGTCTTGCCTGCGAACACACCGCTGTGATCGACCGAGTCTTCTTGGGAAGTTGTCAGCAATACACCGGCATTTGCAAGCTGCTCGAAAATCTGACGACCTTCTTCGCTACGACAATAGTCGAAAACGCTTTTTGCGATGATCGGACCGATCTCCTCGGTGCCCGAGAGCTCATCTTCCGTAGCAAGCATCAGTTTTTCCGCAGACCCAAAGCGACGCGCTAGCACCGTCGCTACCCGCTGGCCGACATGGCGGATGGTAATCGCATTGAGAACCCTCGATAATCCGCGTTGCTTGCTGGCCTGGATCCCTTGAATCAGGTTTTCCGCCGACTTTTTTCCCATGCGTTCGAGTTTCATGAGCTGCTCGAGTGTCAAATTGTAAAGGTCTGCATAGGAATTGACGGTCTGCGAGTCGACCAATTGGTTGACCAGCTTGTCTCCGAGCCCTTCGATGTCCATGCAATCGCGCGTGGCAAAGTACCTAAGTCTTTGTCGCCACTGCGCGGGGCATTGCAGCGAAACGCATCGGATATAAACCCCGGATGTGTCTTTGACCAACAACTCGCCACACTCTGGGCATGTCTGTGGAAAGTCGAACTCGGGCAGGTCCTCTTGGCGTCGATGTTTCTCGACTCGAACAATGTGCGGAATAATCTTTCCAGCTTTCTCTACCACCACCCAATCGCCGACTCGAACATCCTTGCGACGTATCTCATCGAGATTGTGCAGCGATGCTCGACTGACAGTCGTCCCGGCCAATTGCACAGGCTCCAGCTCTGCTACCGGTGTGACCGTACCGGTCTTGCCAACTTGCGTCTTGATGGCCAACAGTTTAGTAATCGCTTCGTACTTCTCGATTTTGTAAGCGATCAGCCATCGCGGTGACTTGCTGGTCGCACCCAGTGACTCTCGCTGCTCGAGTGAGTTGACTTTGATCACCAACCCGTCGACTTCGAAATCCAACTCGTGCAGGTTTTCAACAAGTTCGTTGCAATGATCCACGACCTCTTGTGGACTCTGAAAGCTTTTTACCATCGGCGTGATAGGAATCCCTAAATCCCGAACCTTGGCAAGGAATTCCATGTGGGTGCTAAATTGCAAACCTTCGCAAAAGCCTATTCCGTGGCACAGGAATCTGAGTTTCCGCTTGGCACAAAGTTTCGGGTCTAGCAAACGGATCGATCCGGCAGTGACATTCCGAGGGTTCTTGAACTCTGCTTCTCCGAGGCCTGCGCGCTGCTGATTCAGCTGCACAAGGTCCGAGTTGGTCATGTAGACCTCGCCTCGAACCTCGAGGGTCTTTGGGATCTGCTTTCCCTGCAAGCGAAGTGGCAAACCTCGAATCGTTCTGGCATTGTGAGTGACATCATCACCGATTTCGCCATTCCCACGAGTCACTGCGGCGGTCAATTGGCCTTGATCGTACCGAATCGATGCGGCCACTCCGTCGACCTTTAGTTCAACCACCCACTCAACAGGCTGGCCCGAAAGGAGTTTTTCTACGCGCTGGAGGAAGTCTCTGAGTTCCGCTTCGGTATAGGTGTTCTCGATCGAGAGCATGGGAATGCGATGGGCGACTTGCCGCAGACCTTCGACGGGCTGATCCCCGATCTTCTGTGTCGGGCTCTCGGGGGTGACAAGACTAGGGAATCGCTTCTCCCACGCGGTCAGCTGCTGCAAGAGCCGGTCGTATTGCAAATCGGAAATCGTTGGTTCGGCCACGACATAGTATTGATAGTCGTGCAATCGGATCTGCTCTCGCAAATCCTCGACCTGTTTTGAGGCCTGCTCGATACCGACCTTTGGATCATCGGGCTCCATGGGATCAGCTCCGAAGTCCGCTGCTGGTCTGAAGCGAAACTCGTTTGCCGGTTTTCGCAGATTTGTAGATCGCATTGATCAGTTCGACGCTTCGGCGGCCTTCGGTGCCGTCGATCCTTGAAGGCAGTCCAGCTTCGATGGCTTTGGCAAAGTCTTTGAAAAGTTCGCGATGGGCCAGATGGCCGATGGCTGCTGGGTCCGAGGCGCCTCCTCCGGTGGAGTTGGATGCCATCTGCGAGAGAATCTTTTCATCTTGCTTGTTGGATTTGGCAAAGTTCCAACGCACCAGGGCTTCTTCTTCGAGAACGGCCATGCCATGGGAACCGGCGATTTCGATTCGTTTGAGGGTTCCTGGATATGCAGCGGTGGTAGCCACGATGGTACCAAGGGCACCGGACTCGAATTCTAAGGTCGCGACGGCGGTGTCTTCGACTTCAATGCGTTCATGCGCACGCAGGGCGGTCATGGCGCTTACGGCGCGCACAGGCCCCATGAGCCACAAAAGTAAATCGACACTGTGAATGGCTTGGTTCATCAACGCTCCACCGCCGTCGAGGGCCCATGTCCCCCTCCATTTACCGCTGTCGTAGTACTGCTGAGTTCGAAACCATTTGACAATCGCATCGGCCACCGATATCGATCCAAAACGCCCTTGCTCCACGGCCGCCTTCATTAAAATTGCAGAACGATGGAATCGGGACGGGAAGATGGTTCCCAAATAAACGTTGTTCTTGTCGCACTCAGCGATCAACTGATCGCATCGTTTGGTGGTTACCTCCAAAGGCTTTTCGACCAAAACATGCTTACCGGCTCTGGCCGCTGCGATGCCAGGCTCTAAGTGCGCACCGCTAGGTGTGCAAATCGTGACAATATCGATCGATGGATCCTTGAGCATGGCTCCTAAATCGTCGTAAGGCAGCCCACCGAATTCCCCGCAAAAAGCTTCGGCTTTGGATTTCTCGCGTCCATAGCATGCTACAAGCCTCGAACCTCTGATTTCCGCGATCGCCTTGGCATGAAATTTTGCGATCATGCCACATCCAATGATTCCCCAACCCAACATGTTGTTTGCCTCGTATGATGATTGATAGACTAAGTTGATGGACAGGCAGCTAAGCGTCCTTGAGCACGCGGTTCATCGATCCGCTCGAGCGGCCGTGAATGTCTATCGTAGCATACCGAAAGCCCAATTCGACGGCCTTGCTTAGGATCTCTGATCGCATTGGCTCAAGGAGTGCCTCAACCAATTGGCTGCTGTGCAATTCAAGCCTCAAAAGTTCATCGGCGTGAAGCCTGGCGCGAACGTCTTGAAATCCATGATCGCTAAGCCATTTTTCCATGGTTTCGATCCTGCTGAGTCGCCCGATCGTGACGACTTGTCCATAGGCGATTCGACTCGCAAGGCATGGGCTTGCCGGTTTGTCAGACACCGTTAATCCCCAGTGTTTGGCAATCCCCCGAACTTGTTGCTTGGTGTACCCAAGATCTGCCAGGGGGGCTTGGACTTGCCATTGCTCTGCGGCTTTCAATCCCGGTCGGTAGTCACCTAGATCGTCGGCGTTGGTCCCCGAAAGGATCGTATCGAATCGATGCTGCTGAGCCCATTGAGCGATTGTTGCATAAAGGGTCGATTTGCAGTGAAAACAACGATCAGGGCCATTGGAAATGTAGTCGGGGTTATCGATCTCACTGGTCGGAAGCATAATGTGCTCGATTCCGATCGATCTGGCTACCTCCTGTGCAGCGATACGATCCGACTCCGGGACAGCGGCTCCAAGGCTCGTCCATGCCAGAGCGTCGGTCCCAAGCCCACGGAAGGCGGCTGCAGCCACCACCGCGCTATCGACTCCTCCAGAGAATGCAACGACAACGCGATAGTATTGCGTCCGAATATGTTCAACAAGCGCTTTGGCCAACTCCTCGACGGTCCTTTGATCGCTACCTGTTGGATCACTGCTTGTTGGATCGTTGGGCACCATGCTAATGCTGCGTGACGATTTGACGGTAGTAATCGATCGTTCTGAGGACGCCTTCTTCCAATCCTATGACGGGCTCATAGCCCAGAACCTTGCGAGCAAGGGTGATATCGGCCAAACTTTCTCGAACATCTCCGACGCGAGCAGGTAAAAATACAGGATTGATCTCTTTACCCAAAAGCTTCGCAAGCAGTTCAAGCAGTTGAAGCAGTGTCGTTTGGCGACCGTCGGCCACGTTGATGATGCGACCTCCCACATCAGGCACTTGGCTGGCAAGCAAATTTCCACGGACTACGTTGGCTACATAAGTAAAATCGCGAGATTGAAGCCCGTCTCCATAGATCTGCGGCTGCTGACCACTCAATATCCGGCTGACAAACAGCGGAATGACCGCCGAATATGGACTATTGGGATCTTGTCGAGGTCCAAACACATTGAAGTATCGAATACCCACGGTTTCTAACCCAAAGCTGTGAAAGTAACTTTGGCAATAATACTCACCTGCAAGTTTGGCGGCGGCATAAGGCGAGAGGGTTTGAGGCAAGTCGGTTTCTCGTTTCGAAGAGGTCGGAGTGTCGCCATAGGCGCTGCTGCTTGCCGCATACACAAATCGCTTGACCTTGGCTTTCACGCTCCAATGAAGCATGTTCAAAGTCCCAGTGACACAAGCTTGATTGGTCTCAAGAGGTCTTTCAAGCGACAGTGGAACGCTCGCAAGTGCCGCTTGATGAAAGACACGCTCAACACCCTCAAGGGCCGCTTGTACGGCTTGGGCATCGTTGATGTCACCTTGGATGAACTCGACCTTGTCTCTTACTTCGTCAAGGTTATGAAGGTGCCCGGTGCACAGGTTGTCCAACACCCGGACGCTGTGGCCTGCCTCGAGTAATCCCCGGACAATATGAGAGCCGATGAAACCGCATCCACCGGTAACGAGACAACGAACCATCAATGACCTCAGAATTTGCCCAGAATTTATGGCGTTTAACCGCCCGAGATTGTAGTTGATTCGAGAATCTTTGGAAGATGTCGCTTGTTTGAATCACCGCACTTCGGGGTGTCGACTGGACTCTCTGGGCTACGTGGGACGGACTGTTTTGTAAGGATTTGTCGCAGCGTGTTTCATCACAGGCCACACCAACGCTTAAGTTTCTGATGGACCAGTTCCCGGGGTAAAAACTCTTGCTCCAACCGACCTCGTTGTTCGATGAACAATCGTTGAAACAGTTTGGATTCTGCCAGATTGAGCCCCTCAGGAACGATCGAATCGGCTCGAATCGGTTCGCAGACTGCGGAGCTTTGATGCTGATCGAGGGTTTCTGCATCCATCATGAGCGGGTCGAGCTGTGGTACCGCTAGCCTGGCTTTTGCCAAAAACTGCAATCCCCACGTATCGATATCCCCCCAGTATCCAACCTGCTTGTCCTTTAGCCACGGTGCCTGCATCCAAGTTAAATCAAAACCGCAACCCAGCACTGCGAGCGTCTGGGGTAATTGGCATAGCTGATGCTGTGACGATTCGTTTTCCACAACCAACAACCTCTTCCCAGGCAGTGATCGTTTGATCAAATCAGTCGATTTGACCCGCATCTTCTCGTAAGGCAATAGTCCTTGGTCCAAATCGACCACAAGCAGCCAGTGCTCAGCGTCAAGCGGTGCACCCAAAAATGTCTCTAGCCCAAGCTCACTGGGTTGCCGTTCGAACCTTGCATCGAGAAACTCCAAGATCAATCGCTCATGGCGCTCGAAGAATTTCGTATCGATCCCCCCGATCGATAACGTTCGCAGTGGCTGGCCCCGTGCGCATCCGGGCTCCAAACTCATCGCGACCTTTGCAGCCAAGATGACTTCGTCCATCGGTTTGCTACTCCACAAAGATCGTTTGCGTACAAGCAAACTGCGAAAGACCTCAGGGGAGTGTTGTACCAATTTCGATAGTGCCTCAAACTCGGCCCGTACCTGCTTGTCTGCGATCGCATCGATCCACTCAGTAGGCTTGTTCAATCGCCATACCAGGGGGACGTCGATAGGCTGGCTTGTGTGTCGGGAAGAGACCTGATCCCATAAGACATCTCCGATGGTCACTTTACGCCAAGCTTCCACATGCCTCTTGAGTTCATCGAGTTGATTCTTGATCTTGCTCGATGTCGGTTTTCCGATCCAGAGCGATACAGGCCAAGCACCTGCGATGGCCATGAGTCTGGCTTCGCGACAGGCATTGTTTTCCCACTGCCGTTTTAGCTTGATCCTCAATTCTGCAGGGGATTTCATGAATGATTTTCCCACTCTTGGCGTTTGGCTCTTTACTGACCCTTGGCAATTTCCTCGAGCTTCTCCCAGGAAATGGAGGCCAAGCTTGCTTCTTTGCCTGGCCTTTGAACGCAAATCACTTTGCGGGTGTGTTTCTTCAGCAATCCGATCTCCTTGTTGGGAGTCACAAAAATGGGATGCAAACTGAAGATACGCAGCGCTTCGATGATCCGGCTTGCTGCCGATGGAGAACTCTTTGAAAAGGCTTCGTCCAAGACCACCGTTCCATAGAGCGGCCGGGTCGCTGCCGGAGGGCACAGCGCATAGCTTAGCGATGCAGTCAGGATGTGGCTAGCCATCAACTCCTTCTCGCCACCGGAACCACTTTGGGAGCCGGTCCTCGGAGGGGATCGATCAGCGGTCTTGCGATCGACTTCGACCACAAAGAACTGCAAACGAAAACGAGGATCAAGCAGAGCTTTGGAACCCTGCAATCGTCGGTTTTCTCCCGCCTCTTTTAAAATCGCTACCATCTCCTGCAACGCCTTGAAGTGACCCTCGCCGCCATCATCTTTCAAAGCCGCATGCCTGACCTTTTGCATGGCGATATTGAGCGATCGCAATCGCTCGTCCTTCATGCGCTGAGGTAATAACTGCAAATATCGTCCCGAACGAAAGTCCACTTTGACCAGCGTGTGATTCAACTCGGCGATGCGTTCCTCGATCGCATCGACCTCCTCGTCGATACTGGCAAGCAATTGCGTAACCCCTTGGTCGCTAGATCGGTTCAAGTACTCTAAAAAACGAGTTCGTTTCTCGGGCAATGCTTCTTCGGTCAGTACGCGTAGTCTTTCAAGATAAACCGGGACTTCGTCGATCCTCGAGGAGACTTCGATCAGAGCACCGGTGTCGACCCTTTTTGCGATCTCCATCTTGCGTACGAGTTGTTGCTCAATATCCGCATCACGTATGAATTGCTCTTCAAGCTGCGATTCGATCTCCTTGGAATAACGTCTCTCGTAGTCGAATATTCGCTGAGCAGGAGTTCCGTCATCGATCTTTAGATGCTTGTTTGCCAAGGCTTCTTCGTCTTGCGCAAGTCCATTTTCAGCCCGCTTGCGAGCATCCTCACAGGATTGATCTGCCGAGTTGCGTTTGTCGCTATAGACTGCGATGTCTGATTTTTGATCGGTGATGGATTGGCGAATCGACTCAAGCTTGCGGTTCTCTGTCTCGTAGTTGGATTTGGCCAAGCTCGCATCGGAGGTCGGATCTAGGAGTCCATCGAGTCGCCGAATCGAACGGTCTAAGTCGGCCTGGGCTTTAGGCAAATCGATCGTCGCAAACTCCAAGCCCAGCAATGCTTCGATGACCCGCAGGGTGTCTTGGGATTGATTGAGTAGCTGCTGAGACTTCTGAACCTCTGTTTTGCAGTTGGCCACCATAGCTGTAGATTCGACGCATTGTTTGGCAATCGCATCGAGCTGGTCTTTGTTGTCAAACCCGGTCATCCAGTCTTGATCGAGTCGACGTTGATCTTGCTTCTCGAACTTCCCATGCTTACCTGATATCATGCCTTCGAGGGTCAGTCCGTGTTCGGTGTCCTTCAACGCCTCAGCCGATCGCACGCAGTGCAAATCTCTCGAAGCCAGCAATTGCAATGCAGCATCCTTAAGCGGATGTTGCTTGATGTTAAGCTTCTTCACATAGCCATCCTCGAACAGGTTGGATCGCTGCGGAATTGCCTGGGCCGACTGCAACCGTACATGCAATCGGTTGTCCCGGCTATTGACCCATTTCAAAGCCTCTTTGATCCGAACTTCAGGGACCAATACCCTTAAACGTTCCGAACCGATCGCTCTTTCGATAGCCCCGCGCCAATCGGATTCCGACGGCTTGACTTCGATCAACTCTGCAAGGAATGGGAGATCGGAATCCCGCATGGAAAGCTGCTGGGCAAGCTCGCTGCGGAAGTCTTGGAAGTGAGGTGGGATATTGGACCCAGGCCTTTGTTTGACCCTGCGAATCGCTTCGGTAAGTTCGTCGAGCTGCTGCTGAAAACCTTGCAACTTGGCCATCGAGCCAAGCGTGGTCGACTGGTAAGTGTCGCGTTGGGCTTGCACGGCTTGCTGCTGTTTCTGAAGTTGGTTTTGGTTGGCTTTCAGGGTGTTTTCATCGAGTTGTTCGCTCAGCTCAAAGCGGGCGACCATCTGTTGGTACACGCGAGCCTGCTTGGTCCGTTCCTCGACCAGCTTGCGCTGGGCTGCGATCGTATTTTCCAGCTCGCCGATGATGTTGCCACCTAGCTCCAGATAGCGCTCTCGGAGTGTATCGACCATGGATCTAGCCGATGCAGCTTGGTGCTCAAGTTCGGCCAAAGCCTTTTGGCTTTGCTCGATCATCGCTTGCAGTTTACTGGATTCCTCTCCCCACTTTTGATGAGCGATTCGAGCAAACCAAATCGGCAAAATCCGCTTAAGTACTTGAAGCTTTTGAGTCTTGCGCTGCGATTTGAGCAGTCGCTCGTACTCTTCCTGCACGGGGATCAAGGAATCCTGCTGCCGCTGGGCAAGTTGCAATTCGGCATGAATGTCCGAAAGGTTGTCGAACTCCGCAGCAACCTCCAATGCTCGATCAAACGCCGAGCGATCATCGAGCACCAATTCGCGAAAAATCTCATCGATGCTGTTGAGCTGCTTGAGTCCCGCGGCCCGATTCAAAAGCGTAAAAGCGTTCTCGCTGACATCAAAGAACTTTCGTATGCGCTCCAAGTACGAGCGCTTGCTTTCGAAGAATCTCAAATTCGCCGTCTCGCGACCCATCTTCAGCAAATCGCGAATCCCGTCGTTATGAAGTATCCGAAGCCATCCGTCAAAGTTCTGCTCGGGTGCCATCGAAAAGACCCAACGGCGTTTTAAGTCATCCGCCGAATTGCCGGGACCTTCGGTCCAAAAGATACCGGCCAACTTGACCTGTTGCTTGCCTCCCACATACGTCGCACAAACGCCACTGATGGTCTTGCCCGGTCTAGCTACTTCCTGACGGCCATCAGCCCCATCCCCACCCAAGACCCCACGCACATACTCGATCAAAGTGCGATCGCTTTCATGGCCACCGGTCGAAGCTAGGTTGTAGCGTGGCTGAGAAACAAGCAGAGTCATCAGCGCATCGACCAACGTCGTTTTGCCACTGCCAGTTGGACCGATTATGGCTGTCCCTCGCAGGTCAAAGTCCGCCCGGTGCATCCCTCGGAATGGTCCCCAGTTATAGACCTCCAGCCGGCTCAGAACAAACGACGTGTCGGTGCTGGGAACCAGCATTGCATCGATTTCTTCAGGCTCCGATTGCTCTTGCGTAAGCGCCTGGTCTTGCTGAGGCTTCGAGTCCTGAATCTTGCTTCTCTTTGCCATCACTGGTCTCCTTCGGACAATTCAGTCCCCTTTTTTTCGTTCAGTGCAGCTAGCAATGCCGAAAGAGACTCCGGGTTGGCAAGATGCGCGATCAGTGGACGAATGAGAATTTCCTGCTTGGAATCCACCTCGGAGACGATCCCATGTGTTTTGAGCTGGTCGAGTAGTTGCAATAGTCGATTCTCATTCTTTGAATCGCTGCCTGAATCTCCAAAGTAGGTCATGAAGATCGGTAGCAGTTCGTCGATCGATAGTTTTGCTGCCGATTGTCCAACACCATACTCCTGCTCGTGCATGGCGAAGGACTGCCTAAGGATTGCAACCAGGAGGGATTGTTCGAGCGTCAATCGTTGCTTGCGAACCAGGGGATGATTCCATCCCTCTTGATCGCTGGGGTCTGGAATATCCAGCTTGGATACGGTCAGAAAAGCAACTCCTCGGTGTGTATCGACCCGCAAACAGAGGTCTAGAGGTTCAAGGGCTTGCTCGATCGCGTCGCGCTGAAGGCTGACACTTCGAAACAGATCGCGACGCTGAGACTCTTCGATGAATCCTTGTTTTAGCAATTCCTGAACGGCTGTTTTCAGCTCCATGGGAGATCCGGCTTTGGGCTTCGAGTCAGGCCCTTGAGCTGGGGTGTGTTCCGATGCGTTTTGGCTTAGCGAATCGCATTCTTCGGCCTGATCGGGTGGCTCATTTGCAAATCGATCAAATATATTGCTCATTCCAAGCTTTCTGCTTTCAAATCTTGAACATCCGGGCCGGAGAGTTCCACCCAAGGCACCTCGAAGCGTGTGTCTCCGTCGTCCGGGTCGCTCAGATCGATGCTTTGAACTCCTTGGCCTAGTTCCAGTCCCGCTTGCCTGGCCATGGCCAACCAAAATGCCAGAGTCTCTAGGTCATGAGTTGGCTCTATCTGCTTGGCCAACTGACCAATCGTGAATTTCTTACCGGATGTTCCCAACGTTTCAATCGTTTTTCGAAACAGTTCTTCGCGATCCATGGCGCGATAAGCCCTCCAGAACTCATCGCCCATTTCGGCTGGGTCGGCTTGAAATTCATCCAATTCCAATTCGGATACTTGTTGGCTCTCGATCTGTTTTGGAAGGAGTCGTTCGATCAGAGGTAGATTTCCAGCGGAGATCGCAAGCGGAGGAAAAGGGCTATCGGTCCTGCGAATATTATTGGATTGCCAATCCAGCTCCAGTGCGGCTTGGAAGATTTCCTGCAGCAGCGCACCGACTCGTAATTGTTCATTGGCCAAGCCGGACTTGAGAAAGCCTCGAACATCGCGCTCGCTGTGCGAACGGGCTTGGATCACTCGCTCGGACTCGTAGACCAAACGTGAAACGAGTTGCTTGAGTTCTGCGCGTTGCTTTCGCGTCAAAGCCTTGTCGGTGTTGATGTTTTCTAGGATCGAGCGGATACGGGATTTCATCTCCTGAAGTTCTGAGGATTTTACCAACTGCGCGTAAAAGCTCTCGAAGACTTGGCCCTCGATGGTCTGGACGAGTTGTTCGTGCCCATTGAGGAGTTCGTCGACGATCTGACCTCGATTCTGATTCTCCGAGATGATCCGCTGGCGCAATTGGCGATCCGCCTCGCGATAAGAGTCTTCGACGCGTCGGAAATCAGCCTGCAAGCTCATTGCCAATTGATAGACTTCGCGGATTCCCTCTTCGGCTTTCTTGCCATCGAGAACATCGAAATCGCCTGCTTGGACCGCTTTGAGTTCTTCGGTGAGCATATCGATGCGAGCTTGAATGGCTCGCTCGCGGTCGGTTTGACTGCGGCTCAACTGGGTTTCAAGCAACTCGATTGCCCGCTGCACCGTCGCGAGCCTGGAGGCTGTCGAAGTCATCGTCTGATCTTCGAGCGAAGATAGAAACAGCAAGGCTCTTTGGAACGCGTCGGTTGCCAAGATTTTGCCATCGCGTTCGACGATCAATCCGCGTTTGATCCATTGGCGAATCTCTCGTCGGGCTGTCAAAGGGTGATCGTCTCCAAGATCAAACTCGGAGTCGTTGGCATAGTCGGCAAAGACGCTTGCGAGCCGTTCAACGGCTTCCTCGAATACCACACCGCTTGGACTGGACTCTATCAAGCTCTTTAGGCTCGCTAGGATCAATGGGCCTTTGGGGGATGCCAGCAACGTCCAAGCTGGATGATTGCGACGTAACGAAATGAATTTCGATACCGTTTCACGAGCCATGTGGATCGATGGACGAGTGGATCAAAGGGAAGGATAGAGAGATTTTTTCTACCAACAGATTGATACCTAGCCGACGAGCTTTCAACTCAAGGAGTTGTCCAATCCTGTTTTTTTCCGAAAGTTGTTCAAAAATCGGCAAATTCGGGGGATCGATCTGGCTGCTATTCCCATTGCTGGGTGCGTCCGCGTTTCTTCTCTCCGGTTTGTTTCTTGTCTGCCAATCGGCGACGCCGCGCCCCGGCACTTGGCTTGGTCTCCTTGCGAACGACTACCGGTTTTAATGCCTCGATGACCAATCCTCGCAAGAGATCGCGGCATGCTTGCAAGTTCCTGGACTGCTCACGATGGACTTGGCAATGGATTTTTAATAAGCCTTCGTCGGTGATTCGCGAGGCAGCGATCGCGCGCAGGCGCGTCAGGGTCGTCGGATACAAGGATTGGGTTTGGTTCAAATCCCAAATCAACGTTGCCTTGGTGTTGACTTTATTGACATTCTGACCCCCAGGACCGCCACTTCGTGAATAAACCGCTTGCAGTTCGCTTGCGGGAATCGTTAAATAGTGCGTGATGCTTAAGTCTTCCATGGTGCTTTCATAAGGTAATGGTTCATGCGTGTATTGGCGACAAGTTCTGTCGGATTTTTTCATCGCAAACCACAGATTGCCAACCCGCTTGTATTTTTGGTCATCGCAGTCCTGCAGTGGATAAGCCTGCCAAACGCTCAAGCACAGTCCCCGGGGCTCTCACTTTGGACACGCTCCGAAGGAGAAGACTGGCCACGCATGCTGGGGGTTCACTACGATTCCAAGAGTTCCGAGACCGGGATTCTCACCCAATGGCCCAAAGAAGGGTTAAAGGTTGTCTGGACCCAAAAGACCGGAACCGGGTACGGAAATGGGGTCGCCGCCCTTGGCCGCTGGTTCCAGTTCGATCGTTTTGGGAACTCCGAACGACTCAGTTGTTATGAAGCTCAGACCGGTAAGTTTCTATGGAAGTGGGAGTCGAGCGTCAGCTACCAAGACGCCTACGGCTACAACGATGGGCCGCGCTGCAGTCCATTGGTCGACGGTCGATCGGTCTATGTCTACGGAGTGGCCGGCAAGCTGGCTTGCATCGATATCCAAACCGGTAAAGAGAGCTGGCAAAAGAACATCAACAGCGAGTACGGAGTTGTTCCGAATTTTTTCGGAGTTGGTGCAAGTCCTCTGGTCTACAACGATCTGCTGATCGTCATGGTCGGTGGTAGTCCCAAACGCAGTTTTTTCGCAGGCTCTCCGACCATCAACGATATGCCAAATGCCAAGCCCGATGGGACCGGTATGATTGCGTTTGACAAACGGACTGGCAAGGAAGTCTATCGGGTTGGAAATTATCTTGCCAGTTACTCGGCTCCGATCCTCGCTAGGATCGACGGAGTGGATTACTGCCTGAGCCTCATGCGGGAAGGACTGTTGATCTTTCAAGCCAAAGACGGCAAAGGGGAAAAGTTTTTTCCTTTTCGCGCTGCTATGCTCGAAAGCGTCAACGCCGCAAGTCCAGTTGTGATTGGAAACAAGATCTTCATCTCGGAAGCTTACGAAATCGGCAGCGCGCTTCTGGAATTCAAAGATGGTGAATTAAAGGCTCTTTGGCGCGATACAGATGGAAGACAAAATCAACTGATGCGCACCCACTGGAACACACCGTTACTGCACGAAAATAAACTCTATGCAAGCAGTGGACGAAATCCGCTAGATACAGATATTCGCTGTATCGAACTTTCAGGTGAACAGGAACCCAAACTGGTATGGTCCAAGCGGAACCGAGACCGAGGGACCGGACTGATCGTCGATTCGCACTGGCTGTGGCTGGGCGAATTTGGCAAACTGCATTTGATGAAGCTCGGTGCACAGGATCATGAGGTTCTTGCCCAGATGGACTTGCAGTTGACCACACCAGCAGACTCCAAAGAACCTCTATTGAATCCCCCCAGTTGGGCACCCCCAGTGCTCTCGCACGGACTCTTGTACGTGCGAGGGGCCGACCGTGTCATTTGCCTGGAGCTGATTCCGGAAACCAAGTGAGATCTCTTCTATGCTAAACGCAAACATCCTTTGGTCTCGTCGCCGAGTATTACAAACCAGCCTAGCTGGTGCGGCAATGGCCAAGATTTCCGGGGTAGCGATTTCCGGGGCAACCCAAGCTCAGGATCCAGTCGTCAACGAAGACGTGATCGGCTACGTGCATCGCATCGCAGGACGATGGGATATCGATCTGTATCGCAAGGTTTTGGGAGCGGCCAACGAATACAAAGAGGGTGACGAAATCATTGGCATTGCGGCAAGCTCCCCGGCTCAAAGGCAGCATGCAAGGGAGCTTCTGGATCGAACGACGATCCAGCAGATCGATCAACATCCTCCCTTCGAAGACCGCATGCTCGAACTGATCAGGGGCTCGCTCGGTTTGCCATCAGAGCAAGGATTGGACGACTCGAAGGCTTCTGAGAACAAACCGCTTAGGGACTGGACCCTTGGGGAACTAAAGGTCTTTTTGCTTGAGCGGAACGAAAACCAGATCCACCGGATTTGTCCGTATTTATCCAGTGATGTGATCGCATGTGTGGTCAAGCTCATGAGCAATCCCGAGTTGATTCAAGTCGGCAGTAAGGTCTTTAATCCCTTACCAGGTTCGAAGCTCGGAGCCAAAGGCTACATGGGGGCTCGTATCCAACCGAACTCCCCAACCGATCATCCAGAGGACATCCGCTGGCAGGTTTTTAATGCGTTTTCCTACGCGGTGGGGGATGTTCTTGTCGGAACGAATCCTGTCTCTAGCGAACCTGATTCGGTGGCGTCGGTCGAAGCGACCCTCAAGGATGTCTTGGATACGTTTGGTATCAGCTCGGCACTCCCTCATTGTGTGCTTGCACACATCGATATCCAAGCTCAACTGGAGCGGCAGCAGAAGGGTTCCACCTCGCTTTGGTTCCAAAGTATTGCGGGCTCTGATGCTGCCAATAAGACCTTCGATGTGACTATCGACAAGATGCTCAGGCACGCGCAAGACAAGACCGGCAAATTCGGGCTTTATTTTGAAACGGGGCAGGGGGCTGATTTTACCAACGGCCATGGTTTTGGGACCGATATGCTTGTGCATGAGTCTCGAAAGTATGGCCTCGCTAGGAGTCTAAGCCGAGTCCTTTCGCAAGCTCGCCAGCAGCGAGGCGAAGGTTCCGATGCTTGGGTGCACCTAAACGATGTGGCCGGATTCATCGGTCCAGAGGTCTTCAGAAACCCAGATCAGCTCGTTCGATGTTGCTTGGAAGACATCGTCATGGGCAAGCTGCATGGATTGATGATCGGTCTCGATGTGTGCACGACGTTGCACATGGAGGTATCTCTTGATGATTTGGGTTGGTGCATCGATCAAATCATGCCCGCCAATCCTGGGTATTTGATGGCTCTGCCCACGCGGATCGATCCGATGCTTGGGTACCTGACGACCGGCTACCATGATCATGTCCACATCCGTCAAAAATTCGGGTACCGCGTCAATGATGCGATGTGGGAGTTTTTTAAAGCGCTTGGAGTGATCGACCAAGAGGGAAACCCCACCGAGCATTTTGGAGATCCATCCTGGGTCTATTTGGCTTATTGCCGTCGCAAATTAGACCCGCGATCCGATCAAGAGATCCTCGCTCATGCCAACGTTCAGATCCAACAAGTTCGGGATCGAGGGGTATTTATCTCCCAAGGTCACGGCCAAAGTATTTCGGCCTTACCAGAGGACTTGGATCAACATATCCATCGTATTTACAACGATGCCAAGAAGTGCATTTGGGCTCAGTTGCCTGAAGGATACGAGCGACAAATCTCCGGAGGGTTTCTCGTCGAAACACTGTCGAGCGATCGCAACGATTACATCCTCCATCCGAGTTCAGGCGAACAGTTGCACCCAAATTCAGTCGAGCGACTCGAGCAACTCAAGCAACAGTACGGTCAAAAGTATGACACCCTGATCGTTCTGTCCGATGGTCTGAATGCTCTAGCAAGCACGACCGACGATCAGGCGGTGGAACTGATCGAGAAGCTTAGGTCTGAGTTGCAGTCCGATGGCAGACGAGTCGCTCCGGAGGTGTTTGTGATGCGGTCTGGACGAGTCCGAGCAGGGTATCGTCTTGGGGAATTGATGCTCGGTGGGCGAGAAGGTCGACTGCAGGTGATGCATGTGGTCGGAGAACGGCCTGGTAGTGGGCATCGCACGTTATCGATTTACATCACCAGTGCCGATGGGAGTCAATGGAGTGAGGAATCCAAGGTCGATCACGACATCACCAAGGTGGTATCGGGGATCGCTCACACGGCTCTGTTGCCAAGACTCGGTGCCCAAACCGCTGCAAGAATTCTTCGTGGCATGATTGGCTAATTGACCACCTCATCTACAACGAAGTCAAATACTCGGCGCTTTGGAGCAAGGGGTCTTCGTAGTAAAGTTTGATCGTGCCATCGCGCTTGAGCGATTCGACTTTTTGCAACTCGGCAGAGTAAATCTCTTCGGCAATCGCGTCGAGTCGCTTGGCCCTCTGAAACCAACTCATCACCAACATAGCAAGGATCAGAACCGGCAGGGTCGAGATTCCAAAAGCAGTGAGCATCATCGTCGCTTTGGGACTTGGGAACTCCGATAAATCCTTGGTCCCTTCGCTCCAAGCATGGATGGTTGCCAAGAAATACTGGCGATAAATCGCAAGGATTGGGCCTGCCATTAACCCCCAAAATACCAGCGAAGCAAGCAGGCCAAGCGTCTGTAATAACCATCGTGGAATGCGATACTTATGGAGTGTTTCGTCAAAGACTCCGCGAGCTTGTAATTGAAGCGCATCGATCCCGCTCATGCGAACTCGTAACCCCGAATCGATACGATGTGTCTGTGGGCTTGCCCCTCCAATCCGATCGATCGCTCGATAAAACTCCTGCTGGGCAGGTAAGAGCCGGTCCTGTATCTGCTTGGTCAAATAGTCTTTGATCCCTTCCTGCAACTCTTGATGCGCGGCTCGAGTCGCACTGAGGTTCTTGGCCCAGGTCATAAACGTACCAAAGATCGATGGCAAACTACCTGTCATCGAGAGAATCAACCGATCCCATGCCCCATGCGTGAACCCAAGAATCCCGAGAATCGTTCGGTAAGGGAACCAAAAAAGTCCTGTTCCCGAGATGAGCTCACCCCGAATCCGATCTCGGATCGCATTCCGCAAAACTTGTTTCGATCCCAACACCATTTCAATCGCTTGGCTGGGTAACGTATCGGCGGTGTTTGCCAACTGGGATATTGCCCAAGCCAATTCAGGCACCTGATTCTCGATCGCTTCAGAAACACGCTTGCGCAATCGATCGCTAGCTGCTCGCAATCGGGCTGATTTGGTCGCTGATGCTACCTTGAGGTCCTCATGAGCAAGCCGAGCCTGCAAATCCAGTCGCATCCTTTGGGCAATTCGAGCTTCATCTCCTAGGGCTTCAAAGTCCGGCACCAATATCGGTTCTAGAAATCGTGTTCCAGGTGCGCTGGAACTTAAGGCGGCACTGTACCACTGGATATCGCGCTGGAGACTCCCAGAATCGTTTTGAGGTACGCAAGTGATGATCGGCAAGCAAACCGATCCTTCGGTAAGGGCCGCCAGTTGCACATGAATGGCACTGCGCAATTGATCCCGTCGGGCTACGAGCAACTTGATCGGAGCTAAGCTCATAGCTTCCTTGGCGATCGCCGCAGCCGATGGGTCTTCGTCGGTGTACCCGGGTGTGTCAAGGACCATGTAAGGTTTCTGGAAATCCAACATGCTCTGGGATGGGCACGCAAGATAGATTTCACGAGAATTGTCCAATGCCTCCGGTGCTGACGGGCCGATCCAGTGGAGCCTTGTCGTCGCCTCTTTGGATAGAACACCGCTTGGCAAAAGCTGAGCAATCGCAGGATCGAGAACCAATTGCCGTGCGATCCAGGTCTTTCCTTGGCCCTTGGCTCCAATGATCCCAAAACAAGGAAGTGAAACACCTCGGTCATGCATGATATCGTTGGCTGCTTGTCGAAACTCGTCGCACCAACGCGCGATCTGCAATCGCACTTCATGCGATCCGAGCAACTGCTGCGAAGCAATCTCGATCCGCTCTACCATCTGCAATGGATCTTCCATCGTATTGAATTATCTCCCAGGTGTGTTTTGTTGCAGGCGATCCAAGTTGCGTTCCAAGCAGTCCCAAACCGGTGCCTGCGTTGCTCGCAGATTCGAAGGCACTCCATCGACACAGCACTCAGGCTGCTTCATCGGCTCAATACTGCTTGCTGCGAGAGTGCGCGAATGGGTCCCTAAGACCACGTGTGTCGGTTCGCTTGCCGACTTGCGTTCCAAGCCCAATTCATCGGTCAGCACGGCGACAAGATCCGAGAGTTGTTGCCACGCCGACTCGGACTCAGCCATCTGCGGCATGCCATCGCCACTGGCTAGCATCAATCCAAAACCCGCCGCTCCAGCAAAAAGTAGTTCCTTCAAGGATGCGAATACAAGCACCGATGAACCCCCAAAATCCAGCGGGATCATGATCACCGCAAGCAAGGGAGCAAATAGAACACCCGCTGGTGCTACACCGCTGAGAATCCGCTTGCTCATCGGCATTTGCTCCCATAACCGAAGAGTCAATTGATCGACCTGCCGGGGATCCAACTGAGTCGAACTCTCGGCTTGAAACCGCGTGATTGCCCTCTGGCAGGCACTTCGAATAGTCTCCCGCTCTTGTCGGCGAAGGTCCAATTTGAGAATTCCCTCTTTATCCCATTTGGCCAATGCATCGACTAGTACGTCGGCCGTAACAACCTTGCCACTTTCCCCCCGCTGCAGTCGACTGCGCGCCCACTGTCCGACCTCATTTCCACGATCGAGCATCCACGAAGGCATTTTCATCCACGAAGTCGCATAGCCGACTGAGTCTTTGCTGGCCTGTGCCAACCGCTGCATCCAACGGCCAGGTTTGGCCCACCAAGGCGCAGTCCTTTCAAGAGACTCTGCAATCTGCTGGACAACCTGCCGTGAAGCTTGCAATCGTATCTTTGGACTCGAAGCCGGAGCGTTTGGGTCGAGAGAAAAGTCTAAACAAGACTGCGCGATCACTTGGTGCAACACCCTCCATCGTCGATTGCTCTGCTCGATCCACTCGTGAGAATTCTGCAAACCGCGCTGGATCGTGATCCTAAGCGTAGTAAGAGAGGATTCGATCGCATCAGCCAATAGGGAATTGCCTTGTAGTTGCTCTCCCAAACGAAGCATCCACGCTTGGTTGCTCACGGGTTCAGGTGGCTGGGGAACGGGCGCTTGGTCCACGCGGTAGAACGCCGGCAAGAGCATGTCGCTTCTATCGGACAGTTCGCTAGGGATGCTCTGGAGCTTTTCTCTTCTCTCTGGACCTTCGAAATGGTAAGCCATGTAGATACGACTCGGGTTGGCGAAACCATACAAGGACTGCATTTCCTGCGAGATTTCCATCGAGGTGTATTTGCGAGGCACTCGGTTGACGGCAAGAATCCGTTGCACATGGGGCATTTTCATTTCAAGCATCTTCAGCAGTCGCGTTACCGTCTGATCGTGCATGGCGTTTGCCGGAAGAACGACGATGTAAGCACTGCAGATCGTCGAAGATCGCTCCAAAACACTGAAGCGAGCTTGAGCTGCCGCCATCGAAAGTTCGTCCAATCGCGTTGAGCGAAGCGTCGGTGTTTGTGATTGCCAGCCAGACATCATGCCGGTTTGAACATCTGGACAATCCATCAATGCGATTCCAAGTCGATCGAGTTGCGGGTCCGTGGCTACCAATGGTATCTCCAAGGCGCTTCGCATCAGGGGGGTTCCATCCTGACCGATCACTTCCCTGACTCCAAGATCGTTGTACTGCAAGGCCGCTTGCTGTGGATCGCTGGCAAGCTCCTCGGGTTGACTTCCAAAGACCTGGGCCATGCGCTGCGAAAGATATTCCCAAATCACAGGGTTGCTTTTCCAAGTCTCCGGCAACCAAAGTACAAATCGGTGCGTTCCTTCGGTGTTGGCTGAACCAATCAACACCCGACCTGCATCCGGAGCACGAGCTGGTGTCAAAAAAGTTGCTACCAAAGAGCTTTTACCGGCATTGAGCATCCCCAGAACCGCAACGATCGGACATGCAGGAGACTCGATCATCGCTTGAGCCTGCGCAAGGGCTTGCTCAATCTGGGTCGCTAGCGAATCCCCTGAACGCATGCCCAAAACACGCTCACGCTCAAGGAGCAAGGATTGGAGGCTCGATCCATCAGCAAGCGCCGCGGCGCGATACTCCGCGTCGATTTGAGCAAGTTGTTCATGCAAAGGTTCAGACACAGTGGTTGGCAAGAATGTGATGGGAGTTATCGTTTTTGCAGTTTGTCACTCGATTGAGCGTTGACAGCCCTAGCCGCATGTCCATAGTACGAACATAGTACTCCAATCAGGCTCGATGGCAGAGCGGTGGCTTCGATTGGCTGTTTTTTTAAAGGAACCTTTGGATTGACTCCCCCCCCCGGAATCCGTTTAAACCGAATCTGGCTGACATTGCTAATCCTGGGTGCTATTCTCGTTCCGGTCGCCTCGGCGCTAGGGCTTTTTTTCCTGTCCACACCGATTCCAGAGCCGCAGCTCGAGGCTCGCGTCCGGCTCGATGGAATTTGGATCCAAGACCCAAATTCCCCATCAGCGAAAAAACTGGTCCCAGCTATCTCAATTCTGAATCCTACTTCGGATTCCTGGAAGCAGCTGACGATCGGAATCAACAAATCCGGACGCAATAACCAATTCTACGCTTCGGAACCCGCAGGCGTACCTGCCGGAGGGACCGTTTCAATCCCTCTAGCCGCTTTTGTTGCTAGAAATGGAAGTGTCACATTTCCAGTCGGCACACGCAACGTACGGGAAGTGACCGTGTTCGCAAAATTGCCAAATAGCGCCAGGGCTGTATCGGAGTTCGTTCTACCTGAAAATCCAACAGTCCCAAAATCTGACCAATCGCAAGAGGCTTCCTGGATCAGCCCAATGACCAAGCCCTGATCCGCATTGCCAAAACGCCCTAGTCCTTAGCCGCTTCAAGCAAAATATCTCTGGTAACGGTCTGAATCTTTTCCTGCCTTGTGGCCAACTCTCTGAGTTCCTCTTGTAGCCTCGGATCACTGACTTGGCCGACTAAATCCTCATTGTTATTGGATTGATCGGCTAGTCGGTCGGTTCTTCGGTTGACTCTCATCTGCAAGGTTTTAATCAATCGTAGTTCCGCAATCTTTCCGACCAGCGAATCCTCTTGCTGCCCACCACCACCTTGGTTGGGTCCGTTGTTCTGACGTTGTTTCTTTTCATCATCGCGTTTCTTTTGCACAGCTTGCAGGGATTGGATCATCTCATCAAGAGCGCCCAAGATCTCTTCCTGGATCGACTGGGTATTGGTCGATACATCGGCGGCCCCTAGTCGGGTAACGACCAACTGAGCATCGCGGATCACTTGCTCGAGAGCTTCGGGAAAAGCCTGACTCGATCCTTCATCCTTTAACAGCAACATGGCTCTTTGGCCCTCCATCGCCACCTTGAGTTGCTCGGTCGAGAGCTTGTTGGCTTGGATCTCCAACTGCCGGTCCTTTTCGTCCCCCGATAGCCTCTGGAGTTTCTCGGTTTGATCGCGAATGGTCTTCTCCCATTCGGCCATCCGTTTCAGTCGGGTCTCAAGATCCACGAGGGTTCTTTCGATTTCTTCTTCGCGAAGTTGCATCAGGATCTTTTCGAGTTCTGCGATCGCTTGCTGCAATTCCTCTTCGGCTTGCTGCTGCTCATCGATCGCCTCCTTGCGTTTGTTGTCTTTCAAGTTCTTTTCGGCTTTTTGCATGCGCTGGCGCGCTTTTTGGACGCGTTCGCGGGCTTGATCCTCCTTGCTTGGTGGCTTGCTAGGATCCTTTTTCTGGTCGGATTTATCCGACGGATCGGACGGATCCGACTTATCGGACGGATCAGACTTATCGGACGGATCAGACTTATCGGACGGATCAGACTTATCGGACGGATCAGACTTATCGGACTTATCGGACTTATCGGACTTATCGGACGGATCGGACGGATCGGACGGATCTTTTTTGTCGGACTTGTCTTTGTCGCTGAGGTCCTTTTCCGTGGTTTGGAGCTGCTTTTCCAAGTCGCTTTGGTCCTTGGCTGCACTCTCTTTATCTTGGCCTGCCTCGGTTCGACCTCGTGTGGCCTTTTGGATATTTTCGATCCTGCGAATGTCCTTGAGCACATCTTCGAGCCGTTTGCGCTCGTCTTTGATCCGAGAGGATCGATTCTCGCTTTGAAGAAGCTCGAGCAGTTTCTTGAGGTTGTCGCGACTGGCTTCCTGTTCTGGGATCGCGCGGGAGTATTGGCCTTTGGCTAAGTATTCACTGGCTTGGCTCATGCGTTGCTGGGTAGCAAGCTGCTTGCTCATCTGGGCTGCCTGCATCAAAAGGGCAGCGCGTGTGGGGTTGCTAGCGGCTTCGAGCTGACTCATCCGAAGAAAGATCTCTTCGAGGTTGGCATACTGGGTCGCTAATGCTTTTTGCTCTTTTTGAAGTTCCTTGATTGGGTCCAGGGGCTCTTGGGCATGAGTCCAAGCGACCAACCAGCAGCATGCAAGGCTGCCGAGGATCCACATCTTTGGGTTTGGGTCGTTTGAATGCATGTCATGCTCCGGGCTCAGGATTTACTTCAGCAAGTCCAACGTGCTTTTCTTCTGCTGCTGCTTGGTTCCATCAATGGTCTTGGACTGCCGATCTAGCAACCCTCGCACGCGATCGATGATTTCATTGAGATCTTGAATTTCAATCATGTCGGCCAAGATCGAGCTTAACGATGCAATGATTTCGTTATTCTT
Organism: Planctomycetota bacterium; assembly: GCA_018969045.1. Taxonomy (GTDB): domain Bacteria; phylum Planctomycetota; class Planctomycetia; order Pirellulales; family Pirellulaceae; genus JBKCUI01. The sequence continues at coordinate 7,353 of JAGWZB010000004.1, read as the reverse complement.
AGCGATCGATTCGTCGAGTTGTTTTCCAAGTTCCTCTGGGGTGGATTTGGCGACCAACGTTTCGAGCTCATTGATTTGGTTTGCAAACAGTTTCCATTTCGATTCCATCATCGCTTCCAATGGAACTTTGATTTTCTGACCAAGTCTTTCTCGGCGGTCGTTGCTGTCGATGCGGTTGTTGATGAGTTCGGCCACCAAAAGCGAAATTTCGCTCAAAACGCCTTTGAGCTCTCCTTCGGATTTCGAAGCCTGCGCGGAGGCTTGTTGGGATCGCAGCAGCAGAATTCGTGATCGAGATTCTTCAGGTGTCTGGTCGCCGGACGGCTCGTCGGGCTGGGATGTTGATGATCGAGCTTCGGGATTCTCAGAGGGCTTGTTGCTTTTGCCCGTCAGGATCAGTAGATCTCTAAGCTGTCCGAGTTCACTGATGATTTGCTCAAGCCTTCTTCGCATCGCCGCTTCACGGCGATCTAAAAGCACTAAGAACTGATCTTCAGTCACCACGCTTAATTGGATCGGGGTCGATCGCCCTACGTGAGGCACACTGGGTGTATCGGGTTTCGTCGAGACGTCATAGTAATCTGCAGCAGCAACCATAAGCGAATAAACCGAACCTACGACGGGAGTGGTTTGGCCAGCTTCTTGCATCGCTTTTAGGTCGATATCCAATTCACCGTTTCCTTGAGGGTTGATTTGAAGTTCCGATTCTGTCGGTACCTGCTCGTCGATTCGGGATTCGACCCAAGCTCGCTGCAGGTCGTAGTCGTCTTTGATCTTGCTCCGGATAGGCAATTTGGCGTTCTGTGTAATCGCCGTCGAGATGCCTTCAAGCACAAAATCGATTTCCGGGACGTTGTCGGCCGTTGCTGCGATGACATACTGCTGAACCCGTGTCGAACAGAGTCCTTGGTCATCCCATAGGCGTATCTCCATGAAGAGATTCCCTAAAAGGGGAGTGGCCGGGATGGCAAATTCGACGGTAGGTTTTTCCATTTCGATCGTGAATTGTTCCGCTGCGTCTTGGTCGCCTGCTCCTGCGACTCTCATCACATCGACTCTACGGATCGGTTTATTGGCTCGGATCCACAATCCAACTTGGGTCCCCTGAGGCAATCGCATTCCGTTGCGAAACTCTAAGCGTTCGTTACCCCATGTGGTTTTCGTAGACCGCTGAAGGTAGGTCGGATACTGAACGTCTAAATCGGTCGAAAGTGCCAAAGGTGCATCGACGGTTTCAAGCACCAGATTCGATAGCCTTGCATCTCCCCCGACTACCGAGAACCAAAGATTGTCATTGATCGCTTCCAAGGGGGGGCCATCGAGAACAAACTCGCGTGGATTTGAGTTCGAGTAACTGAGCATGCTGGCTCGGCCGCGATTGCCCGCGCGATCGCGATAATGGAATGCACATTGATCATACGGGGCAGCCAACAGATCCTTGGCCGTCGAGCGCAATCGCGCCGATGAGCCCTTGGGGGTCAAAAGTCGATTGCCATCCAAACGGACCAAGTAACGCTCTGGTGTTGAAGCATTGGTAAACGGTGGAATGTCCAGTTCTAATCCAACTATCCCCAGCGAAGTCCTTCGGGGCCAAGGTAAGTCCGATAGACCGTAAAGACGTTTGGACCAATGCGTTACCAGATCTGGATGCAACAAAGCTCCGAGGCTAAAGAGTCCAAGTAAACCCGCTAAGATCCCCAGCTCCCATTGAAGGGTCGAGAGTCGAACCAAAGAACGAACGTCGATCGATCCGATTCTCTCGACAGCTTTACTGGCCGCGATCTCGATCATGCCAGCCCGATTTGGATGTTCGATCGCTTCGAGCTCTTTTGATCGAAGCTTTGACGAAGGACTGGCCGCTTGGACCGTGGTGACCAGTGTGCTTTGAAACTCAGGATGACGACGTTCGATCGCCAGTGCCAAGGCCGAATCGCTCCAGCGAACCATCCAGCGATTCCAAAAATAATGGTATAGTATCCATAACGTCACCGCAGCGATGATCAGCAACATGATCACCCGAACGACCTTTGGGGATTCGTCAGATCCAAAGCGGGTCGGCAGATAGTCGATCCATCCAAAAACGATGAACGAACCCAAAAGCCAAATCAGAAGCACCGCGATTCCCTGCGTAGCGATGACTCGACTGATCAGGCCTCGGAGCTCCGATAGTTTTTGCCGAATAGGTGTTGGAAGTTTCCAGGTGCTCGCGTTGCTCATGGCTTCCAATTGTAACAAGAAAACGGGAAAAACCTAAGCCTCGATCGAGTCGATCAAGCTCCATAGTTTTCGAAAGGCCCCAAGCCATTGAACTCACCTGCACCCGATGAACCAATCAATCCCTGGGAGTCCTCGCTCGATACAAGCCAGGCCGGGGAGTCAAATTTCGATGGCGATGATTACTCGATCTCCTTCCGAGGCAATCTGGAGTTCTCACAGATCTCCAAGTACTTCAATTCCACCCTACAGATCGGCTTGGTGGTGCCACTGGTATTGATCTCAGCCATGATCTGGGGTGCCATTTTGGTCGTGGGCATCGGGGTCACAGGACTGTTTGTCACCGCCCTAATGGTAGCGGTTGTGCTGTGGTTTGTGCTGATGCGTTATTTGGGATCCACTCATGCTCGCCGATTGCTCAAGCGGAGACCGTGGCTGGTTGGACCAATTCGCGGCCTAGTCTCCAACGGGCGAATAACCGTCTGGTATGAAGACTTGTGCATCCAGTCCACGCTGGAGTCTTTCATGATTCACCCCTATCGTGGGATGATCTGCTTTCCGGATGTAGAAAACACGTTTCCTTGGGTGATGGTCCCGAGTTCCTGTTTCTTCGAAGATCAATGGCACGACCTGTTGGCCTCGTGTCGCCGAAGACCCCCAAATCGAACTCTGATAGTCCAAGCTGCACCGCCGAATGCTTGGGAGTGCGAGCTTTCGACGCAGCGCAGTTTCACCCTGGGGAATCGAACCAGAGCCTTGGACTGGCGTCCAAGCAGTGGACTTTTTTTCCTAGTTCTGGTCCTTGGAGTTTGGACGAGCTTCTTTCCCGTCGTTATGGGGATAGCTCAGCAAAGAGCCTGGGTGCCACTGCTGGTCGTTGCTGTGTGGGTTTTGGCAGAGGTTGCAAGGTTTACTTTTGCGCACTGGCAAGTCCATCGCGAGTACTCGGATCCAAACCGTATGGCTTATCGCCAAGAGTCGTTGGGCGATCAACAACAATTTCAGTGGTTCAATACAGAACAGATTGTCTTTTCTGACCCGCTCCACTGGGTCTTGTGCCCTGCTAGATATGTTCAGGGAGTCAAGATCCGTAACAGCTGGATCGAATTCCGAATCGGTGAAGAACCAATTTTCTTTCACCGAGAAGGGTTCGCCGATGAAGCGTCGTGGCAAGCGGCATGCAAAGATGCTCTTACGATCAGCCAAGGACTCAAGAAACCCTTGTAGTTACTCCGCTTGCCGAACCACAAGGATCAAAAACCCTTGTTCTTGCGATGGCTTAAACAGTCTCGCTGCATTGGGCTGATTCGCATTGACTCGGGAAGAACGATCCTTCTGAAGCCGTGATTTCGGTAGATTGATCGATTCCGATGGTGTGCCAGTTTGCAAGTCTGGGAAAAACAGTTGCTTTGCTGTTTGTGCCGAATCGGTAATTCCAACGATGCTGTCCAAAAGTTTCAAGATAGAAGCGTCAAAGCTCACATTTAGATGGTAGCCAGGGAAGTCTTCGTGCTGTTTCTCGACCTCTCGCAAGAAAGAATCGAGCCTTATCGTTGAGGCCTTAACGACATAGACCTTCAGATCTTCTTTGGCGGATTGTGTATCAATAGGACCGCACTTGAGCACCTGAGACGATACCAATGTCTCTACCTCGTCTTGGTTGAGAATCGCATCGGAACTGGCGATGATTTCATATTTCTCAAGAAGCGATTCCAAGGCATCGTTAGCTACCGCTTGGGAATCCATCGATATGTTTGCGACTAAGGCCATCTTCTTGATAGCTTCCACGGGATTGGCCAGCGGTGTCTTTGGATCCGCCTGAGCCACCATCGCAGGATTCACTGTCGATGTTTTTTCCGGAGCCGTTGTTTGTCCAGGGCCTTTGGCAATTAAGCCTTCTGAACGGGGTAAGCCTTCTGGCGTGGCCGTTTTGTCGCTCGGTAAGGCAGGGTTAGAGTTCGGATCCGTTGGCGACTTCTGAGTCGTCTGTGCGATCGGATCTCTTGGAGCCGATGGTTCAGTATCCGAAGCGTCTGGTCGCGAAGGGTTCTGGGCGACGGGAATTAGGTCGTTGTTGATAGGGGCTGACCTAGGCAACAACAAAAACAGCGACACCAAGGCCGCAACGATGGCAATCGAAGGAACCCAAATTCGCTTGAACCTATCTGAGGCCGTCCCAGATACCGATTGGCTGTTCCCAGAGCCCAGCAAGCCTCGAGGTGTGATTGTTGGAACCCCAGCCAACGGCGACTTACTCATATCGATCGACTCGGCCACCGGGCGGAACAAGTCTTCTGGCTCGTCGGACCACGAAGAGTCGGAAGTCCATACAGGATCCGACTCCTGTGGTTGCGGAGCCACAGCATTGGGGGCATCCGGCAGAATCCATGCCGGAGGGGCATCCATTTCGCTGGCACGTTGGCGAGCGGCTTGGACAATACGCTTGGAAAAATTCGCTCCAAGTCGGCCGACAGAGCGGCCCTGTAGCAAAGCGCGACGCAGGGCGGTTAGCTCCTCGAGACGCTGGGCAATCGAGGGATCGTTCTGCATGGCCGTATCAAGTTCACGCTGCTCTTGTTCGGAAAGTTCTCCGTCGAGCAGACCGCTCAGCCATTCTTCAATTTTTCGGGGATCTGGAGGCATCATGATTGTAGGTGACCAAATAACGTGTACCTCTCGGAGGCTGCAGTGCCCAGAAAAGTTCCGCTGGCCTACCGTAGAATATCGATGCACGAGGGCCAAAGAAACGCAATTCGCAGCGATTTTAGGATCTTTTGGTCGTTTTTTCTCCCCAAATTCCTTGTTCAACCAACGTTTTCTCCACCGCAGCAGACCACCCGCGGTTGGCAGCCGGGGAAGCTGGGCTGGGATGAAGGATTCTGAGGATTTTGACGGGCTCGGCCCCAGATGTGGATTTTTGGGCAAATCCCCCAGATTTGCTGACTCTTAGCAAGCAATGCTCGGCAAATTGCCCAACACCCACCAGGTATTTCGGTTTTAGGATCCCGATCAGCGTAGCCAGATGCTCATCGCATCGTTGGAACATCACTGCGGTCTGCTGCGCCGGCAATTTGTCAGGTGTCAGATTCCTGGCACCCGAATCCATGAACACCAAAGGGCAATAATTCGCGACAAAATGTTCAGCGAAAAACTCCTTGGGGGTCCCAAATCGCTCCTGAAACAGTCCCCACATCCGCTTGCCGGAAACTTCAGATCGCTTGCAATCGAGACCAAGAATCGGGCGTTTAGGATGTTCCGACGGAGGCTTCCCAATCCTGGCATCGATCTTGAGAAACTCTCGAACCGCCTGGATTTCTCCAAACGGTACTCCGCTTTGAGCCATCCCCCAGGGCCCTGGGTTCATCCCTAGAAATAAAACTTTCTTGGGACCTGTTGCGAAACGATCCAAATACTGGCGGTGGGCTTCCCAAGCGTATTCCAAGGGGTTGTAAACCGTGTGAACCGGCTCACCAAACGCAAGGACACTGAGCCCCTGGACGAGATTTCGGGCCGCTTGAACGACCGCCTCAGAGGTTTTACTCAATATCTCGGCTCCTTTGCTGCCCAAAACCCGCTTGCATGCCTCAGCCTATTTCCTCTAGAACCCTCTGGTGCGACTAGCCATGACCGCCCGGCGGGTCGTTTACTTTTCCACATTCCATGCTAGCAAATAAAGCCGATTCGATGGCAGCCCCTGGGGCTCAAAGCAATCGGGTTTCCAAATTCAACCCCCAGAACTTATGATGTTCGGGCTTGCCTGGTTTCGTTCGAGGTTCTGTGAGTTAGCTGAGAAAACAATTTATGGTTTGGACGATCCTTCAAGTTAGCTTCCGTCGATTGAAGAACAATCGGTCCGAGTTGCTGCTGACTTTTATGGTTCCAATCCTGTTTTTTAGCATCTTTGCGCTAATCTTTGGGTCGCGTGGAACCAGTGGGGCTTCGATGCCCAAAATCAAAGTCGCTTTGGCCGATCGCGCCCAATCACCTGTTTCAAAGCGAGCGATCGAACTGCTTCGAGAGCAGAACTCGCTTCGAGTTACCGATGCAGAATCAGCCTTATCGCATGCCGATTCGCTCGAACGAGGACTTGCGCAATTGGTCGAACCTGTGGTTGCCGAGGATTTGGTCAGGCGTGGATCGGTCTCAGTGGCCGTGATCTTCTTGCCACCTGCACAAGAAGAGGTCTTTCCGCAGATCCAAGTCCTTTCGGATTCCTATGATCAAGTTTCGGGACAAGTCCTTTCAGCGCTGGTGCAAAAATCGGTGATGACTGCGTTTTCGGAAGAGCAAAGAAGGGCTGTTCCACCTGGACCGACGACTTCCATCCAGGCGGTCGCTTTCAATACAGGCCACACGACGATTTCCCCCACGACCACTCCAACTTTTACCGAACCTCCTGCGATTCAGAGTGTCGATGTCCTAGGAGGCAAAAAGACCAACCCCGTGATCGCTATGTATGCCGCAGGGATCGCAGTGATGTTTCTCCTGTTCTCGGCGACCACAGCCAGTGGTTCGCTCCTTGAAGAACGCGAAAACTCTACCTTGGATCGATTGCTTTGCAGTCGTCTGAGCATGGACCAGTTGCTGCTTGGGAAATGGTCCTACTTGACCATTGTCGGAATCCTTCAAATGGTGCTGATGTTCGGTTGGGGCAGTTTGGTATTTGGAATCGATTTGATGAACCATTTGGAAGGTTTTTTTGCGATGACCCTGGTGACTGCTGGTGCTTCGGCCAGTTTTGCTTTGTTGCTTGCATCGCTGTGCAAATCCCGCACGCAACTCAGTTGGGTGTCAACCATCGTGATCTTGAGCATGTCTGCGCTGGGGGGCAGTATGGTCCCTAGATACCTGATGAGTGAATCGATGCAACGAGCCGGGATGCTTACCTTCAACGCTTGGGCATTGGAAGGCTATAACAAGATTTTTTGGCGGGATCTCAAGCTGCCGGATATCGAGCTGGAACTCGGCGTGCTGACATTGTGCGGTTTTTGCTTCATCGTTGCGGCAAGAATATTCGCTATCCGCTGGGAACGCACATGAGCTTGAAAGACCAAGCTCCATTGGATGAGCATCGATTGCTCAGGCACGACGCTTCGAGGCTTATTGGGCAGTGGGTACGTTTGCAGCGAGTCGGCCAAG
>JAGWZB010000194.1 GCA_018969045.1 Planctomycetota bacterium | reverse complement strand
GGTGGTTCGATGATCCCCAGCAAGGCTAGCGATCCCGTTAAGAAAAAACTCTGAGATTTTTCCGAAGGGAACGATACGCTGCAACATATAGATCGCGATCGCGTTGGAACCGATGATGATCCAAAGCCAAGCCCAACGTTGAAAGCCCAAGCCATCGATGATTCCGTAGAAAACCGATAGGAGGATCAAGCTCCAGCCACCGGCGACCAGAACAAAAGAGCTCGTCCACAGGTTTTTGATGACAGGAAAATAGTTTCCCCAAACCGTACCGAGAATCACCAGGGTGGCACCTAAGGCCATGAGACCTGATGCCTTTTGCAGCTTGGTGAACGACTCGTTTTGAAGCCATTTTCCGGCACCGATCCCTAGCAGTACGGTGGCCACGGCGGGTATGGTCGAAAGGAGTCCTTCGTTATCGCCATATCCATAGTATTTTTCAAGGATCTTTCCAGGCAGCAGCCATCGATCGATGTAACCAGACAAATTTCCCTCGGGGGTCAAATCGCCCGCGGATCCTCCTGGGACAGGAACCCAAGCGAGGATCCCCCAATACCCAAGCAGTATCGCGATCCACAGGGCAAGCAAGGTTCGAGGTGAAAGATAGACCGCAAGCAAAGCGGCCGCGCCGTAACAGATGCCGATGCGCTGCAGGACTCCCATCCATCGCAGGTCCTGCCAATTGAGATTTTGGATTCCGTTGTAAACCAATCCCATGAGGACCAGAAGGAAAGTCCGTCTGAGGATCCGCCAAAGGGCTTTGGTACGATTCTCCTGAAGTTTCCTCAGTGAGAAAGGAATCGAGCAACCAACGAGCATCAAAAACAGTGGAAATATCAAATCGTAAAACCGGAATCCTTCCCACTGGACATGCTCGAACTGATCGGCCAGGCCGGTGGCCCAAGCGGTCGAAACTCCTGCAACGGTAGCTGGCAACATAGCGAGCAGCTTTGGTGCGAGGGTATCGGCACCCATGATCCAAAACATGTCAAAGCCTCGAAGGGCATCGATCGACAAGACGCGATGGTTCTTTTGGGGCTGTTGAGGCTGGGTTGGATGTTGCATGATCGAATAGGTCCAATCAATCGACACGTGATTTTGGGTTGGCCTGCAACAAACAAGCCATGACGACCGCACCTAATACTGGATCGGTGACTTGATGACTCAGCGCCGGAGACATTTGCATTTGCTCAAGGTGCCTTAGGATGGTCGGAACCAATGGCGATTTGCCAAGGAGTGTTCCGCCGCTGAATGCCAGTCCATACTTACCGGATTGAAGTCCGATGCGTGTGGCACCTGCGACGATCAATTCGGCCAAATCCGCCGAAGCGTATTCGAGGAGTTTGCTGGCGATCAGGTCGCTTGAAGCAAACTGGACAACGGTTTGATAAAGGCTTGCGATTTTGGGTCTAGGGATCGGTTGGGTGTAGATTCGCGGAATCAAATCAATCGCACCATCGCAACCGATCTCTCTGAGAACCGCTCGGTGCAAGGGGGAAAAGTCTTCGCCGCAATCGTGGGCTCGGCAGACTTCTTTCAAGGCAGATAAGCCGATCGCAAATCCGCTTCCTTCGTCCCCAAGCAAATATCCCCAGCCCCCGACACGGGTTGTCTGCAGAGGTATCTCTACCAAAGGTTGAGGATCTCGTTGGGTAAGAGACGATTTCGTTAATTCGATAGTACCAGATGGGGCCAAGGTCGGCTCTTTGGTGGCCGAAACAATCGAACCGGTCCCGGAAATCAAGGTGACGCTGTTATTCCAAAGTTGTTTGCTTTCGATCAACATCGAAGGGTTGTACAAGTGCCTTGTTTCCCACAGGGCAGCCCAACGAATCGGCGTCACATCTTCGCTGACTCGGATGCGCTGGGCGAGGTTGGCTTTCTCGATCCATTGGGCCACTGGAATGCGTTGGTCGGCTTGGCCAACACCAGCCATACAAACACAGATCGCATGGGCCGTCGAAGGTTGGATACCCGCGTTTTGAAAGGATGCGTCGATCGCTTCCTTGACATTTTCATAGACGGTATCGAAGCCCACGGATCGGGGATTGCCTGGGCCGGTTTCACCCTTGCCGATCACTCGAATCGCGTCGGTCCAGCAAGCCGTCTTGCTCGATTCAGGAGACTTGGACGGGTCGCTAGGTCGATAGATCGCAAGGCAGGCTTTGGTCTTGGATCCCCCCGCATCGACTCCGATCACCAAGTGCTCCTGCGGGCTGTTGTCCATCGTAAAATGCTTTCACAAAACAAAAAGTTCTCTGGTAAATGTGGTTTTCAACCGCGCAGTTGCAATGCCTCACGCAAGCGTCCCTGGCAACGCTTTAGGCGATCTTGTGCAGCGATTTTGGGGACGCCTAGGATATGGCACACAATCGCAGTTTTGACCTCTCCATCGCATTGAGCTAGAAGCAACTCGGCTTCGTTGCGTCCTAATCCTGTGATGCCACTGACGATTCGAATGCTGCGATCTTTTAGTTTGAAATTCGTTGCTCGCAAATCGACCATCCAGTTGCCATAGGTTTTGCCGATACGAATCATCGTGCCGGTGGAAATCATATTCAGCACCATCTTCGTCGCTGTCCCGGCCTTGAGTCTAGTCGAACCACTTAGGATCTCCGGTCCAACCACCGGAGCAATCAATACATCGCATGCTTGCGTCAGTTCAGAACCGGTATTGCAAGTCACGCCAATCGTGGCCGCCTGAAGCGTACGGGCGTAGGCCAAAGCACCCAAGACATAAGGCGTCCGTCCGCTGGTGGCGATCCCGCAAACGGTATCTAGGTGGCTCAGCCCAACGCTTTTCAAATCTTCCTGGCCCGCTTGGCGATTATCCTCAGCACCTTCGATCGCGGTGGTGAGTGCTCGGTGTCCACCTGCGATCAATCCCACAACCATCGAGGGTGGTGTATTGAAGGTAGGTGGGCACTCCGAAGCGTCCAGAACCCCGAGTCTTCCCGAGGTGCCCGCCCCGATGTAGATCAAACGCCCCCCTTGTAGGACGCTCCGGGTCACGGTCTGGATCGCTTGGGCGATCTCAGGCAATACCTTTTCGACCGCAGCTACCACCTTGCGATCCTCTCGATTCATCAATTCAGCAATTTGAATCGAGTCCATCTGGTCGATCGCTATCGAATCCGGATTGTTTTGTTCGGTAGTGAGAAAATCCATACAAGTAGATTGTTTTGCAGGGACCGTGAGCTGACGACGCGAGGATTCATTTCCATTACAATAAGACAATCTACAACGAACGGTTTCATTGAAAAGGACAAGGCATGCAGATTCCCTTAGGAATCATCGATTTGCTGGTGTTGATCGTCGCGATGGCGGCTTCGGTTCTCATCGGATTGAAGGTTGCGGGCAAAAACAACTCCGTGGAGAGCTATCTGCTTGGGGATCGGAATTTGCCTTGGTGGGCGATCCTCGGTTCGATTGTGGCGACCGAAACCAGCGCTGCGACGGTCCTGAGCGTGCCTGGCATCGGCTATGGTTCGACAGGTTTTGCATTTTTGCAGCTGGCATTCGGGTACATGCTAGGTCGGTGGATTGTCGTTGTTTTTCTGTTGCCTAACTACCTAAACGGTAACTTGGTAAGCGCCTACGAGATCTTGCGCAGGCGGTTTGGGATCGCTACGACTCGGTTGGCTTCAATGCTCTTTTTGGTCACGAGAAATCTCGGTGACGGATTGCGTCTGTATTTAGCGGCGATGGTGTTGCAACAACTGGTGGGCTGGCCGATCGTACCAAGCGCTCTTGCCATCGGAGCTGTGACCTTGTTGTACACCTATTTTGGTGGCATGCGTTCGGTGGTTTGGAACGATTGCATTCAGTTGGTAATCTACCTCTCAGGATGTATGGTTGCTGCTATTTTGCTCGTCAGCGCGCTGCCCGAAGGCTGGACCAGTTATCGAGAGTACATGGATGCGACGGATAAATGGAAGTGGGTGGATCTGGATATGAGCCTCAGCAAGCCCTACACACTCCTTGCGGGTTTGATCGGAGGTACATTCCTGTCGTTAGGATCCCACGGTACCGATCAGATCATGGTCCAGCGGTACCTGAGCGCACGAAGCAAGCAGCATGCGGCAGCTGCGATTCTGCTAAGTGGCGTCTTCGTCTTTTTGCAATTTGCATTGGTTTTATGGATCGGAACCCTCTTAGGTGCATTCCACGCTCAAGTTCCCTTGCCCAATGGGATCAGCAACGACCAAGTCTTTGCTCACTACATCACGAACTACTTCCCCACCAACACCGGTCTGATCGGCCTGATGCTTGCAGCCATCCTTGCCGCAACCATGTCGACTCTATCGAGTTCTCTATCCTCGTCGGCGTCGTCCGCCTACAGCGATCTGTGGTTGACTGCGCTGAAGCACTCGCCAAGCGAAGCCTCCAAGATGTGGTTTACCCGATTGGCGACGTTGGTCTTTGGTGTTTTGCAAATAGCGATCGGGATTTGGGCAAGCACGTTTTCCAACAGCGTGGTGAGCAATGCGCTGACCATTGCAGGATTTTCTTCGGGGGTCTTGTTGGGCTGGTTTTTTCTGGGGTTGTTCCAACCTCGGGTCGGACAACGCGCGGCGATCGCTGGCGGCGCGATTGGTCTGTCGGTGCTCTTGTGGATTCAATTCCTTTTGAATCGACCCGACCAGATCCAAATCTCCTTTCCTTGGCTTCCTTGCATCGGCTCGTTGGTCACGTTTACTGCCGCAAGTTTTTTGTCAGCAATACCCCTATTTCAAGACAAATCCAGATGAAGATCCAGCCATTAGTCTCCTTGTTTCTCGCCCTGGCCTGTTGCTTTGGAGGGATAGTCGCAACAGCACAAGAATCGTCGATTGCGAACTCACAGCAACTGAGCCGGTTCGATCAAAACATTGCGGTTTTGATTGAGGAAGCAATCGCACAAAGCAAGATGCCTGGTTGCATCGTAGGGGTGGGAAATCGCGACGGACTTTTTTATCAAAAGGCTTTCGGCATGCGATCTTTGGCCCCAGCGGTTCCAATGACCCTCGATACGGTTTTCGATATGGCGTCGATCACCAAGCCTGTTGCCACCGCAACATCCATCATGCAATTGGTCGAGCAAGGCAAGTTGAGACTCAAGGATAAAGTGTCCTCGCTTTTTCCTGAGTTCGCAGTCAACGAGAAAGAGCCGATCACGCTAGAGCACCTGCTTTTGCATACAAGTGGTTTGATTCCTGACAATCCGCTGGCCGATTATCTCCAAGGTCCCGAGATCGCATGGCAAAAGATCCTCCAGTTGAAACTCTCTGCCCCTGTGGGTACTTCCTTCAAGTACTCGGACGTGAATTTTATCGTGCTGGGTAAGATCGTGGAAAAAGTGTCCGGGAAAACCCTCGATATTTACGCCAAAGAAAACATTTTTGAACCTCTGAAGATGACCGAAACAGGTTATGTGCCTTCTGAAAACTTGCATGCTCGCTGTGCTCCGACGGAGAAACGCAACGATCGATGGATGCAAGGACAAGTCCATGATCCAAGAGCCTATGAGCTCGGCGGTATCGCTGGACATGCAGGGCTTTTTTCGACAGTGAGCGATCTTTCGCTCTATGCAAAGTCGATGCTGGAAACTCTCAATGGCAAGAGCAATAAGTCTCTCGAGGGATCCCATCGCGGTGTGCTTTCCCCGTCAACCCTCGAAACCATGACACGAGGTTACCTCGTACCCGGTGGTGTCCGCGGACTCGGTTGGGACAAACGAACTGGTTTCTCGACCAATCGAGGAGACTTGCTTAGCGATCGGGCTTTTGGCCACGGTGGTTTTACCGGAACCGTACTTTGGATCGACCCAGGCAAAGATTTGTTTTTCATATTCCTGAGCAATCGCGTGCACCCAGATGGAAAAGGGCTCGTCAACCCACTTGCCGGTAAAATCGCAAACCAGATCGTTGCTCATTTGGGTGACTTAAGTCCCACCAAAGAGTCGCATGGGTCGCTTGATCGAGGTTTGGTACGCCCTGGAATCGATGTGCTAGAGTCCCAAGCGTTTGGCCCCTTACAAGGAAAACGCATCGGACTTATCACCAATCATACAGGTCGCAATCTCGCCGGTTTAAACACCGTCGATGTGCTGAGCAACGCTCCTGGTGTAAAGCTATCGGCATTGTTTTCCCCTGAGCATGGATTCGAAGGCAAACTCGATATCCCAAAAGTAGATAATTCGCAGGATAAAAGCACCGGATTGGTGATCTATAGTTTGTATGGCCAGACGCGTAAACCAACCCAGGAGATGCTTCAGCAGATCGATACGATTGTTTTTGACATCCAAGACATCGGAGCACGGTTTTACACCTATGTTTCCACCATGGGAGAAGCCATGAAAGCTGCCGCAGAGAACAAGAAGGGGTTTGTGGTTTTGGATCGGCCCAACCCCATCGGTGGAACCACCATAACGGGCCCAATGCTCGATCAAGGGCAAGAAGCATTTGTTGCTTTTCACTCTATGCCGGTTCGACACGGCATGACGATTGGTGAGTTGGCAAAAATGTTCCGCGATGAACTGCAATTGGATCTTGAGCTAACCGTGGTCCCCTGCGAAGGCTGGAAACGCTCTATGACTTGGGACCAAACCGGGTTGACTTGGGTCAACCCCTCTCCGAACATGCGCAGTTTGACTCAAGCTTTCTTGTATCCCGGAGTTGGATTGATCGAATCGACAAATGTTTCCGTCGGGCGAGGAACCGACACCCCCTTTCAAGTCGTCGGGGCTCCTTGGATTCAAGGAGCCGAGCTGGCTCGTGAGTTGTATCGCGCCGAGCTACCAGGCGTGGTCTTTGTCCCCATTGAATTCACTCCAGAGTCCAGCAAACATGCCAATGTCGCTTGCCAAGGTGTCGAGTTGATCATCACCAACACCGAACTCTTTGAAAGCGTTGCTACCGGACTTGCCTTAGCCAAAGCGCTGCGAAAACTCTATCCAGATGCTTGGGAAACCAAGAACCTCAATACTTTGCTCAGAAATCAAACCATTCGTGATGCGATTCTCGATGGCAGTTTAGATCCGCGATTCGATCCACGACTAAACCAAGGAATCTTTGAATTCCAACAACGACGGGGCAAGTACCTGCTTTATCCATAATCCCCACAGGCAACAGTCTCTCAGGCCATGATCCGATGGGATGAATGGTATGGACTAGACTAAGCCTCCAACCAGTCCAAACTTCCTGAGTACTTGGCCACCGCATCCAGGTTGAGTTTCAGTCCTAAACCCGGTCCTTGGGGGATTTCCAAATACCCCTGAGAATCCAAACGCCAAGGCTCCTGAACAATCTCGTCGATAAAGGGTGAGCCAGTCAAATACTCCACAAACCGCGTGTTGGGTATCGCCGATGCCAACTGCAAGTCTGCGGCAAGCCCAACCGCTGTGTTCCAACCGTGCGGTACGAATTCGACACCGAAATCCTGCGCCATCCAAGCGATCCGACGCTCTTCGCTCAGCCCTCCTACCTTCGTTACATCCGGCTGAACAATGTCAAACGCTCGTTGAGACAACCAAGGTAGGAAGCTCTGGCGTCGTGTAAGCACCTCTCCTCCAGATATCGGCACCGGTGAATGCTCCCGAAGCTTGATAAAATCCTCGAGTGCATCAGGACTAAGGGCCTCTTCAAACCACAGCACATCGTACCGCTCAAGCATTCGCGCTGTCTGTATCGCCCACTTGTAACCCCGCGACCAATAAGCGTCAGAACCACCCGCATCGACCATCAAGTGGCAATCGGGTCCGATCGCATCACGCGCAGCAGACACGATCGCTTCGTCCATTCTGGCATCCTTTCGACCAAAAGGTCCCCAGCCGATCTTGAACGCGCGGAATCCTTGCCGCTTGACTTCCAGCAGTCGCTCTCGCATCCTCAAAGGCTCCTCCATGAGCAAGGAAGCATAAGGCTGTACGCGCTGAATGTACCTGCCTCCTAGCAATCGGCCTACCGATTGCCCGGTGGCTTGGCCAAGCAAATCCCATAAAGCGATGTCGATCCCACTGATCGCATGCGTGATCGAACCACCACGCCCAAGCCAGAACATGTGCTGATGAAGTTTCTCACTAACCCGCTCAGGCTCCAACGCACTCTCACCATCGGTCAACGGCTTGAGCACATCCAGCGCAGACTGCACTAAACGGTCATTGGTAAAGACGCTCCCAAGTCCTACGTGGCCCGTATCGGTATGCACAGCCACAAGCGTATGTACACAATCCTCTGGTCGCAACTCATTGCTCCATCCTCCCTCAGGTGTCGCGCCACGAAGCCCCTTGCAAGTGATCTTTCGAATCTTCATCGTTTACTTTCTCTCGTCCGTCTTCGTTTCGATACTATTTTCTTACTGTCCTATTTCTGCCCTACCATCTTTCTGCCCCACCATCTTTCTGCCCCGCTATACCGTGATCACCACCGCTATCAACGGCGGTAAATTTCCGCTTGAGGCTGGAACTCTGGGATCCCATCCAACGGAAAAATCGGACGTTGGCACCTTTGATGGCCCAGTCCACGCACATTGGCACTCGAGGATCCAGGTGCATCGATCAAGAGCATCTGGCTACACCAAGCTGCATACATGTGGTGTTGGCAGTGCGGCGATTTTACCACCACCGCGTCAAAGGTTTTAGGGTTTTGACCGTTGGAATAAAAGTAAGATCGATCGTAAAGGTTCACACCGCGACTTCCTACCACGATCGTAAAGGGTCCAGATACGAGCACTGCGGTGGGCCCGGAATCCCACAGCTCTCCAAACGACTCGCTTCGAAACACACCGTCGCTCAAATGTCTTACTCGGCAATTTAGCTCGATCGGTTCAAATCGACCTGGATCCAGGCTGCCACCGAGTCGCACAGCGACTTCTCGACCTATCCCGGCTTGCATCGCTACCTCGACCGCGCGACGATCGACGATCGGTAAAAGCGTTCTTCC
>JAGWZB010000193.1 GCA_018969045.1 Planctomycetota bacterium | reverse complement strand
GGTACGCTTTCAACCGGGAGTTGATCTACCGAAACAGGCCTTCTGCTAGCCTGAATCCAGACGATAGTTTGGTATTCCGAGCCGGATTCGGATATTGAGCCATCCAACAATAAAACACCCCGCCGGCGCTGACTGAGCAGCATTCCGACGGGGTGGGGGTTGGAAAAAACCAAGAAGTGGGGCGAACAGACAAGGCTATTTCGCAGAAGCTGACAAAGCCGCCACTTCCTGCTTCAATCGATACACGACGTCCAACTCTAACTTAGGATTGTTTGGCAAATCCGTCAGCAGAAGGATTTTTCCTCTCCG
Organism: Planctomycetota bacterium; assembly: GCA_018969045.1. Lineage (GTDB taxonomy): Bacteria > Planctomycetota > Planctomycetia > Pirellulales > Pirellulaceae > JBKCUI01. The sequence continues at coordinate 8,643 of JAGWZB010000193.1, read as the reverse complement.
TTCGGTATTCTCACCTGGGAGCGACTTGGGGCTAAAGACCAAGGGGAGCAAATGCATCTCCTTGGATTCATCCGAGAGTTTGGTGCTGGAAACCTCAAAGGCATCGCTCTGGACACCGATGAGTTTGAAGGGTTGTGCTCCCTTGATGCGTACAAGCTTTTTGATCTCGTCAGTTTTGTCGATCGTACCTAGCGATAACAAGTTTGGCTGGATCGATAGAGCCGGTTCGATTTCGGCAGTGAATCGAAGGGATAATGTTTTGATATTCAAATCGTTGGTTTGAAGCGTGATCTCGCTTTGAATGGGCCCTGCAGGTGCAGATGGATCCAATTGCACCTCCAACTCATAATGGACCTTGCCCGACTGACGCAATGACTCTCGAATTCCGACGTTGACGAAAGGTAAATCGCAACGCGTTTGGGTGATCTGCCAATTCGATTTTCCTGCATATTCCAAGTGGACATCGAGCTTTCGAGGGGTCCCTTCAGGAACCTTTCCAAAGGCGACCTCACCAGGTGTAAAGACCACGTCGGATCGTATGTACCCTTTCACGTTTAACTGCACTTCGGCCAAGTTGGGCTTATCGAAGGTAACCGTGATGGTCGCCCCTCGGGCACCGGAGTGGGTGGCTGTGTTGAAAACTGCCAAAATACAACCGACCTGCCCGGGTTCTACTGTCTGGGTAACGATACTCGGAGTGGTACATCCGCAAGAGGTGCGGACGCTCCGCACGTGAATCGCAGTTGAAAATGGGTTCTCAAAATAAAAGCGGTGCTCGGTTTTCGCCGATCGCGCCACCGTCCCAAAGTCATGGCTTCGCTCTTTAAACAGATTCTGATACTGTTGACCCAAGGCGCTTGGGATGCTGGCTGCAATCCACAGCAAAGCAAATAGCAATGATCTCATCGAAGTCTCTCCAAAGGCAGGACACAGGTTTTGGTTATCGTAGCAAGTTTGTTGTATGGACACATGGTGTGCACGGGATAGGTCTGCCGAGGATGATTGCAAAGAATCAATCGCGGCGCGTCGGAAAAGTATCCACTCTGAGTAAAGGTGTTATTGGAATTTCTGAAATAAAAAGCCTTCTGCACACGATTTCTGATAGACCTGGCCGGCAAGGTCGTCAATCTCCAACGCCTGCAGAATCCTTGCGATATGGCAGAGGTTTTCCAAACGTTACAAAGCGAATTTCTAAGTTATTTTTGCAATCGAAATCACCTGTGGACCGACAGCCGGCCAAGCCTTTGCGATCCGATGTGTCAGACTTGCGAGTAACCTTTAGGAATTCTCGCGATGACTACGAAAAAGAAAAACATCAAACCCGAAGAATCGTCAACAATGGCAAGGCCGCGGATGCTGCTCATTGCCGTCATCATGGCTGGAGCCGCTAGCACCTGGTACTGGTACAAGCCACTACAGAGCAGTCCCCTAGGCGACGAGCAATCGATGCAATCTCGTAGCTCAAGCGTCCATTCCTCTCAGATACTCATCGAGCCTAACACCAATGATTCGATCGCCGGGATCCCCGAGGCGGTACCTGTGTATTCGGCATTGCCCGAAGATCTTGTGGGGGATCGCTCCTTGCAACTTCGCCCGTTCCAACCTGTACCACAAGGTACCCTGCAAGAAAGGTTGTCCAAGGAACCCCTGCCAGTGATTCCTATTTCAAGGCCCGAAAGGTCAACCCCAGACCGAATTGCTACAAACAACCACTCAGCGCCCGCGGTGTGGACCAATGGTGAGAGCCATCCAGCGAGTTCTCTGTTCGGTGAACCGCTCGCCAACCGATCCGGTGCAAGCGTGGCTTCAGCAGACCGCTACGGTTCGGATTGGGATTCAGCTAGCCCCATGAAGAGCACTCAGATCTCTAGCTCAACAACGACTCCATCGGATGCGGAGGTTTTGACAAAAACTCAGATTCAAGGGGATCGAATCGTTGCCATCGCTCCTGCCAAACAAGGGGCTACCCGATGGCCCGATACCACTATCAAAACCTACCAGCAAGGAGTCCCCAATAAGCCTCTGACGATCAACTCCAAAGAGATCGCCAATGCAAATCCGATGGCCGATCGCCCACAAGGTAAGATCGCACTGGCCGAAAACCATTCGGAGGAACCGACTGCCGATTCATCTCGTGGGGCCGCTCGAAGATCGATCCCAACATCCTGGTCCGGCGGAACTAACCATAGCAACCCAGGACATCAGCCGATCAAGAAAAGCGGTGCTGTGATCAAGCAACCCAGCAGCAGATAGTTTCTTCAGAGTCCATTAATGGATGAACTAGGAGGAACTCTTTTTGATATAGGCCGTCGCCTTTGCTTTCTTTCGAGGCGGAAGTGGAGGTTGGGTATGTTCCAGCGATTTTTGGAAATCTTGGCACGCAAGTGCCTCTTCTTTTTGCGCGATGTGCAACAAAGCTCGGTTGTAATACCCCCAAGCATTCTGGGGTTGTAGCTCGAGAGATTCGCTCAGAGCCGACTGAGCCTCCTCCAAGCGATCGGCACCGATCAGGGCGCGTGCGTAGTTGTTCAAGTAGAAGGGCAAATGATCTTTTTCCTGCTCTCGAGCGATAGAGATCGCTTTTTGAAGATCTCGGATGGCCGAGTCGCATTCGCCCAATTCCGCAGCGCATCCTCCGCGTCCATTGAGCGATTTGGTCGTTTCTTTCTCCAAGGTCTCGATCACATAGTTAAAGTCCTCCCAAGCTTCGGCGAACCGGTCGTCGTACCAATAAGCAGCACCTCTTCGTAGATAGCCAACTTCGTTCGTTGAGTCCAATTCAATGGCATGCGTTGCGGCTTGGATGGACTCGTCAAATCGGTTTTGCACGAACGCGATGTGGGCCGACATGAGCGATCGAGAGAATTCTGTTTCCTCAGCCGATTCAGGTTGCAGTTCCATGGCCGCTTGCAAATCCTCTTGAGACTTCTCGTCATCGCCTTGCTGCTGATAAATCGCGCTGCGACCGATCAACGCCGGAGCAAAGTCGGGATCTTCCTTTAGGATTGCGTCCAAGTCGTTGAGAGCTTGATCCATCCGTCCAAGCTGAATATTCAGCTGCGCTCGAGAAAAAAGCGCTGGCAAAAGATCTGGACTCGATTGAATCAATGAATTCAAGTCTTTCTCGGCACCTTGAAGGTCATACCCAGACATGGACATCCTTGATCGATCCAGAAGGCATTCCTCATTGCTTGGATCTAGCGATAATGCTTCGTCGAGAAACTTGAGCGCTTCCTTTCGATCTCCCTTCATCTCCCACACGAGAGCTTTGCCTCGCATGGCTTGGATCTCTTTGGGTTCAATTTTCAGAGCTTCACCAAAGTCACTTTCGGCTTGCTCGTAATTGCCCAGCATCATGTAGTGATAGCCCCGGACGACAAAGGGAATTGCATGTTCAGCGTCAACTTCCAGGATCGCTGATAGCTCGGCAACCGCCTCCTCGATCCTCCCGAGCTTCGAGTAGGCTTGGGAGAGTCGATAACGCGCTGACAGGTTCGTCGAGTCAAGCGACACTGCGCGCTGAAGCAATTCAACAGCAAGATCGTATTCTTGGTTCAGAAAACGAGCATATCCGTAATCGCTCAGTAAAGCAGCATTCTCGACCCCTTGATCCAGCAAAGCCTGAGCGTCTTGGATCGCGGATTGGAAATCACCACTTTCCAAATGGATCTCTATGCGCTGTTGCCTTGCTACTGCCAAATCGGGCTGGTTTTCAATCACCCAGTCGATGTCTTGGAGTGCCAACAAAAATTTACCCGATTCCTTGTAGGCGTCTGCCCGTAGGCCATTGAGAATCGGGTGCTGTCCAAACTGGTCAATGCATTGACTCAGATACTCGATCGATTTCTCAATGCCATGGATTCGATCGATGATGTAAGCCTTCAGCTGGATTGCTCGAAGATTCGGTCCTTCGACTTCGATGAACTTGTCGACATCGCTCAGAGCTGCTGCATTTTGACCTTGGACCATGAGCAACTTGGCCCGCAGCAGCAAGGAATTTCCGTGCTGAGGGTTGATCTCAAGTGCCTTACCCAACTCTCCGATCGCTTCAGGGATATCACCGAGCTCTTCGGCTACATTGGCCGCTACGAGGTGAAATTCTTCTGATTTTGGACTGCTTGGAGCACTATCAAGCGTCTTTTTGGCTTGTTCTGGATAGCCCATCGAATGCTGCAGATGAGCCAAGAATCCGTACCAATCCGATCCTGCATCTGGAAGCTTGATCAACGATTGGCATACACTTGCAGCTTTTTCGAGCAGTTGATTCTTTTGCAGGAACCTTGCGTACCTAAAAAGCAATTCCCGGTCATGCGGCGAATCTTTAAGGAGCTCTTCCCAACGCTTTTGGGCGTATTCTATGTCCCCATTGGCAGCGATCAAATCCGGAATGGTGACTTGCAATTGACGGGTTTGATCGACAGCTTTTTCCCAGTCCTCCATGTCTTGGACTTGAATCACGTTTTTAGGCGAAGACATCATCTCCAACGCGTAGCTGACATCCAAATCGTCATTGGTTGCTTGGCCCACACGGTCTAGAGAGCCCACTGAGCTGTTTTCGTCCTCTTCATCCTGGGATTCTGATTGCTCGGATATCTTCATCGCCCGAACAAACCGCAGGTAGTCCGGGTGAGCCTCGGGTAATGTCAATTCCCGAAAGGATCCGGTTCCTTCGAGATTGCAACTGCGGTACATCAGAATCACCGGGGCTCGCACCGGGAAGTCGGGCATCTCTTGAAGAACCTGTTCAAGCTTGTTGGGTTCAAGCCGAGGGTACATCTTCGATCCTAGTGAATCCGGATCGGCCGATGCAGAGGGAAGCACTTGGGTTTGAATCACCCGTCTTCGTCCTGGAAAAAACTGAACCAATGCTTGACAGGCCACAGGCACATCCGTCAGTTCCTTGAGTTGGCGATGGAATGCAGTGTCGATGTACTCGAAGACTGCATGGCAAATCGCTAGAGAACCGTCCTCGTCGTTGAGTCCATGCAGATCGGATAAAACATATCCGCGATCAAAGGCCACAAGACTGGCTTGGAAGCGACTCTTTTCTGAATCTGTTGTCCAAGGCTCTAACTCCAGAGCCTCATGCCAAAACAAACGCCCGTTGGGATAGGCTTTCAGGAAACTGCTGAAAAAAGGACTCTTACTTATCAGTTCCTTGGTTTGCTCAATGCGTTTTTCCTCTGCACCCACGGTGGCGCGGTAGCTGCGTTGAAGTACCAACAGCCCCAACAAGCCAAAAAATAGGATGGTCACAACCCACCAAGCTTGCATCGAAAGAGCGATCAGCGCAAGGAGTCCAAGCAAAATCCCCGGAACGATGAAAAACAAGGGGGATAAAACGCGAGGCTTGCTGATCGGAGGACGCTTAGCGCACAGGTCGCATACCGCAAGCGGAAAGGAGCAAGCAAAATGCTCCTCAAGGAAGAGCACCGAAGCGATCTTGAGCGGACGTCGTTTCTCACACTTACAGCATTGCTTGGAATGTCGGAGCTTCTCAAACAGCTCGATCGTTTCGCTGTAGATCGCATTGGCTCGCAGAAGCTCCTCTGTCACCACACTGACAGGGGGGAACCCTTTGGAGACCTCTGAAGGTGAGTTGTATAGGAACTGCATGGATCTTGAATGCCCCCCGGGGCGAGTTCGAAAGGATTTCCATTCTCGGATGAACTAGCTTATGAGCCGCTTGGCCTCGTTAACCATATACATCGTCCCGCATCCAGGACAGAAAAGGTACCACAGATAGTAGTAGGTTTGCCCAGGTTTCGTGGCTTTTGGTTTCGTGTTTTTTTTGACCAGTGTCTCTGAACATTTCCGACAAGGTGCTCCTTCCTTGGGCTCAGCCATCGGTTGAGTGCTTGCAGGCAAGGAGGAATCCCTAGAAAGTCTCCGCAATGGTTGGCCCAAAACCGAGTCGAAAAGACCTTTATCCTGCCCCTTTTGGACATGGCTACTCGATGGGTCGGTTAGATACCCGCTGTCTTCTTGAAGCTCGAAACCTTGGGCTGCTGCTACCGCTAATTCATCGCATCGCTCGTTGAGGGCAACTCCCGCATGCCCCTTGACCCAATGGAACCGAATCGAATGCTTCCGGGCCGCCTCTAAGTACCTTTTCCAAAGGTCGACGTTTTTGACCGGTTGCCCGGGAGATCGCTGCCAGCGATTCCTGCTCCAACGATCCAGCGACCCTTTCTTGATCGAATCAACGACGTACTTTGAATCGCTGTAGAGATTGACGCGACATGGTTTCGATAACGCTTCCAGCGCCACGATCACTCCCATGAGTTCCATGCGGTTGTTGGTCGTCAGCCTAAACCCCCCCGATAGCTCCTTGCGATGCTGACCTGAGACTAGCACAATTCCATACCCCCCTGGTCCTGGATTCGGCTCAGCTGCACCGTCTGTGTATATGGTCACTAACGGATTCTGGTTTGCGTTGGATTCAGATGGGCTGGATTCGGCCAAGGCTTCTCTCCGAGTTGCGGAACCAAAGGACAGCCTCGATTGTAACGTTTGCACCCAAAAATGGGGCCGCCTAGACGCATGGCTTCGACCAAAGAATCCGCGACTGGGAAAGCCTACTGGAAATGCGCTGGGCCATGAAAGCTGAGCCAATAAAAAAAGAGCATGCGTTCAACATGCTCTTTATGAGTTCGCTTTACTCGTTGAGTATTTCTCAGCGATTAACCAGCTTAGGAAACCTAAGCCTTTGGAACGTCGCTAGCCGAAACCGGAGCAGCAGGCACAGCCGGAGCAGCAGGCACAGCCGGGGCAGCAGGGGCAGCTGGTACAGCCGGAGCCGCAGCAGCAGGTGCAGCCGCAGGGGCCGCAGCAGCCGGAGCCGCTGGAACCGGCGGAGCAATCGTGGAGCTCTCAACCACACCAGCATTGACCGCAGTGCCGCAGTTGGTGCAAGGTGCAGCGCCCGACACGGTCGAACCGACCATGACCGATTCACCACCAATGACCGTTGCGCCACCGCATCCGGTGCAACCCGATGGGGCGGCAGCCGAAGCGCATCCACCGCAGGAGCTCTCAACAGCTCCGCAGCCGGTATCGCACGATGCCGCAGGGGCTGGGGCGCAATTATTGGCCACCGCAGCTCCCGAGCACTTGCTTGCTCGACGCGATCCAAGCTTGTTGAGCAAACCACCACCGCTGCAATCCTTGGCCACAGCACCACTGCAAGCTGCAGACTTTTTCGCATGAAGACGCGACAGCAAACCGCCTCGGCTTCCACCGCATCCGTTGTCTCCACCACAACCGGCCATCGCGACCGATCCAAATCCAGCTGCTACAAACGCCACAGCGGACAAAACGACGACTCGAAACTGACTCATAAGGAACTCCTCCCGAGAGAAAAATAGGGTAATCCACGCAAACCACCTTGCATTGCACATCCTAACGTCATGGATTGAGCTACTTCCAAAACCCTGCGTCGGGGCTTTGATTTCCCTTGGCCGTAATTTCCCTGGCCTCGATCCCGGCAACCCCATTCCCAACGCAGGAATCAGGTAAAGTTTGCCGTTTGGGGGCTTTGCGTAAAATGGAACGCCCGGAAACTTACCAAACCAGCACTGCCTGTCAACGACCCCCAACGCATCAGGGCCGGTTCCCTTGGCCCGAAGGCTTTCTTCTACGCAAAGGCAAGCTAATTCAAGGTAACTGCTGCAGGAGGTCTTCACAAAATCAACAAACTAGACCGACAGAGGCCTCAACAAAACAGCGAATGTCTGCTAAAGTCTCAGGATTGGTGGCTTAAAGGCTCATTCGATATCCAGTCCGACAACGGAGATTATTAGCCGTGCTCATGCCGATCGGGGTCTTATCCCAGTACATTTTCGGTTCGCTCCTGTTCATCCTCTCATTCCTGATCATCGCGATCATTTTGCTGCAACGTGGCAGAGGCGGTGGCTTGACCGGTGCATTGGGTGGACTAGGTGGTCAAAGTGCCTTTGGCGTCAAAGCGGGCGATATCTTTACCCGTATCACAGCAGTTCTGGTTCTCCTTTGGATCACTGTCTGCGCACTGGCTGCTTGGTGGTACAAAGAAAACAATTTGGATATCCAAGCCGATACGTCGGCCTCTACAAGCGTCTCATCGGGTATGGGATCTTCAGGCGTGGATTTGCCTCCCAACTCCGAAAGCGCTCTACCTGGTTTGCCGACTATCCCTGGGGTTCCTTCTATCCCACCAGAATCGACTCCGGCTTCCCCCGATCCGAGTCCTGCTCCTTCCACCGACGCTCCTAAGTAGCCCTACTGGTTTCGGTTCTATATGGCTGGCCTTCTGAGCATGACCGGGCACGGTAGGGCCCTACAATCCTCCGAGGGACTCTCGATCGAAGTGGAAGTTCGGTCGGTTAACAATCGATTTCTCAAGGTGACCTACAAGCTGCATGAGAGCTTGGGTTACCTAGAGAATCAAATCGAAAGCTTAATCCGTGAAAAACTTCGAAGGGGGTCCGTTCACGTTCTTCTCAGGGCATCTGGAACGGCGAATTTATCGGCCAATAAAGTCTCTGTCGCGACCCTGAAGTCGTACATAGACCAAGCCCGTAAAGCGATGGAATTCCCCGACTTAATGAAAGTCGAATTGGGAACTGCACTTCAACTGCCCGGGGTCTTGATTCCCAACGAAGG
>JAGWZB010000192.1 GCA_018969045.1 Planctomycetota bacterium | reverse complement strand
TCAGTTCCTGTGCATCGATCACCAGTAACGAATGGTTCGAGGATCGCTGGTCCATCGACAAACTGAGTTTCGCCGCGATTTCGGCGGCTCCCCTATTGGCTTGCTTATCGGATCCATAACAGATCTCGAGGAAATGATCCCGGATTTGATTTCGGAACGGTTCGGATTCCCCGTCATCGGATCGCAGATGAACAATCGATTGGGATTCGATTTTAGAAGCTGGGATCAACTCGCCAAACAACTGGATCAGTTCCGGACTTGCATCGATCGCCCCGCCAGTGGCAATCGGAATGTGGCTTACGGTCCTCTGCGGGGAAACTTGAAAAGCATAGATTCGGTGCATGATCGAGTATTGCTGCTAACAAAAACTAGGTTGTAGATGTGTGCTAGCATAATACAAATCCCGAGGGACACCTTTGGTCACAGCCGGATAGAAAACTCCGATCGGGAGGTTTTTTCCGGGGATTTGCCAGGGGGGAGATTTTCGTTGGCTGCGCGCTAAATCGACCAGTCCCAAAAGAGTTTTTGGTCGTACTCTCGTCGAGCTTGGTCAAAAGCCCACTGGTACAGTTCGCGCTGCTGGGCGATCGCTTGGCGATGCTCAGGGGTTAGATGCCCAAGGAGTTGGACGGCGAATCCAGTTGGAATGACATCCTGAGTTGGGGGGGGTGCTTTGGGGCTATTGAGCCAGATGGACTCATAGCGCTGTATTCTGTTTTGAACCATGATCCACACATGCAAGCTGTGTTTGTAGGCTTGGGATTCCTGGACTCTCGCTAGCAGAGCCGATGAAGATCCGATCGGATCTGCTTAGCGATGGTCCAAACTGGTCCGAGTGGTTAGCAAGTACCGCAGCAAACGGGGGTACCGCCGATGGAGATGCAGCACGAGCAGCCGGCGTCGCAGCATGCGCAGAGTGCATCGCAGCAGGATTGCAACATGCTGCAGCAGGCAGCATCACCGCTGCAGCAAGTAATGCAACAACCGTTTTGAGTCAATTCGCACTTGGTGTGACCACAGCACAAATTGCATTGGAAAACGACTTGTCCATTCCACAAACAGCAGCAGTTGCACACGCCTCCTTGAAGCATCTTGCAAAGGTTTTGCAAAGCTCCACAAGCGACATCGTCTTCGCAACAGCAGTGGATTTTGATACCACCTTGGCACTTCTCGAACTTCAGGGTGCAACGTGGCAAGATACAGGCATTGGTCGCACTGGGTGCAGCGGCGCTGGCACCAAAAACATTTGCGTTGCCGGTGGGCAAGCGATCCATCATGACCGTAGACATTCGAACGTCTCCTTCGCGGAAAAACAACAGTCAAAAATCGACAGCGATTTCCGGTGGTCCGGTCAACCGAGTGGGAAGGAACTCCTTTCCCTTGTCGTAGCAGTTTAAGTGATTTTGTTGGTTGAAGTCAACATGGGATGATCTTCAGCGGCTTGGAGGACCCGCCGGGATCTGCTCGGGTTGGTTTGGCATGGTGGCTTGCGGCTCGCCCGAGGCCAGGGATTGATCGAGATTCAGGGATTGTTCGAGGGGATCTAGACCCAACACGGCTTGGAGTCTAGCGAGCGAAATGTAGTATTCGCGCTGGGCATCCAGGAGTTTGATTTGGGCTTCGGTGGCTTTTGCCTCTTGGGCTAAAAGGAACAGGAAGTCTTGGTTTCCCGAAGCGAATTCGCGGCGGAAGTAGTCGAGTGTCTCGCGAGTTTCGCGCAGCAATTGCTGGCTGCGCAGGACCATGTCACGGCTGACTTCCAACGCATTTCGAGCAACACGCAAGTCCATTTCGATTTTGTTGGTCATGAACCAACGCTTTTGCTCAACCTGCTGCATCTTGGCCAACGTGCTTTCGATTTTTCCGCGAGCTTTTCTACGTTGCACAGGGACTCCCCCCATGACCCCAGACTCCAGGATAAAATCCCCTTTGTCATTGAGGGTTGTGGCGGGATCTCCGACGTTTTGAACCCCTTGGATCGTAAAGTCCAAATTCGGAAGAGTTTGATTGCGAGCCAACTCCAGATCCCAACGCAGTTTTTGCAAATCGATATTGATCAAAGCCAATTCGGGGCGACGCTGCTGAGCTTCCAAAAATGCGGTTTCAAAGTCCAATAACTCCAACGGATTGATTTGTGGGAAGTCTGCCGGTAGCCACTCGGGCCTTGCAAGCATCGGGGTGCCATTTTCGTTTCGCAAAAATACCGCCAACTTAAACGCTGTGTCCCTAAATTTCTGCTTGGACTCAAACACTTTGAGTTGTCGTTCTGAGATCGTTTGAGCGTTGACGGCCAGTTCTTTTCGAGTCGACAGTCCTCTCTCGAAAAGCCTATTGAGCCCCTCGTTGCGTTTCATCGCTAGATCGAGCAACTGCTCTTGAGCGGCAAGCTGATTGCCGGCCTCGACCCATGCCCAGTAGGCCGCTGCAGCCGCTAAGCTAGCCCCGAGCACGTTCTGCTGAATCTCCGGTGCAACGGCTTGTTGATTCAAATTGGCTTGGAACAACGAGACTCGATACGGATCGATGGCTCGGCCTTGCAAGAGGGGTTGAACCCAACCGACGCGGAATTCCCCTCCCTTGTTGGTCTCCCGCTCTTTGTACCAAGGTTCAAAAAAACCTCGCCCGATGCGGTATCCTGCGATCGCATAGCCACCCCACCACAATTGCCTCGAGAGGCTGACTCCAGATCGGCTGTTCTCGTAGTAACCGACCGGTTGATTGAGGCTGAAGTAATCCAAGTGAAGGTCGTAGGCACCGCTAGCCTGGGTGACTTCCCCACGCGTGACGTTGGCTTGCAATCGAGCGATCTCGATCTCTGGAAACGAGCGGAACGTCGACGCGATGACATCGGCCAGCAGGAGCGACTCCCCGAGCTGTTGTAGCTGGTGTGCCTGCGATGTCCGATCGGCCTGCGGTAGAGCCGAACTGTTTTCTGCTTTCGGCAACTGCAAGAGTTCTTCTTGGCGTTCCCCGCGTCGCTCCTGGATGATCGCTTCGAGTTCTAGGAATCGCTTCTCGCCATTCCAAAGCGGATCGGTCCTTAGAGCGTCCTTTTGGTCAGGAGCTTTTTGCGATTTATCTTCTTGGGTAAGCTGTTGTCCAAGCTCTGCTCGGGCGGATTTGAGCATTTGCTCGAGTTCATCGAGCGTCTTGCCAGAGATCTTCGGCGGGTCGGTTCTAAGCGTTCGTTCGAGCGCCGGTGCTTTGGTAGGATCAACCGGCTCTTGGGCATGGCCAATCGGGCATGCGGTTGCCAGAAAGAGGGCCGCACCGAACACGAGATGCAGGGGCCCTGCGAGGTTTTGCGCTACTTGATTTTGGGCGCTTTTGGCTCTTTGGCCCCCTTGTCCTGCGTGGGTTCCGAGTCGCTGATGGAGATCGGAAATCCGTTGAGTTGCCGCCATATTTCGTAGCCTAGTGGCACTGTCTTGAGGATTACCCAACCGTTCGCCCTTACTCCTTGGCGTAGATATCGACTGTCGGGCCACTTATCATCCGTTACATTCGGCATAATCGTCGAAGTTTCTTCAGTATTCCTAGTTTGAGAGGGGCCAACGACGATTTTGAAGATGCCTTTGCCTGAATCGGTAGGATTGATAGCAATGACCTCACCGGGGAAAGTGCCGACGGCGACCGATGGCCAGCCGACGAACTGGATGGCGGGCCAGCCTTCGAATTGAAGTCGGACGGTATCTCCGACGTGGATCAGGGGGGCGTCGACTCCGCGAACGGTCATTTCTACGGCCAGATCTTCGGTTTCGGGAACGACTTCAAAGAGAAGATCTCCTTCTTTGACCGAGTTGGTACCGACTTGACCTCGGATGGCTTGGATGCGTCCTCGGCTGGGACTAGGTACTTTTAGTCGATTGAACTCGCCTTGTTTGGTCAAGACTTCGTTGAGTTCTTTTTGAGTGTTGTTGACGTCGGTGAGCGACTTGTCGACGTAGTTTTGTTCCTGAAGGATTTTTTGATTGACTTCGTTTCGTTTTCGTTCGAGGTCTCGTTCCTTGGCGTCCAGTTCGTTGAAGGTTTTCTTGGCGGCGGCCATGTTCCCTTCGAGTTTCGCAAGCTCACTGAGTTCTTTGTTCTTGAGTTTGTTGTATTCGACTTCGGAGACGACGTCCGGAACGAGTCCTTCGGATCGTTCGCGTTCGAGTTTGGATTGGTTGTAGGCGGCCAGTTGCTCATCGACATCGCGGGTGGCTTTATCGAAGGAGTTGTTGGCACTTCGGACTTCGGCTTCAGCGCTTGCAATTGCTTGTTGTCCTTGCATGCGCGCCGACTCGACTTGCAGACGATGGTTCTCGTAGATGACTCGATACTGAGCGAGCTTGGCTTGGATGGCACCTACGGCTTCTTGGACGAGTCGTTCGGCGTCCTCGGCAAAGGGTTTGATCTCCATGATGATCTCGCCTTCTTCGACAAAGGCTCCTTCGCGCAGATCGGGTTTGAGCGAAGCGATGATTCCTTTGGCGGGGCTCTCGACGGCTTGGCGGCGAAGCTGGGGCAACCTCGCGGTGACTTGGCCTTCGCCCCGTATCGATTGTTGCCAAGGCAAGAAGATCGAGGCAGCAAGCAGCAGGATCATCATCAGTAGCAGGACTCGAGCAAGTCCTCGAGCAAACCAGCTTGAACGAACCAGGTGCATCGCTGGGAAGCGTTCACCGAGTTCCTGCGTAGGTCGCAGTCGGATCATGCGACGTTGGGTGTTGGTATCGCTCGGAGGGGTTTCGGTTAAGGTAGCCATTAGAGATGTGGGTTTGCCGGTGGAGTCAATTCGATTCGTTTATCGCAATCGTTGATGATCTTGGTATCGTGGGTCACGACGAGCATCGTCCAAGGTTGCAGGTCGGATCTGAGATTGTTCCAGACACGCTCTCGCATCCGTGGTCCAAGTTTATCGAGGCTCGCGTCGATCAGTAGCAGTCGAGGTCTGGAGACGATCGCCCTTGCGATCATCAAGCGATGGGCTTGAGATCGGCTCAAGGGAAACCCGTTGGTTTGAAGCATCGTATCGAGTCCCATCGGCAGCGAGAGGACTTCGTCCCAAAGGCCTGCTAGTTGGAGGGCTTCGCGCAAATCCGAATCGTGGATCGATAAGCGATTGAGCGTGATGTTCTCTTGAAGCGATCCGTGAAAAATTTCGACTTCCGAAGCGATCCCTACCATAGAACCGTCTGCGAAACGGTTGACGTCGCGAGAATCGATCCCTCCGATTTCGCAAAGTCCTGAATGAGGATTCCGCAGGCCTGCAATGGTTTGCAGGAGCATCGTTTTTCCTGAATGCCCTTCGCAGTGAATCGCTACCCGCTGACCGGTCTGGATGCTGAAGTTGGGGATCGAAATGTGCTCGCGTCCGGTGTGGAGCACCAGATCCCGGAAACGTACATCGACCGGCCCGATGCCTGCATCCAAGGGTCTGCTAGGAGGCACGGTGGGCAAATCGATCAAGTGACCCACCTTGTCGGTTGCAGCCATCAAATCGTAGAAGGACTCAAGGCTCTTGCCGACTTTCGAAAATGCACCCACGACCACCGCGACCACCGAAACGCTAGCGACCAACTGTCCAATCGTCAGTGCGTTGTTGAGAACCAGCCAGCCCCCAAGCGACAGCAACGCCGAAATCGATACCGCGTAAAGCAACAGAGCAAAGAGCGACTGACGAATCAATACCGCAAAATGCTTGCGACGCGCACTGAGGTACTCCACAACCAATCGATTCGCTCGATCGACCGCCAGCGAACCACCACCATGGACTTGGAACGCGTTCGGATGGCCGATGATGTCCTGAAGCCAATGCGCGATACGGTATTTGATCAGGGACTCTTCGATCGCCGTTCGGACACCACCTCGACCCAACGCATAAATCATCACGGTCATGGCCATCAAGAGGATCAAGTCAAAGGCCAACAAATAGGGGCTATAGACCGCCAGCAAGAGCAAACCCGCGCAGGTCTGGATCGCAAGGGCAAGCAGATCCAGCAAAAGCGACGCAGTTGCCTTTTGCATCGTCATGACGTCAAAAAAACGGTTGGCCAACTCCGGGCCGTGAATTCCATCCATCGCAGAACGCTCTAAGCGAGGCAGTCGCTCGGCAAGATCCCCAACAATCCGAACCACCATACGCCGCTGAAGTATTTCCACGACGAAGACTTGCAAGGCTTTGATCACCGCCGATAAGGTCAAGATCGCAAAGAGCAACAGCGCGATCCAAATCAGCGGCTGTACCACCGATGCAAATCCAATCGTTGTGACCATCTGCTCGACGGCAAGCGGTGTAGCAAGATCCAAAAAACTGACCACCAAGGTGAAAACACCCAGGGTCCAAATGTCCTTCGAATCGAGCTTCAAAAGCCGCAAAAGCCGCTTCTGCGGCGAGATGTGCTCGCCGTGGTGATGCGAATCATGATCATCGTGCACCTTAGGAATCCGCGCCTGGTCAGGCTCGTGGCTCGAAGTGATCTTTTCGCAACTAAGCGATGGTTCCGCGATGAAGTATTGATGCGATTTCCCCTGTTGGAGCAATCGAGATAGCTCGCGACGCGTCAGCGAATCGCTCTGCTTGGAATTGCCCGAAATCACCGTGGCATCGACACGTCCACCAGCCACGTTGGAAAAAACCGCAGCCTTTTGCTCTCCAGAGGCGGATTGATACAGCACCGCCACCGGAAACTCATCGAGCAACAACTCCCAAATATCTACCATCGAGAGCTCAAGCGGAGCGATTCTCAAACCCACTGCTGTTCCCGCTCGCATGATCGACATGGCCAAAGCATCCGGGGTCCGTGCCCCATCGATCAGCGAATCGCTCAACGCTTGAGATACGCTTGAGAGTTCATGAGGCACGTCCAAACGAAGCAGCAAATCCGCAAGCATCTCTCGCAAGAGTTCGCGCTGGAGTACCTGCGGCCCTGAAGGCTGATCGCTCGATGACTGAAGCATGCAAAAACCAGTCGATTAGTGTTATTAATTCAAGGTGCCGGGCTAGCCCACGGCTGGTTCTGGGAATGTCACTACGGCAGTTTAGGGCAAAAGTTCGGATGGCAACGGTGTTTTCGCAAGAAACGTTGCGAAATTTCCTGATGCGGGCTGTTTTCGGCGGTTCAAGACGACTTTTACCAAACTTTGACACAGCAAAGACCACCGAACTACGGCGTTTGAGGACTCCAGACGTTACTCTTGATAAGCCCACCAGACGGGCTTTTTTCCTGCCCTTCTGCCAACACTTCCCACTTGCGAGCTTGTTCAAGCCATCCGATATGAGAAGCCATCCTAGCCAACACGATCCGTCCCAGGGAACTTCATTGAAGAGTCCCAAGTCCCATCATGCGGAGCTGCAGTCGCCGGTGATGAGTCCGGTCTCCGAGGAGATCCAAGCCAGTGTACCGGTTCGATCGGGTTCCAAGGCCCAGCCGAGGATCCCCGAGGTGTACCACATCCAGTGGGGAGCAACGGCGTGGTTGGTCGCTTTGCACCTGGGGGCTCTTGCTGCTCCATGGACGTTCTCTTGGAGTGGATTGTTCCTGTGCCTTTTCATCCACTGGATCAACGGTAGTTTGGGAATCTGTTTGGGTTACCACCGACTTTTGACCCACACAGGCTTGGAAGTTCCCCGATGGGTCAAGTACACGTTGACATTCTTCGGTGTTTTGGCAGGTGAAGGTGGTCCGATTTCTTGGACTGCTAATCATCGCAAGCATCATGCTTACAGCGATCAACCTGGAGATCCTCACTCGCCCCACGATGGTCCATGGTGGGCGCACATGTTTTGGTTGGCTTTCTCGACCGACAACGGGGACTTCAAGGGATTTGCAAACCACTGGGTTCCGGACTTGGTCAAAGACAAGGGGCTGATGTTCTTCGAAACGTTCTTCTTGCCGATCCACATCCTCTTTGGAGCGTTGCTAGCAGGTATTGGCTACATGATCGACGGTCCTAGCTTGGCCATCTCTTGGTTGGTTTGGGCAGTTTGCGTTCGCATGGTCGGGGTCTTGCACGTGACTTGGTTTGTGAACTCGGCTTCCCACATGTGGGGTTACAAAAACTACGAGACTCGCGATGACAGCCGAAACTTGTGGTGGGTAGCAATCCTTGCTTATGGCGAAGGATGGCACAATAATCACCATGCTCTTCCCCGGTTGGCACAGCACGGTCACAAGTGGTGGGAGTTCGATATCACCTTTCAGGCGATTCGATTCCTGCGAGCTGTAGGCTTGGCCAAAAACGTGTATGACTTAGCTGCCTACGAGGAGAAGCAACGCAAGCGTGCCGAGCGTTCGGCCGCCGCTTAAGCACCCCGGCTTAAGCACCTGGGTGCATCAAAGCTACTGCAACACGGAGGTCCAACGTGACCCAAGCCATCGTCGACCCAGAGCAACTTCGCCAATTTGCGATGCTGCTCAAACGTTTCTCAGGAAATTTGGCCGATTCGACGACGAAGCTCTCGCAGCAAATGCAGCAGCTGAGCGCATCATGGCGCGACCAAGAGCATGCGAAATTTGCAGCCCAGTTCGAACAGGAGCTCAAGCAACTTTCGAGGTTGATCGAAGCCTCCGAGCGCCATGTGCCTTATCTGGTTCGCAAGGCCGAGCTGATCGAAGAGTACCAACGCGGCCATGGCTAAAGCCAACGTCCAGAGCATCGATGCGCTAGAGCGATTTGCAAGGGCTATCGGTGCTCTGAGCGACGCTTCTGGAAAAAACTCCGACGACATCCGCGATCAGTTTCAAAGGGTTTCGGTATGGCTGGCCAAAGAGCTTCCCGAATACTGGGCTGACCAGCTTCGTATCGCTCAGAAACGCTGGAACCAAGCCCGCGAAGACCTGCTTCGATGCCAAGCCAAATCCAGAGCCGAAGACGAAACCTCGTGCATGTTCGAACGAAAAGCCCTCGAACGTGCCACGGCTCGGCGTCAATTGTGCGAACTACGCGTTAGAATGATCCCGCAACTTGCCCAGCAGTGGGAACAGTTTCTCCA
>JAGWZB010000191.1 GCA_018969045.1 Planctomycetota bacterium | reverse complement strand
GACGGCGATTACGAACTACTTGTCGGAGAGGTTCCTAGAATCAAGACCGGATCCTTGATCAGTGGAGATT
This sequence comes from Planctomycetota bacterium, assembly GCA_018969045.1. Taxonomy (GTDB): domain Bacteria; phylum Planctomycetota; class Planctomycetia; order Pirellulales; family Pirellulaceae; genus JBKCUI01. The sequence continues at coordinate 9,002 of JAGWZB010000191.1, read as the reverse complement.
CGATCATCGAGTTTGTAGAGCCCGACACAAAAGAACTGCTTACACGATTCGATGGTTTTTCTGGTTCACCAAAGGATGGTGTATTAGACGAACGGGAGTTGCAAGCTTCGCAACAAGTGATCGGCCGGCAGGACTTTATAGCCAAGGGTGAGGTGGTGCCTGATCCTTTAGAAGCGTTTGGCGACATGGCTGGTCTTGCCAATTCGCTGCAACGTGTTGCCGAACGCATGGACAATATTTTGTCGGTGGCACAAGATACATTTGGTGGAGATAACACTCCGATACGCGACGTGACAAGTCGGATGCAAACGACGTTGGATAACATCAACGTGACCGTCGGGACAATCAATCGGATAGGGACTCAGATCGAGCGCGCAAACATACCCGATTTGGTCGCCGAAGCGCTCAACACACTACCGGGCTTGCTCAAGAAAGCCGAAGGAACATTGACGCAGTTGCAAAGCACCCTGAAAGGATTTGAAGAGTTTAGCGATAGCCTCGAAAGCATTGGAGGAGAATTTCAAGGTATAGGCGAAACGGTTCGATCCGCCTTGACCAATGCCGACCAAGCGATTGGTAATTTGGCCGAGATCACCGAACCGATCAGTCAACGCAGCGACCAAATCGCAGCCAATTTGGGGAACGCTTTAGCAAACATTGAAGGTTTAGCCGCTGACTTAAAGATTTTTGCAAGGCGGCTGAACAACTCCCAAGGAACATTAGCGCGACTGGTAGATGATCCAAGCATGTATGGCAAGCTGAACGACACTTTGGACAATATCCGCTTGGTATCGGGAAATGTCGAAGTCATCACGCGGCGACTCCAACCGGTGATCGAGGACGTACGAGTCACGGCGGACAAGCTGGCTCGGGATCCAGCTCAGATGGGGGTCCGAGGGATTTTGAGTCCCCGTCCTAACGGGCTTGGGGTTAAATGAACTTCAGTATGGGGAATCTGTGTCGACTTTGCCGCATATACCGGATGACACAGGGCACAAAGATTCTGGTCAATTCGTTCTCAATCTCGACAACTGGTACAAAATCGGACGTTGTTTTTGAGTATGCTAGATGGTTCACAAGAGTCCATCGCTGGCCTATGAGTTAGGTAATCCATTATGAAGTTGCATTGTCTAGGAACGGCGGGTTATCACCCGAGCGAGTCTAGGCACACGGCTTGCTTCTTTCTCCCCGGGCCAGGTATTGCGTTGGATGCCGGAACGTCGGTGTTTCGACTCCAGCCTTTGATCCAAACCAAATCGATATCGATCCTTTTGTCGCATACCCATTTAGATCATGTGATGGGCTTGACCTTCTTTTGGGATCTCTTAGGTGGAAATACACCTTTGGAGCGGATCGAGTTGTATGCCAAACAGGACAAGATCGATGCGATCCAAGAGCACTTGTTTCATCCGTCTTTGTTTCCCGTGATTCCTCCTTTTCAATGGCGTCCCTTAGAGTCGCTGGGGAGCACGTTTAAGCTTGGGGCGGCTCAGTGCACGTGGTTTGATCTGGAGCATCCGGGCGGGGCAGTGGGGTACCGATTGGATTTTCCGGAGGTTTCTCTAGCTTACGTAACTGACACAACTTGTGAGGATGATTCAGATTACTGGCGGAATATCCAAGGTGTCGATTGGTTGATTCATGAATGCAACTTTACCGATAGCGAGACGAAGATGGCTCGCCATACCGGACATAGTTGGCCATCGGCGGTTCTTGCTAATTCGGCAAAACATGGCGTAGAACGCTTGGTTTTAACTCACTTTAACCCCATGGTTCAGGGTTTGGATCCAGTTGGTTTGGAGCCGATTTTAGGGCAATACAAGGCTCGACCGGTGCGATGGATTGAGTTAGCCCAAGACAATACCGTTTATGATTTGCTTTAAGCCTTTGATGATCTCGGGGTTGCAATCTATAATCCGACGGACCGCGATGGTGGTTTTAGCGTCATGATCTGTACTACGAAAGAGACATCTGACAATGAGTTCGTACGGTTCGTTTAGCGACGATTTTTATTCGAATATGACATTGCAGACAGAGATGGATTTGCCTTCGGGGCGAGAAGCCGTCTTGCACTTTTTCGAACAGTTGCAGCGTCGATTCCCTAGGTTGGCGCACTTTTATCAGAGGGAGCGTGGCGAGTTCATCCTTGAGGAGGAAAAGGACCGAGGATCTTATCGATGGGTCGCGGCCGAGCTGCGGAGAATCTCCAGCAGCTATGTCAATCCCGGATCGCTCGACGAAGCCATGGAGCAGCATCGCGAAGTCCTCGAATTGGCACCTTACATGCTATCGGTCAGTCGTTTGGATTGCGAAGCGATCAGTTTGATGTACGGCTTTGACTTTGCTTACCGGGGAAATCACAACCAGCTATTGTGTGACGCCTTGGGATTGCCCGTGGCGTTTGAATCGGTATCTCAGAGGGCTGGATCACAACTGATGTGCTATGAGCCCGTGATACAGATTTCTCTTGATGATACATTCAGGACGCATGCTCGGATCAACTTCGAGCCACGCAATGGCTCGCTACAGCCAAAGGCTTCGGAGATTGCCGGGCCCGAGTTTTCCGACGAGCTTTTGAGTGTGTATGTCACCATCCGAAGGTTTGACTCCTTGAGTCCCGATGAAACGTTTGTCGGAGAACTCAATCGATTGGAGACGCTGATGCACGAGTTGATGGACAATCACATCGTCGAGAACATTCTCAAGCCGCTTCAAAGTTGCATCGCGATCCGATAGTATCCGCCTTACTAGCGAATATTCGCTGGAAAACCAATCAGCGGTGAGAGGTTTTAACGAGAGTATTTTCTGAAACCACCAAGACACAAAGCCCAGATCGCGAGTTCTTGGTACCTAGGCTGGTTGATCCATGTTCCGATCGATCAAATTCCACGGAGTTGCCCTTTTTAAGGGCCTCATCCTGGCAATTGCGATGCTGTATACTTTGGCCGTTGAAGCCTGCTTCCATACCCTCAGCAGGGGGCGCCCCAGAGTCAAGAACCAGAAAACCAATAGAACGGATCTACCGCGATGGAGTTTCTCGAGGCACCTCTATTTGATGACGATATCTTTAAGATGCTCGTCCGATTCGGAATCAATCTGATTTTCCTTGTGTTGCTTGCTGTTTTTGCAATCCGACCAGGAAAAACGCAGCGAGAGTATATGTTCACCGTTGTCATGCTCAATGTGATCGTGTTTTTCATCTGTTTTACAATGAAAAAACTCGAACTTGATCTCGGATTGGCCCTCGGTCTTTTCGCAGTCTTCGGAGTGCTTCGCTACCGAACCGATTCCCTTAAGCCCAAGGAAATGACTTACCTTTTTATCGTAATCGGCTTGGCATTGATCAATGCGCTGTCCAATAAAAAAACCAGCTATGCGGAAGTTCTCCTAGTGAATTCGCTAATCGTCGGAATCTCCGTTTTCAAAGAGTCCTATGTCCGTCGATTTAGAGACAAGCCGCTGGCTAAGGCCCCCGAAGGATCCACCAATAAAAAGAAAAAGGCTCCTGATGACTCAGCCATATCAAATCCCGACGCGAAATACAGAGTCGAGTACGACCGCCTCGAATGGCTTGGGAATACGCACCGCGAAGATCTCATCGCCGATCTAAAACAACGTACCGGGTTGGATGTCGCGGGATTCAGAATCAGAAAAATCAATCTGATCGAGCGACAAGCAAGTTTGGAGATTTGGACAAACAAGAGGACTTGAGTCGCCCCAAATAGCCTTTGCGATTGGCTGTATACTCGCTTTTTTGGGCTCTTGAGCATTTCTTTCCCGAGCTTTCGGAACTGTCACTACCCAATAGTGTTCAGGACCGATGTGAATACAGTTTGAAATACAATCGGCAACGACCAAAGGTATCCAATGATCCGGCAGTGTTACTACAGTCAGTGTTACTCTAAGTTCCTATTGGCCGTTTGCTTGGTGCTGGGACTCTCTCAGAGTGTTGATGCACAGCCTGGTCGGCCAGACGGCCCACCAGGTGGATTCGGGGGACCGGGTTTTGGTCCGCCGGGTTTTGGTCCGCCGGGTGGCTTTGGATTCGGTTTCGCTGCCCCCATGGGTGGTTTGCTGAACCTTGCGCAATTGCCCGAAGTTGTCAAAGAGCTGAAACTTACCGAGTCTCAGGTGGAGCTGATCGAAAAGCTTCAGCGCCAACAGATGGATGCCGAGCGTGAGCGACTGTCGAGCTTGGACCCAAGCGAGTTGTTTAATTTAGACGAGCGGCAACGAAATGCTCGGATGAGCCAGATGCGCAAGGACATGGATTCCCAAGCCAATGAAACCCAGGAGAAGCTCAAGGCGTTGATCGAGCCCAATCAGTGGCAACGACTCGAACAACTTATGGTTCAGCAGCAGGGTGTGCAGTCCCTCAGGCTCCCCAGGATCGCCGAGCGATTGAAATTGACCCCCCAACAGTCGCAGACCATCGAGGATCTCCAAGCAAATGCGATCCCTGTTCCAGGGGGTTTTGGAGGACCGCCTGATTTTGAAGCGATGGAAAAGAATCGTCGTGAGTCGGAGCGAAAGATCGTTGAGTCGTTCTCTGAGGAGCAGAAACAGAAATGGGAAGAGTTGCGAGGCGCTCCATTCGAATTCTCTTCAGAACCCGGAGTCATACGCGGCGTTTTTCGAATGGGTGGGCCTGGCGGGCGTGACATCGAATTGGTTGCCAAGCATGACAAAAATCAAGACGGTTGGTTGAATCGAGAGGAAAGAGATGCTGCCCGAGTCGAGGCTAAAAAGTCCGGAAGCTCTGGATTCGGCCCTCCAGGCGGTGGCCCTCCAGGCGGTGGTCCTCCAGGGTTCGGCCCTCCAGGGTTCGGCCCTCCAGGCGGAGGCGGACCTGGACGACAAGGACCAGGTGGGCGAGGTTTTGGATTCGGACCTCCGGGTATGGAGCCCCGTCAGCCCGGTAAACCCGGCGTACGTGTATCGACCAACGAAGTCAAACAATATAGCGACCAAGAACTCTACGATACCTCGGTAATCCGAACGATCTTCCTGACCTTTGAGCACACGGACTGGGAGTCCGAGCTGGCTGATTTCAAGAATACGGATGTCGAAGTCGATGCCACCTTGGAGGTCGATGGCAAGGTATATCAGAACGTAGGAGTCAAGTTTCGAGGGATGTCTTCTTTCGGGATGGTTCCTGCTGGCTCCAAACGTTCGCTAAACATCTCGATGGATATGGCAGACCAAGATCAGTTGCTCATGGGGTACAAAACACTAAACCTGCTGAACTCCAATGGAGATCAGACTCTCATGCATAGCGTTCTGTATTCCAAAATTGCCAACAAGTATTTGCCTACCCCCAAAGTGAACTTGATGCGAGTCGTCATCAACGGTGAAGACTGGGGTGTCTACCAGAACGCGCAGCAGTTCGATAAGATTTTCGCACAAGAGCACTGGGGTAGTTCCAAGGTTACTCGTTGGAAAGTGCAAGGGAGTCCAGGGGGTGGTGGAAGTTTGCGTTACCTTGGTGATGACCTTGAGGCGTATAAGAGACTCTATGAAATCAAGAGTTCGGATAAGAAAAAGGTTTGGCGAGATCTGATCGAATTGTGCAAGATCCTCTCGGAGACCGAGCCAGCCGAACTACCTTCCAAAATCGAACCGATCCTAGATGTCGAGGGTGCTCTGCGATTCCTGGCTTTGGATGTCGCGCTGATCAATGAAGATGGATATTGGATTCGCGGAAGCGATTACTGCATTTGCCAGGACGAACAAGGCAAATTCCATGTTGTCCCCCACGATATGAATGAATCCTTCATGCCGTTGATGGGAGGCCCCGGAATGGGCCCCGGTATGGGACCCGGTATGGGACCCGGCAGAATGGGAGGACCTGGAATGCCAAGAGGTGCTGAGCGTCGAGGCGGTCCAGGCAGCGGTCGTGCTCCTGAAGGGCGTGCTGGCGGTGGACAGAATCCGTATGAACTTGATCCACTTATCGGGCTTGATAATCCAGATCGACCACTGCGGAGCAGGTTATTGCAAGTACCACAGTACCGTCAAAGGTACCTCGATTATGTCGCACAGATTGCTCGTGAGGACCTCGATTGGGATACGCTGGGACCCTTCGTAGAAAAACTGCAGGAGCAAGTAGCACCGCTTGTGGAAATCGATACGCGCAAGCTCTCGAGCACCGAAGCTTTTAAGAACGCGGTTTCTAGCGACGAGTCGACCGCATCCCGTTTAAGTAATCAAAATTTGCGATTTTTCGCAAAGACTAGGCGAGAGTATCTTTTGAAAAAATAGATCCTTTTGGATGGGACCAGAATGGTTCTTAGCCCTGATACCATCCCCTTTTTCCATACGGATGTAGTCTGTGCCGTCAGCCAGGGTGCCACCCAGCACAAGGTATCAGGCACACTCCGCTGTGCCGTCAGCCAGGGTGCGATTGGAATTGGATGAAATACGGTGGACGGCACAGCGGAGTGTGCCTACTACTATGGCTTGAGGCGCTGGCTAATTGTGGCGGCGTCCTAGACGCGCAACCTTGCTATGTTTTGGCGATGGATAAGGAAGGTAATTGGGCAATCCGAGCCCTAGCTACGTCGATGATTTAGAAAAACGAGTCGTTGCGATCGAGCGATGCACGGGTGGAAATGATCACCTGTATACAGACCTGGCAGGAGTGATCGAGCCCATAACGTTTTGAATCAACGAGACGACTGCTTCTGGGGTTTTCCCCTCACAGTAAAGCTCAAGAAAGATGTATGCGAAGCGACGAGCCCTGGCCACGTCGCTGACCAAGTCGTCGGGTCCGAGCGACTCAAGGAGAATTGGAAAACTCCAGTCGTTGGTAAAACCCAATCCAGAGTAGAACGCATCGCCCAAGACCAGCACCGGTTTACCGCGTATCGCCGCCTCGAGCCCCGACTGTGAGTTGACGGTTGCAACGCAAAGCGCTCGCTGAATCAAAGCATAAGTGTTGCACTCGTTTCGGTAATCGACCCTCACGTGGCGGTCCTGAAGAAACTCTTGAAACAAATCCGAACCCTGTATCTTTCGCCAAGTCATCCGGTTGTAGGCCTGAAGGGTTCCCGGGGCCAGCCCCTGGTCCTCTTTGGGATGCAACTTGACGACCAAATCCAACCCATGGCGCTGGGACCACTGGTAGGTTTTCAAGAGCGGTTCCAATGGATTTCTCCAATTCCCAAGTCCAAAAACCAGCGAGCTGTCGGTGTAAACTTGGCCTAGAAAAAGGCAATAAGGCCTTCCGCTGACCGTTTTGAGAATATCATTGCCGGAGCTTTCGATCGTCGAATTTTCGCTAGACGCATGTTCGACAGGAGTCGTATGCTGCAACGATTTGAGTGCCGCTGTGTTCGTGATCAAGCTCTCGATGTAGGCCTCCACCTTGCTCGGTTCGACGAATTCGGAATATCGCCAATAGTAGTTTTTCGCCAAATTGCGATTAGGGATAATCCCCGAGACGCTATCCCAGACCAACCGGTCCGATAGCATGGTGTTCTCCAGTGCCAAAGTGCCGATCCGCTGGCGAATGGCCGCGGCTCGGATCAACGCGTTGGTCGGCTCAAACCCTTGGACAATAACCGCAGCGTCGATCCTGCCTTGGATCTGAATTGCGATGCGATCGATCTGTTTTTGGAAGCTATCTCCATATCGATTGATGAAATTGATTCGTTCTGCAGCAGGGATATCCTGCCAATGCTCGGTGGTCACCAAACTCATGAAGTAACGAAGGTAGTCTGGGCACTGAGGCTCCGAATCGATCGGACGATCGGTTTTCTGCGGAGCGGATGCCGCTAGGTCCATCAAATCCACTTCCATCGATTCGCTTCGAATACCCTGCTTTTCAAGCAATGCGCGAACTTGATCGAAATCGATATTCAACCACGTACCGGTTTGTCCAGGTAAAAGTATGGTCCTATCGCGCATGCTCAGCTCCTAAAGGTTACGAAATGAATGTGGCTAGGAGGATACGCTTCTGGCTTTTTCGAACTTAACCATCCTCTTTGCGAAGCGCGAAATAGTCTAAGTTAAATCGGTGCAGTTTCGGATGGTCGGTCGCCCAACGCAAGCATCCGACATGGTCAACAGCGATGTCTACGAAAGGATCAAATCCAATCTCCTTCATTTCATGGAGTCGCTCGATGTAACGTCGGTTTTCATAGTCTCCATGCCAAAGATGGAATACGGTCCCAGGGAGACAACCTAAGTCTCCTTGGCAGTAGCGATAAGCTCGCTTAGCCCACTGCTGATAATGATGATACATTGCTTGATCTTGGGCATAGTTTGCCGTAATACAAACACTACTGAGTTCACCAAGAAAAGCATGTGCCATCAGATCATCGCCATTTCCGAGAATCGCTGCATCGTAAAGACCGCTGTGAGCGAATAGATCTCTACGGGCTGCCCATGCATAGCCAGTGTGTCCGTGGTTATCCCAACCTTGGCGATCGAATGTTCTTGGATCCCTCCATACACTAGCAAAACTTCGTGATCGATCACCGATCGAGTCTTTGACTCGGCCACCCCGAGGAAGCCGGTCAACGTGTTCAAAGAGCTGAACGACCCGATGCACATCGAGCAACTGGGAAGCTTGCATGAACCAGTTGGGATTCTCGAAGATCAAGTCGCAGTCGATCCATGCAATCTTGGAGAACCTCGCAGGAAGGAACGAGGCGACCAGATGATTGATGAGTCGTTCTTTCTGCCAAAGTACGCTTGAGGCCCGCAACTGGATCACGTTGGGAGCTGGATCCAATTCGAAACTCTGATGTTCTCCAAAAATGCATTCGATCGTGAAGAGCTCCGCGTGGCTCTTCCTGCACTCCTGGGAAAAGACCTCGTAATTGAACCTTCGTGAACGATACCCGCGAGGGTTGAAATATGTTGTTACGACAGCGAAATCGTCCATCGGCTAACCTTGATCAAAGTCTTTGTGTGTTATCTATTGGTTCAACGGTCTTCATTGTTCGACAATTTCCTTATTTTGGAGCATTTTCGGAATAAAATCAGCATCCTAGAGC
>JAGWZB010000190.1 GCA_018969045.1 Planctomycetota bacterium | reverse complement strand
CTTGTGGCTGATTCGCTTGTGGCTGGTTCCCTTGCGGCTGATTCCCTTGCTGCTGATTCCCTTGCTGCTGATTCCCTTGCTGCTGATTCCCTTGCTGCTGATTCCCTTGTGGCTGATTCGCTTGTGGCTGGTTCCCTTGTGGCTGGTTCCCTTGCTGCTTACTGCCTTGCTGCTTACTGCCTTGCTGCTGGCTGCCTTGCTGCTGCTTTACCTGTTCTTTACCCCATCCCCAACGACTTGGTGTTTGATCGTCGCGACTAGAAAGCTTGAACGGCAATTCCCAAGTCGAAGATCCGAGCATGGGAAGGGGCAAGATGGCCATGAGGATCACAAGCCCCAGGACGGAGCCGATTCCAGTGGTCAGCCATTGAAAGGACATACTAGAGCCCATCTCGACATCGCGTTGCCGAACATACTGCCTGAGCGCAAGCAACGAGATCATGACCAACAGCGCCAGCGCCGAAGATAGGTAGATGACCAAGCATCCGAGGGCCACGCGCTGGGGTTGGCCCGATGGCAAGAAGAACTGCCCCAACCCAAAAACCGGTAACGCACCCAGCGCAAAGTAAAGGATCCACACTCCTGGATTGTGAGCCCGAGCGTTCTTGTTGGTGATCTGTGTTTTGGAGGAATCAGGTCCAGTCAGGTCGGTGCGTTTGAGGATTCCCAAGGACTGAAGTAGTCCGTAACCGTGACTATCCTGAGCATCCTCGACACTCGTACAGTCCATCGTGATTCGATCCGCTAGGAAAACGATCAGTGCCAGGAATCCGATGAGGATCGGAATACTCAAAGGAGCTAATAACCCTTCGAGCACAAAAAAACGGGGGGCCACAAAAAGCGTCGCTGCACTCAATAGACCCAAATACGTCAGCGATTGGGCTCGAGACTGCTCGATGGCAATTCGAGTCACCAGAACCGAAGCCATGGTAAAGAGCCCAAGGATCCACATCAATCGAGCGTGGAAATCACCTCGGTACAAGGTGGTGATCAGGAAGTACACAAGCGATCCGATCATCAGAATGATCAGAACCGGTGCCAAGGCAGCCAGTGCATAATCAAAAGAACTCGGTCGTAATTTTCGGTCCACCATGGTGCTTTATGGTATCCGAAAAAAGACACGAGGCAAAAAATTAGCCGGCTCGCAAAGACTTGCAAACCGGCTAATTCCTATGGCTTGAATCCGCTTGAGGATCGTCAGGTCGATTAGACCATGTCCTTAAGCTTCTTCAGAGGACGAACCTTCACGGAGGTGGAAGCTGGCTTGGGATCTGCCCACTTCATTTCGCCGGTCTGAGGATTGCGAACTTGACGCTTTGGAAGCGCCTTCTTCTGAACGCGAACGATCTTAGCAAGGTCGGGAACAACAAACGTGCCAACGCCTTTCTTGCCAATCGCGTTGGAGATTTCGCTCTTGAGCGCTTCGAACACTTCAGCGACTTGCTTCTTGGACAAGCCGGTGGTTTCAGCGATATTCGAGAAGATTTGAACTTTGGTAAGAGGCTTTTCTGCCTTGCCTGCTGCTTTCGCCATGTAGAGGACCCTTGTACTTGATTCGGTGATGGACTCGGAACCGATTGGATGTTCGACACAGAACAAATCCGATCAGGCTGAATTAAAGGTTGAGATAAACAAAATGCAACCGGGCGAAGGCAAAATACGAGGTATTTCCCAAGGAAATCCCATAAATTCGAGAAAAAACCCAAGGAAAGCATCGGGTTTTTGAGTAAAACCCCAGAAAACCTCGCAATTTTTCAGTCTTCCTTGAAGCGATAACCGACTCCTCGGACCGTTTCAATGGCATCTGCTTTGGGACCGATCTTCTTGCGCAATGCCCGAATGTGAACATCGATGGTTCGCTCTAGAACCAAAGTGTCTTCGCCCAGCGCCGAGTCGATCAGCTCCGTGCGATCAAAGGCCCGTCCCGGTTGTCGGATAAGTGTATCGAGCAACCGAAACTCACTCTTGGTCAATTCAACGGGCTGTCCATCCACATTGACCCGATAACGCCTGCGATCCAACGTGATCCCTGCTCGCGTGACTACATCGTTCTCATCGTCAGGCTTGGCGATCTTGCGTCGCTGCAGCGCTTTGATCCTCTCCATCAAAACCCGCACGCTAAATGGCTTGGTCACATAGTCATCGGCTCCGACAGAAAAACCGATCAACTGATCGGCCTCTTCGGTCTTCGCCGTCAACATGATGATGATCGACGAAGCTGTCTCGGGTTTGCTGCGCAATCTGCGACAGACTTCGACCCCGTCAATGACCGGCAGCATGACATCCAAGAGAATGACATCAGGCAGCTTCAGTTGGGCTTGGTTGACCCCATCTCGCCCGTCGATGGCAAGCGAAACTTCGTAACCAGCTTTGTCCAAGTTGTAGACGAGGATTTCGGAAATGGCCCGATCGTCCTCGACCACCAAGATCTTACTTTTTGGCATAGTCTTTCATCGTCCAAGGTGCTCGCGACTGGATGTCGGCCCCTAGCTTGCCTGTCGATGCCGAATGATCACCCCATCGACCATGTAGATGACATCCTCGGCGATGCTCACTGCAAGATCGCCGATCTGCTCCAAATGCCTGGATGCAGAAAAAGCGTGCAACGCAGCTTCCACTTGGGATGGATCCTTCTGAATCGATTCGGCCAAAACTCCGATCACCTGGACATTCTTCGCATCCAGCGGATCGTCCATGACAATCACACTGCGGGCCATCGCCGAATCGTTGCTTACAAAAGCATCGAGACTGGCTCGGACCATTCGCGTGACCATCGTGGCCATTTCGTTGATGCCATTGGGGATCGGAAACTCTGGGTGGGGGCATAGGCTATCGGCCCGTTGGGCAATATTGCAGGCTAGGTCGGCCATGCGTTCGAGGTCATTGTTGACTTTCATCATGGTGGTAACCCGCCTGAGATCGGCTGCCACCGGCTGGTGCAACGCGAGCATCTTCAGGCAGTCCTCTTCGATCCGGACTTCCGCGCGGTCGACTTCGGAGTCTCTGCGCACAACATCACTGGCCAAAATTCCTTGCCGAAGCATCAACGACTTGACCGCAAGTGCGATCATGTCCTCGACCATTCCGGAAAGTTTCAGCAGCGAAACTCGGGCTTCATCCAAATCTTGTTTTAAATGCAATGACATCTTCCTCTACCAACCGCCCTGATACTAACACTCAGATGTGAAGACCGTGTTAATATAACATGAAGAAGCCAAGGAGGTTAGGCAATTGTCTTACGCCAACACTTCGCTCACAACCCGCTGGGGTTCTACCCCAGTCAGCCGTTGCTCCAAGCCTTGAAAAGGGAAAGTAAATCGCTGGTGATCGATCCCCATGCAATGGAGGATCGTAGCATTCAAATCGTTGATGTGCACTGGATCCTGGGCGATGTTGTAACTGTAATCATCGGTGCTCCCGTACTCGATCCCACCCTTGATCCCGCCGCCAGCCATCCACATGCTGAAACACTTCGGATGATGGTCCCTGCCATAATTGGTCTTGGTCAATCCTCCCTGGCAATACACCGTCCGGCCAAATTCACCCCCCCACACCACAAGCGTTGAATCCAATAGCCCTCGCTGCTTGAGATCCTTGACCAACGCCGCACAAGCTTGGTCGACGTCTCGGCACTGGGCTGGCAAATCCCCCGCAATATTTCCATGCTGGTCCCAACCTCGATGAAGGATCTGTACCACCCGCACGCCGCGCTCAACCATCCGACGAGCCAACAACGCACTGGCCGCAAAACTACCTGGCTTGGACACCTCCGGACCATACATCTCTAAAACATTCGCGGGCTCTTCATCAAATTCAACCAACTCTGGCACGCTAGTCTGCATCCTGTAAGCCATCTCGTACTGGGCGATGCGGGTTTGTATCTCAGGATCCTCAAGCATCTCAAAACGATGCTTGTTAAGGTTCGATAATGCATCGAGCATCGACCGCCGGTCCTGTGGCTGCACCCCATCGGGATTCCTCAAATAAAGAACCGGATCAGCCCCGCTTCGCAAGGCCACGCCGGTATGCTTGGTAGGCAAAAATCCACTCGACCACATCCGCGTAAATAGGGCTTGTGCCATCGCACCAGCAGACCACGTGGGTGTCAGCACAACGAACGCAGGCAGGTCGTCACTCTGACTACCAAGCCCATACGAAAGCCAAGATCCCAAACTGGCCTTGCCAGGTACCTCGCTACCGGTCATCACAAACGTGCATGCCGGATCGTGATTGATGGCGTTGGTGTGTACGGTCTTGATCACCGCAAGATCGTCGACGACCCCGGCCGTGTGCGGCAACAACTCGCTAACCCACCTACCGCACTGTCCATGCTGCTGAAATTTGAACTTGCTGGGCGCCACAGGCAACCGCGCCTGACCACTCGTCATCGTCGTAATCCGCTGCCCCTTGCGGATCGAGTCCGGCAAGTCCTTGTCGAACTGCTCGGCAAGCGACGGCTTGTAATCCCAAAGATCGATCTGCGATGGACCACCGTTCATGTGCAAATAAATAATCGATTTGGCCTTAGGCGCAAAATGCGGAAGACCTTCCATTGCCGGATGCACCGCACCCGGGCCCTGCGTCGCGCCCACCCTATCCCTAGTGCTCATCGCCGCAAGGGCAATCGAACCCACGCTCAAGGAAGACTGACCCAAAAATCGTCGTCGGTCGAAATAGGAATTCCACATGGTGATTCTCAAACCTTAGTTTCTCGTGACGGTCTCATCGAGATTAAGCACTAAATTGCAAACAAGCGTCCAAACGGCCACTTGATCAGGCGGCAAATTCGCCTCAAGCCATCGCTCCCCAACCCTAGCGATTCTCTCTGCATCCTGAGGATTCGATGCCAAACGTTCACGGGTCTTTTGAAGAAAACCCAATACCTGACGCCGTTCATACTCGTCCGGCGATCGACTCAAGACCCACCTAAATAAATCGTCGACATACGATGAATCCTCCTGCGCAGATTGCTTAAGCAATCGCTCGGCCAAACACCTTGCCGCCTCCATCTGCTGCACATCATTCATCAACTGCAAAGCCTGCAAAGGTGTGTTGCTCCTCTCGCGACGCGTGCAAAAAGATTCGCGGTTGGGCGCGTCAAAGTTCGACATAAACGGAACCGGTGCCGTCCGCTTGACGTACGCATAAAGACTTCGTCGGTACAACTGCGGACCATGCTGCTGAATGTAATACCGAGTATTCGAATCCCCATAACCGACAGGCTCCCAAATATTAGGTGGCTGGTATCCTCGGAACCCTGGCCCCCCAAGCTTTCGCTCGAGAATCCCACTGACAGCAAGCGCATTGTCTCGAATCTGCTCTGCGTCGAGCCGAATGCGTGGCCCTCTGGCCAAATAACGATTCTCCGGATCCTTGGCCAATCCCTCCTCGGTCACCTTCGCATCCCTCTGGAACGCTTGGGTCATGACCATCTCTTTGATCAATCTCTTGATGTCCCAACCACCGGCTTGAAAGCAATAAGCAAGATCATCCAAGAGCTCCGGATGGACCGGAGGTGTTCCCTGGGTCCCAAAATCATCCGAGGATTTCACAATCCCAATTCCAAAAACCTGTTGCCAAAATCGATTGACCGTCACTCGCGCTGTCAACGGATTCTCCTTGCCCACGATCCACCTAGCTAAATCCAAACGATTCAGCGGCCGTGTTTCATTCCCATCGGATTTGCGAATCGCCGGCAAAGCTGCCAACGTGCCTGCCTCAACGGCTTGCCCCTTGGCATCGTACTGACCACGCAGCATCACATGCGCTTGACGGGGCTTGCCAAGATCCCTGTAGATCATCGTCCCGGGAATTCGATCCTCAAGCATGCGAAACTGAGTATCTAGCGTCGCCCACAACGCCCGCGCTTGCAGGATCTCTCTAGGTACATTCGTATCGATCCAAGCAACAAAGTAAGTCTTCACCTGACTGGATAACTGCTTTCCAACCTCAGACGATTCACCCTCCTGGATCGCTTGCAACAGATTCTGACCCCTGAATAACTCCGTGTCCAAATTCGGAACCGGCTTCTTCCCATGTTGCTTCCACCACGCTTGATAATCACTCCTAAGCGTGTCCTCAGGGCGCACCTTGCCAGTTATCGACAATCCATCCCAATAACAGATCCCCCCATAAAGCCCAAACTTGATCTCGCTGACAATCGCCCCTGTAGCAAGCCCATCGGTTGGAAACGTCAGCAACTGCCAAGCTCCCTGTGCAGGTAGCTTCCCAACCACCCGATCCGCCTTGGCACCGACCAAGTCCGCATCCTTGTCATCGTCGGCCCAAACCCAACGCCGAGATCCTTTGTCGGTTTTGATTTCAATAAATATCGCCTCAGGTGGCTCGTCCAAATCGGTCTGAACCCAAACACTCAATTGCCCCTGATCCAAAATCCACATCGGCACCAATCCACCCTGGATCGTTTGCTCGAATTTGTCCCCAAACTCAGTGACCAGCGCTCTACTACCCATCTTCGAAGCCACTTCGTCCAGACTCCAGCGATCGGCATTCCGCGTTGTGTTGCGCTGCGTGGCACCCAAAGGCAATTGATCATCTACCCATACGTGCGTTGTGCTCACGGCCGCTTCGGAACCGTTGGCCAGCTTCCGACTAGGCTGGGAACTCCAACGGTTTGCTAAACGATATAGTTCGCTCAGTGCGTCGGATCGCTCCTGGCTAAGCCTATCGAGCTGAGCTTGCTGATCAGGTGTCGATAACTTCAGAAATGGAGAAGTCGTCTGAATATTGCCATCCATCGCTGGATCGGCATTGCTGTAAAAGAACGCATACATCGAGTAAAACTCTCGCGTGCTCAATGGATCAAACTTGTGATCATGACACACCGCACACCCACCGGTTAAACCCAAGAACGCTTGGATCGTCGTGCTGGTTCGATCCACCGCATATCGGAACAAAAACTCATCTCCGATGGCCCCACCCTCGGACGTCGTCACGTTGCACCGATTGAATCCCGTTGCAACCAACTGGGACTGCGTCGGATTCTCGAGCAAATCTCCTGCAAGCTGCTCGACGATAAATCGATCCATCGGCATGTTGGCATTGAAAGCCGATACAACCCAATCGCGATAAGGCCATATCTGACGATCATTGTCCAAGTGCAACCCGTGGGTGTCGCCATACCTGGCCACATCGAGCCAGTGCCTGGCCATCTCCTCCCCGTAATGCGAGGAACTAAGATACTTCTCGACAAGCTTCTCATAAGCCTCCTGGGTCGGGGACTGAGCAAACGTATCCACATCCTGGATTTCCGGTGGCAAACCCGTCAGAGTCAACGACAATCGCCTCACAAGCGTCCGAGGATCCGCAGCACCCTGGACTTGCAATCGCTTCTGCTGGGCTTGCTCGATCAAAGTTTTGTCGATCCAATCGCGCAGCCTCCCGCTGCCTTGCTTGGCCGACTGTTCCCCTTGGACCAACGGCAAGCCTTCAGAGTGGCCTATCGGCTCAAACGCCCAATGCTTTTGATAATGAGCACCCTGGGCAATCCAGTCCCGTAGAATCTCCTTTTCCTCTTGGGTCAATTGCCGCGATGCATCCGGCGGCGGCATCACCTTGTCTGGATCGCTCGACACAATCCTTCGCAAAACCAAACTATCGTCTGGTCGATTCGGGACAATGGCATTCCCCGACTCCCGCTTGGCCAAGGCGTCCTGAGCAACATCGAGCCTCAAGTCGGCTTGGCGATCCGCCGCATCTTGACCATGGCAGCGAAAACATGCTGCAGCCAACACAGGCCGCACATCGCGATTGAACGAGATCGATGCCGAGCCTACCGCTCCAGAATTCTCCTGGGCCACTAGCTCGCTCAACCCATTTCCTAAAACCAAGAGAAAAACAAGCAAGCCGATGGATCGCATGATGATCGCCGCAAAGGTAGTCCAGAATGATCTGCCAACGGCAAACCTCCAACCCGCATTGTAACCCAATTCGCCCCCCGGTCGCTACCGATCAGAACCCCCTGATAAAATGCCATCGGCAGCCATTGCCCCTTCAACCCTCTTGCTCAAATCCAGGCAAAAACGGCTGGTCGGGATCCCCCTTGCGAGGCTTTCGCACCGATGGGATCGGATCGCGCCGCTTGCGACTCGCATGCTTCTTGGCCACCTCGATGGCCATCTGCTGCGCCTGACTCGATCCTCGAACCGCATACAACCGCTCCTTGGCCTGGCGAACAGCCTCCTGGTGATCCACAAGCGGCCTTGGATAGTCCCTTCCCAAAATGCACCCGTAGCGATTTTGCTCGTCTTGACTCATCTTCCAAGGTGTCCAAAGCCGCTGCAGCGGGACATTCCCAAGCTCGGGCAGATGCTCGCGCACAAACACCCCGTCGGGGTCTTGATCCTTGCCCTGCTTCTCCGGCGAATAAATACGAATCGTGTTGATCCCGGTAACCCCAGATTGCATCTGCACCTGAGGAAAATGAATCCCAGGTTCAAAGTCCAAAAAATTCCTCGCCAAAAATTCAGCCGGCTTTGGCCAGTGCAACCACAAATCGTACGATGCAAACGAAACAAGCATCGCTCGCATCCGAAAATTGATCCATCGGGTCTTATGCAAATACCTCATGCACGCATCGATCATCGGAAACCCTGTCCGACCCCGACACCACGCCTCAAATCGCTCCTGCGAAAAACAATCCTCTCGAAGCCCATCATAAGCCCGACTCAAATTGCGAAACTCCAACTCTGGCTCGTCCTCTAACTTCTGCATAAAATGGCAATGCCAACTCAATCGCGAGCGAAAGGAACTCATGCTCGCTCCCCAAGGTGGATCCGATCTGGCCGATGAGAGCCGCTGGTAAACCTGACGGACGTTGATGCACCCCCAAGCTAAATAAGGACTCAGCCGCGAACAACTCGCCTGAGCACTGATCGGACTAGACATACTGGTCCGATAATCAACCCCCCGATGATCCAAAAAACTCTCCAACAACCCGTGCGCACGATCCTCTCCTCCCACTTGCAAGCGATCGGGCTCTATCCCATTGGCAAGCGAAACATCAGGTAGCGATTTGGCAAAGTCCTCCAGCTCCCCATCGGTCACACTGAGCCCCTCACTCGCTCCAGGTGCT
>JAGWZB010000189.1 GCA_018969045.1 Planctomycetota bacterium | reverse complement strand
GGTTGCTCTCAGGGTCCGAGAGCAACCATGGAGGTTGGCCTCGCACCCCGGGAACAACCCTTTCGAACTCTCTGACTCTCTGGTTAACAAGCGTTATTACTTAACAACCCGGTTGCTCTCGCACCCCGATAAAAAGTTGCGAAAAGCCAACCGGCGTGTGAACGCACGGGGCCAAAGGCCGCCATGGATGAAATCGATACGAGCGAATGCTACTTGCTATAATCTCAATCCATCAATCACTCGGGAAGCTCTTTGCTGTTCTGGCAACTAGGGCTTGGAGCCAACGATATCTTGAGGGGTTTTGCTGTTCCGGCTCAGCCGTCATCCGAGTTTTGACGATTGCTACGCGTTTCTATTTCATCCATTTTCAATCATGTTTAACCACAACCTCTTTAGAAACGCGGCTATCGGTTTTCTATTGTGGTTTTTTTCTTGTGTAGGATTGAATGCGCAGATCAACGAACCGGTCATCGGCAAGAGCCTGTTAGGGTCCCACCGGCATTTCCGTGGGTAAAGATCTAGTCCACCGCATTAAAATTAGATCGCTTTCTTGAAGTTCTCGATGTTGCGATAGCCGCCAACTTGAACCTCCGCCCGGTAGGTAAACAATAGGGCCAAGCTCGGCCACGAACCTACCCAGGCCACGATCGGTGGCCATTCTCTTGCGGAGTTTTTCACGATGACCAACTGCGCTCAACCTGCGCGCACGCCCGACGAGCAACAACTCGTCGATGTCGCATCGAAGTGCATGCAGTTCCATGTCAATAAGTATTGTATTCGATGATGGGCCACCGCCTTCAATCCAATTCCTCGCTAAATCTTGTAATGAACACGGCTTCTAACTACTCGCAAGAAGCGTTGGTCGTCGTAGCTGAGCGATCAACATGGAGGCAATGGATGGCAATAAAAGCAAATTCAACAGTGTCGAACTTGCAAGGCCGCCTAAGATCACGATCGCCATCGGTCCTTCAATCTCTCGGCCAGCTTCATGGCTACCAAGGGCGATTGGCAGCAATCCTAAACCCGTTACGATTGCAGTCATCAAGATTGGCCCCAGTCGCTCGCGTGCCCCTGTAATAATCAAGCTGATATTATCCAGGTCGGAGCGCTCAGTTGACAGTTGCTGCCAGTGCGTAACCATCATGATGCTATTGCGCATCGAAATACCAAACAGAGTGACGAAACCAACGAGAGCGCCGACGTCGATTACACCGCCTAGGAAGTAGACGCTGAGAAGTCCACCAATCAGGGCGAATGGAATATTGATCAGAATTAGCAACGTTGCGAGGTAGGACCGAACTGCCATCCATAGAAGAAGCACTACCCCGATTGAAGCTGCGATTCCCATTAAGAACAAATCTGACTGAGCAGTCTGTTTCGCTAAGTGTTCGCCGGTAATTTCGATGTGCATTCCGGAGGGCAGCGGAACAAGTTTCAATCGTCTTTCGAGTTCCTGTACAAAACTCTCGGCATCGCGTCCCAACGTGTCGCATGTGATTGATCTAGTACGAATCCCATTCTCGTGTGTTACCAAAAATCGCCCGCTACTCATGAAAACATCGGCAACTTGTTTTAACTGTATTCTTCCTTCATCGATCGACAAATTCTCACGAAGGGGATTGCTAGGAGTTGCCGTCGTCAGACGTCGCTCAGTTGGAACCTTCAACCACAATTGCTCGATAAGATCTGGCCTTTGGCGAATCTTAGGAGACAGTAGTACGGCGATCGAGGAAACACGATTGCGGTCATATACTTGTCCGACGATCGCACCTTGGTAGGCAGTGTGTACGCACTCGACAATTTCCGCCGGTCTTATTCCAAATCGAGCAGCGTCAGCATGACGCACGCGCACGACGCACTCTGGCTGCCCGTCTTGCGGCTCAACGAATACGCCTTGGCTTCCTCGCGTTTCGCGCATAATCTGGGACACTAGTTCAACGATTTGATCTAAAGCCCTTGCGTCTGGCCCCTTTACCTTCACCAAAATCGGCGCAACTGAGCCTGACAGGCTGTCGTGAATACACTCGGCAAGAAAGGTGAATGCATGAAAGTTATTGCCAGGAAACTTCTCGGGGAGTTCCGCAAGTAGCTTCTGGCGCATCGCGTCAACATCGGCTCCATCGTGGAGTGGTACCTCGATTTCTCCGTACTCAATGCCCCATGTATCTTCGCCTTGCTCCGCACGACCCGCTAAGTGACATACGTTCGCAACGTCTTTGTCGAGCATGAGTTCCTTCGTGAGTTGCTGACCAGTTCTTAGGTTCTGTTCAAGCGACGTCCCTGCCAACGATTGCATATGCACGATTAGGTGGCTTTCACGCAATTCGGGCAGGAACTCTCCTCCAAACTTAGTGGACTGGTAAATCACACCGAGAAGCATCAGCAGAGCCAAGAAAATCGAGAGTACGCGCCACCGGATCACACCGCGTAAAGTTCTTTCGTACATCCGCTGCAGAACTTTCAGCAATGGTGGTTCGTGAGAAGTTAGTTTCTTTTGGAGTAGGAGCACTGACAAGACGGGCGTGAGCGTCAGTGCAACCACCAAAGAGGACAAGGTCGCTAGTACATATGCATAACCGAGTGGCGCAAACAATCGCCCCTGCACGCCTCCCATCAACAAGACCGGCGCGAACACGACCACAACGATCCAAGTTGCGTAGACAACGGCTGACCGAACTTCAAGCGATGCGCTTAGTGCTATTTTCACTGCGTCAAAAGTGCCAAATTCGGCCTTCGCGGCTCGGAATCTTCGGTAGATGTTTTCGACGTCGATAATTGCGTCATCGACTACCTCGCCAACAGCGATCGCTAGACCACCTAGTGTTAGGGTGTTTAGACTGACTTCAAATACCCACAGAATCGAGATAGCAGAGAGAAGCGACAACGGAATCGCGATGAGCGAGATGATCGCGACCCGAAGATTGAACAATAGAACCGAGAGCACGATAGCGACAAGGATGGCTCCAAGCCAAAGCGAGTGGACGACATTACCCACTGCTTTCTCAATAAAGTCCGCCTGTCGGAATAGGCCGAGCTTGATCTCAACACCCTGAGAACTCAACTCGTCTCTCATCTTTTCGATTTCTGCTTCGATTGATCGCGTCACGGCAAGGGTATCTGCTCCGAACTGCTTATAGATTAATATCGAGACGGCAGGTTTACCGTTTACCGTCGAGGCGCCGAATTGAGGTTCACCACCTTGGCGTACGTCACCTATATCTGCCAAACGCAACGGTGTCGCGTCGGTTCTTTCAAGCACTGTTTCGGCAAGCTGTTGCTCGGTTTGAATTTGCCCATGAACGCGTAGAACAATTCTCTGTTGAGAGTTCTCCTGGAATCCTAGCCCCCGCACGGCACTGGCTTGTTTCGCAGCTTCGACTACGTCATTAATCCCCAGCCTATGCTCAACCAGGCGTTCTGGATCTACCTGGACTTGGTATTGGCGAACTTGCCCTCCGAAGATGGTTGTCATCGCGACACCAGGTAGCGCAAGAACTCGCGGCCGAACATCCCATTGGACTCGATCACGAAGCTCTATCTCATTGAGTTGTTCCGATACAAATCCTACGACCATCAACCGGCCTGTCGTTTTGGTCATCGGCCCAAGTTTTGGAATTTCGGAAGAGTCAGGTAGTAAGCTCTGAGCCTCGGCGAGTTTCTGTGCTACTAATTGTCTCGCAAGATACGGATCTGCGCGGTCCTTGAACACAACGGTAATCGATGACAAGCCCTGAATTGAGCGAGATCGAATCGCCTCAAGCATTGGTAAGCCTACGATTGCTTGCTCAATCGGCAGGGTGACCAGTTGCTCAACTTCATCCGCCGAAAGCCCGACTGCCTCTGTTTGAACAGTTACTTGCGGAGGTGCAAACTCGGGGAATGCGTCAAGATCCGATCGCATTGACGCGAAAACGCCTGCGACCAAGAGCAATAACGACAGCACCAGAACGACGGGGCGGTTGTGCAGTGACCAATTGACGATAGCTTGCAGCATCAGTCGTCATCTCCGCCACTTTGCAGGAACAGTCTCGAGAGCAACATTTGTGTTCCAGAAGTGACAACCGACTCGCCTTCAGCTACCCCAATCTGAAGATCTCGACTGGTATCGGAAGAGGAACGAATGACTACTTTGGACTCAGCAAAGCTCAATACCTGCACGCTTCGCCTTTGAAACGCTTCATCGCTGATTTTTACAAAAACGAGTGGCAAGCCTTGATGATAGAGCAGCGCACTCGAGGGAATTTCTAAAACAGAATTAGTTTGTACATCAGATACCTGAGCGCCAAGATCCAGTCGGCCTTGAATAACCTGTCCAGGGCGCAAACTTCTTCCCTCGTCTTTGAACTCAAACAAATACTGCCGGAGTTGGGACGAAGGGCTCACTTCACCAGTATCTCCAAGATACCTGCCTTTTACCTCAGATCCACCCACGGTGACTGTTATCGCATTTTGAGTCTTCTCAAATTCGCTATAGTTCGATAGCGGTATTTCGAATCGAACAATCTGCTTGGACTGATCAACGATGCGAGCGAGATGTTGGCCAGCTTCCACAAAGCATGATGTTGAAACAAACAGATCTGTGACTTGGCCAGACTTCGATAGGACAAGAGGCAATCGAAAATGGCTCGAGTGAGTATCTTCAGAAATTTCGGCTTCAGCTAGAACGCTCGCAAGACTAGAAACAATGGAGCGATCGCTGGCGACTTGTGCTTGCGCTTTGGCTAGATTGGCCATCGCAGCATCTAGTTCGGTGCGGGAAAGAATTTGCTTATTCGCAACTGGCTGCAAGCCTTTGACGATCTGACTGAGCGACTCAACCGCATCGAGATCAGATGGTAGTCTCGCTTCCGACTCCTTTAGCCGACTGCGAAGGTCAGCAACTATTTCAGGCGAGACACGCACCTTGAGTGAACCAACGACATCGCCTTTTGTGACTGTCGCAGCCAAGGATGGCCATTTTGAATCGACGATCAATTCTCCAGCGTAGGGAGCAAACACGTCGTAGGTTGTATTGGGATTCGGTACAACCCTTCCATAGACAGTATGTGTATCACTAAGAGTTACAGCAGTCGCAGGAATAGTCGCGATTCCGAGGCGTTCTATCTGGTCGGTTTGAAGGTTAACTGACGTCGTCTGTCTGGGCGATTGAGCCGAAACGGCTTCGGCTTTGTTCTCCTGTTCTTCGCCGCGCTCGCCGCGACAACCGATGATTGAGATCAAACAGACCCAAAGCGTTAATGCGGCGTTTGGATGATATTTTGACGATTGCCGCACTTGTCTCATGGTCTAGAAGTCTCCTGCTTGTATTGCACCGGGCAGATTGCGACTGGTGGTTCCTTGCGAGGTCTGGTTCTGTTGACTGAGTACTCGCCGAGCACTGGAAGAGTTGCCTGCTGCCTGTAGCGCCGTCCCAACTTCTGTTGGATTCAATCCGCCAGTCAACTGCAATCCATCGATCTCAACGAGCGTCTTGTGGAGATCAATCGAGGTTTCTATCAACGACAGCTTGGAATGGAACAAAAACTTTCTCGCATCGACGACGCGCTGAAAATCCATTCGTCCGGATTTATAAGCGTCTGTCGAAAGCTCAAGATTCTGAATAGCGCGAGGTATCACCTCTTGATCAAGACGCTTCATCTCATGTTGCAAGGATTGATACTGTTGAAGTGATGTGGCCAACTGATCGGTTAGAGCCAATTTCAAGCGTTCATATTCTCGTAGCTGCTGCGTGTAAAAGGCACGTGCTGAATACCTATTGCCCTGGTTGCGATTGAACAACGGTGCTGGCACAGCTACGAAAGTTCCGATGCTGCTAAATTTGTCTACCGAGTCGCGCTGCGCGACCATCTGGGCAGTCACGTTTGGAATCGCTTGTGCATCGGCTAGTTGGATCTCTGTGCGAGCGGCCTCTAGCTCAGCAGCTTGCGATTTCAGCAATGGACTTTCCACGAGCAAGCGCTGCAGGCTGCTTTCCCACTCCAGAGTTGGTGAATCGTCTTTTAGTTCGAAAGCAGCCTGATGATCTGCTATTGGGCATCCAACGATCGCCTCAAGTTGTCGTCTTGCTGTAGTACGTCTTAGCCCCGAGTCATGAAGTGAGCCTTCTGCGGCAGAAAGTTGTATCTCGGCTTGGATGACGTCAGGCTTTGTTCCTATTCTGCTATCGAGCATTGCCTGCGCAATGGAGAGTCCTTCCCTGGCCGAAGTTACAAGCTCCTGAGCTATGGCATGAGCTTCTTGAGCCGCTACCAGGTCAAGAAATCGAATGCGTACGTCGTTGACGACCCGTTGTTCCTGCGCGGTTACTTGCCAGCATCGTAATTCAACGTCGTATCGACTTGCCTGGGAGGCCAAGCGGAGTTTGCCAGCCGTTACAAATTCTTGGCTAAGAAATGCCCCAGACGAACGGCTTTTGCCGGGCTGATCCGGGTCTGACCGAAGGTAACCAACCTGCGGATTTGGATAAAGGCCAGCCTGAAGAGTTGCCCCTTGCTGTTGATGAACTAAGGATCGAGATTGGGGAATCGTTGGATTATGCGTCAATGCCAAGGCTATCACATCATCAAGCGATAGACATTCTGTTGTTTGCAGGATCTCGTCCGTAACCAGTTTCACAATTCCTTCTTCATTGCGCTCGAGATCGAATGTCTTTACCGGCGCATGTTCAGTTTTGCCCCGAACGTGAGACGCTAGTTCGACGGTGGATGTGTCCGAGCCTTGCGGCTGAGTCGAGGAATTCGTCAGATGCATCCCATTGCTGTCGCTCGAGAGACTCCTGGACGGCATGCTGGCAAAATGATCGCGATACGAGCGTGCGGTCCTACACGCCACCAAATTAACGAGTAGCAACAGTAGAGACAGCCTAAACGTTAGCGTTTGACTCTTCGACAAAAGTATCAGACCTCCGAGTACCGCTACTATCGTCTCCTACAGATCAGAGATCCGCCAAATTCGTGCTCAAAAACGGAAAAGCTTACCAATTTGAAGGCAAACACTTGTTCTGCAGAAAAATGCTGCGATCCGGCGCTGCAGAACATTCTGGAAAAATGCGTTCGAGAACTCGGCGAGCCGCTGGGCGGCTAGAAGTTCGGTTGTAGAGAGTTGAAAGTAGAGACGAACGAAACCCTGGTTTTTGCAAGTTACTTCTTCCGCCAACTCGAACCTCCGCCCGGTAGGTAAACAATAGGGCCAAGCTAGGCCACGAACCTACCTAGGCCACGATCGATGGCCATTCTCTTGCGGAGTTTTTTCACGATGACCAACTGCGCTCAACCTGCGCGCACGCCTGTCGAGCAACAACTCGTCGATGTCGCAGCGATTCTTGCTGCGGGAATCCTGCGGCTCCGAGAGCGAGACTCGCTACCTGAGAGCAAGCAAGCTGGAAATCCTGCCGAATCCTCTGCGGATCGCCTTGAGCTTTCCGGCGAAAACGTGCTCACTGTCGTCCACGGCGGTTAACTCGCCGCGAGTCCGATTTACCCAAATTCTATGGAGAAAAACATGCAACTGAATGTCGGAAAAGAGATCGCCGCGATGGAGCAAATGGCCGTTGGCCAGCTTCGCAATCGCTACGCAGAAGTGTTCGGCGAGACGACCAACGCTCGCAACAAACAATGGTTGCTCAAGAAGATCATCTGGCGAATGCAATCGATCGCTGAGGGGGATCTCTCGGAGAGAGCGCGAGCTCGGGCGATGGAGATCGTTAGCGACGCTGACATCCGAAGGCGTCCGCCCAAGGCTCCTGCTACCAAGCCAGAAGCCCCGAGATCGGCACCGATCCCCGTGCCCGCTTCGCTCGACAACGGAGTTCCGATCCCAGGATCTTTGATCACGCGGGAGTACAAGGGACGACTGCTTGAGGTCTTGGTGCTCGACGAAGGGTTCGAATACGCAGGCGAGAAATTCAAATCGCTCAGCGCTGTGGCCAAGCGAATCACAGGCTCGCACTGCAATGGCTACTTGTTCTTTAATCTCAGACGCCGAGGTGATCGATGAACCGCAAAGCTATCAACACTGAATCTACGGCTTCCTCGGTCGTTCGATGCGCGAAACTCCACCCGGTGCTCAGACACAAAGCGATTGGATGGACGTCTCGATTCGACTGAGAACCGACTCCGGGGTGGAGATGGTAACTCTTTATGGCTTTGTAATGACACTGAGCCATTCTCGCAAGGCGGCGGTCATTTGGAGTCCACGTATGGATCAGCTTGCATGGCACCGAGTCCACAACGAAGCCTTCAAACGCTTAGGCGGAGTTGCAGCGGTCAATCGTATCGACAATTTGAAAACCGGTGTCGCTCACGGAAGTGGTATTTGGGGGCAGATCAATGAAGCGTACGCGGCCTACGCAAAAACGATGGGCTTTCATTTCGATCCTCATCAAGTACGGCAACCCAATCAAAAGGGCAAAGTCGAGCGTCGAGTTGGCGTCTGCAAGTCGCTCGATTTTCGACGCGTGTTTGCCTCGATCGAAGAGCTTCAACGCTACACCGATGAAACCATGCAACGCGAGGCTGTGGTTCGCAAGTGTCCCATCACAGGCGATAGCGTACACGCTACTTGGCTTAAAGAACGAGAACTGCTTCGTCCGCTTCCAACCACCATGCCCGAACCCTTTGATGTCATCAAGCAAGCTTCGGTACATAAAGACTGTACGATTCGATTCGAAGGACGCACACTAGCGGTTCCGTATCGATATGCATACAAGACCGTTGAAGTTCGCGGTTGTTCGCTCCAAATCCAAATTGTGGATGTCAACACTGGAGAAATCGTCAAGGAATATCCAAGGAATACGAAGGCATTGCTTGACATCGATCCGGCTTGCTATGAACCAAGCGAGCATGATTCAACAAACGATTCGACACCTAAACCCATTCCACTTGGCACAATGGCACGGCACGTCCAAGAAATGGCTGCCACGGGTGTCGTGTATCGTTCGATCGACTTCTACGAAGCGCTGGCTACGAGAAAAGCATCCGTTCAAAAGTAGTTCCGTTTGAGTTTGTTTCCCTTGTTGCAATTTCAGAGAAAGACCTATGAAGATATACTTCACACGAAAGCTCTACGCGGCAGGCATTCTGCCCAAACCATCTTCTACCGAAGATGTTGTCCAACTAGCCGAACGCCTTCGGGCATTACGACTGGGCTTTG
>JAGWZB010000188.1 GCA_018969045.1 Planctomycetota bacterium | reverse complement strand
CCTGATCGAACACGGCCATGCTCGGGCTGACGAATTACCCGGTGCCCTATTTGCCGTAACCCCTGAGAATTTCTGGGAACTGCTGGCCAGACGCTCTCGACTGGAAATTTGTGTCGGAGTGCGCAAGCCTCCCGAAGACGATAGCGCCGATACTGCTTGGATCGTCGCTTCGGATAACGTGCTTGCCGGCGAAGTCCTCAACGGTGTATCCACCTTGGGGGGCACGGCCAAGGCGATGAAGAGGACATCCGGCAAAGACATCCCCCATATCGAACATCTTCGTCAAACCTTGGTTTGGAGTCCCGGCACGATGAGTGCCGAGCAGGTCCAAGCCCGCTCGTTGGATGTGTTTCAAGAGTTTGATGAAGTGGCCGGAGACAAAGCGATCGTATGCTTAGGAAGCGTTAAGAGCAATCCAACGGTCGAATTGGTCCTAGGTAGTGCTTTCGGATGCGATCCATTTGTTTCCCAAGACAATGTGGCCAAAGCGACCGACCGTTCGTTGCCATTCTTTTTAAGGTACCGCGACCGAGATCCCCATCCACCTGCATGCTCGGCAGGACTACAGCTTAG
Organism: Planctomycetota bacterium; assembly: GCA_018969045.1. Lineage (GTDB taxonomy): Bacteria > Planctomycetota > Planctomycetia > Pirellulales > Pirellulaceae > JBKCUI01. The sequence goes on along the minus strand of JAGWZB010000188.1, from coordinate 8,620 downwards.
CAAGTCTCAAAAGGTATCCGAGGCGGGCTTGTATTACGAAAAAGCCGATGGGACATGGACCTTTGCAGGCGGTGCCACCGAAGGAAAGGATGCCGCGTTGGTGTTCTATATTTTCCGAGAATCCCTGGGACGTCTGGATATGGTGCTTAGCGGATTTTCTGGTCGAGCGACCCGCCTGTTGGCTCGCACACTCGCCCATAGAGCCGAGGATTTCTGGCCGCCGGTTTACCACCAAAACTACCTACAAGTCGGAGCATTCATCGTCACGTACGAGCCATCGGAATCGGTCGATGAGTCAAGCGATATCTTGTCGACAGACCTGATGGCCAATGCCAATGTGATCCCATTGCCGGCAGAAGCCATCGCGAGGCGTTTGGGCAGAGTCAGTACATGATCCATGATTCCCAATCCTCAAACGATCACAAAATTGGAACCATCCAAGACTCACCAAGAAATCGATCTTAGCGTCCAACTCGGACGGCTTCGTTTGAAGAATCCGGTCATGGTGGCCTCGGGAACCTTTGGCTATGCCAAAGAGATGTCTGGTGTGGTTGATCTTCGGGCACTGGGTGGAATCCTCCCCAAGACGATCACTCGGGATGCTCGACCAGGCAATGCTCCTTGGAGGACGGTCGAAGTCTCTGCGGGGTTGCTCAATGCAATTGGCCTGGACAACGATGGCATCGATTATTTCATCGAGAATCACTGGCCTTATTTGCAATCCACAGGTGCGGACATCGTCGTCAGTGTCGCGGGCAAATCGCACGAGGACTTCGTCTACCTCGCACAGCGACTTGCCCCCCTCGGGCTATTTGCTTTGGAACTGAACATTTCATGCCCGAACGTCAGCGGTGGGATCGATTTTGGAACCGATCCCCAAGCTTGTTTCAACGTGGTTTCCGGTGTTCGTGCCGTCATCGACTGCCCGATTTTGACGAAGCTCACACCCAACGTCACAAGCATTGCTCAGATCGCTAAAGCTGCGTACGAGGCAGGAACCGATGCCGTCACATGCATCAACACGGTATTGGGAATGGCCATCGATTGGAGGCGTCGCAAACCGATGCTTGCCAATACCGTCGGAGGAGTCAGTGGACCCGCCATAAAACCGATCGCGCTTCGATGTGTCCATCAAGTCGCATCAGCGGTTCCGGTTCCGATCGTCGGAGTAGGTGGCATCGCAACCATCGATGATGTCATGGAGTTCTTGGTCGCCGGAGCATCGGCAATCCAAATCGGAACGGCCAACTACTACGATCCGATGGTCAGCACGCGACTGATCGAGGAATTGCCCAAAGCGATTCTTGAACTGGGTTTCCGAAGTGCCAAAGAATGCGTGCGCTCGCTTAAATTGCCATCGGCGACAACTCCGGCCCAACAAACGTCGATCCCGAAATAGCGGGATAAACCCTTCTTCCAAACCCATTCTTTCCAACCAAGAAACATTCCTCCGAATTTTGAAATAGGCTTTCGATGAGAGTATTGAGCGGAATCCAACCCACCGGACGATTTCATTGGGGAAATTACTTCGGAGCGATCAAGCAGTACATTGAGCTTCAGCATGAGCACGACGGCTACTACTTCATCGCCGACTTGCATGCACTGACAACCATTCGAGAGCCGGCAGAAATCAGAGCCAACGTCAAAGACGCCGCTTTGGATCTACTAGCGTTGGGACTGAATCCGGACAAAGCGACGCTGTTCGTCCAATCGCACATCCCCGAAGTCTCAGAACTTTATTGGATACTCATGACCGGAACCCCACTGGGGCTACTTGAACGCTGTGTTGCGTTCAAAGACAAAGAGGCCAGGGGCATCAAAGCCGACGCGGGGCTTTTTACGTATCCGGTACTCATGGCTGCCGACATCTTGGCGTACGACTCCCAATGCGTTCCGGTCGGCGAAGACCAAAACCAACACATCGAAGTATGCCGAGATCTAGCGCGAAGTTTCAACGCCCATTACGGTGAAACCTTTGTGATGCCAAGTGCCCGAATCGTCAAGGATACCGCAAAGGTGCCGGGCACCGATGGTCAGAAAATGAGCAAAAGCTATGGCAACACGCTTGGTCTTTTCGAGGACGCCAAGGAACTACGAAAAAAGATCATGCGGATCAAAACCGACTTGCGGCCGATGGAAGACGCCAAGGACCCCGACACCGACCACCTGTACCAACTCTACTCTCTTTTTGCTAGCGACGAACAGCGAGAGGAAGTTCGAGCGCTTTATCTCAAAGGGGGGTTTGGATATGGCGACATCAAAAAACGACTTGCCGATGCCGCGGATGTATTCTTGAATCCGCTTCGAGAGCGCCGAGCGGTACTTGCAAGCGATGAAGCTTATGTGGCCCGAGCGCTGGATCAAGGTGCACAGCGAGCCCGCAAGGTGGCTCGCGAAGTCCTTGATCGCGTGCAGAAGGCTTGTGGAATTAAGTAAACCCAACCAATCGAACACAACCGATTGTCTTTGGGCCGTTGGGATAAATACGCTCAAGCTTAAATCCAGTCCCCCATCGTCGCTGATTTCTCCGAAATCAGCTCCAACCCCTTCAATCACGCTTAACCAGAGTCAACCACACTCAAACGACCTTAGGGTGATTTCGGAGAAATCACCCGACTTGAATGCTCCAGATGATTTCGGAGAAATCATCTACGCTCAGACCAGGGTACAGCCCCCATCGTCGCTGATTTCTCCGAAATCAGCTCCAATCCCTTCAACCACGCTCAACCAGAGTCAACCACACTCAAACGATCTTAGGGTGATTTCGGAGAAATCACCCGACTTGAATGCTCAGATGATTTCGGAGAAATCATCTACGCTCAGACCAAGGTACAGCCCCCTAACGTCGCTGATTTCTCCGAAATCAGCTCCAAACCCTTCAAACCACGCTTAACCAGAGTAAACCACCCTCAAGCGGTCTTAGGGTGATTTCGGAGAAATCACCCGACTTGAATGCCCCAGGTGATTTCGGAGAAATCACCCGACTTGACAACCTGCACAGCAAGCAAACAAAAAACGGCCCTATTCAATAGGGCCGCTCGATCCAGTTCGACTCTCTGGTAACTCAAACAATCTGCCTAATTACGGACGCTTGAATGCCAACGTCGCAGTAATCTCGACTTCGTCATTGATCTTGCCCTTGCCATAGTTCATGCCAAACTTGGTTCGATCCAACTTGAACTCGGCCTTCAAAGTCGCTGCCCCGTCAGCAATGCTGGCCTTGCAAGGCACCTTAATCTCGACGGTCTTGCCAAGCATCGTCATCTTGCCAGTCAGCCTGACGTCGTCTTCGCTCGATGCATCAATCCCTGTGGTCTCAAACGTAATCTTGGGGAACTTGCGAACATCGAAGAAGTCCGGGTTCTTCAAATGCTCGGTCAACTTTGAATCGTCAGACCATAAACTCTCTGTATCGATCTCCAATTTCAAAGACCCATTCTGTGGGTTCTCCAAATCCGCCTTCACCTCGCTCTTGAAGGTCTTGAATCCACCCTTGTGAGCCCCATCGGGCTTCTTGCCAACAAAGTCAATCTTGGACTTCTCTGCATCGAGCTTCCACTCCTCTGCAAAGCTAGGGCTAACGACAACAAGAACCGCAAGCAGCAATCCGCCTAAAAATCTCATAACACCAATCTCCTCAATAAAAAAACACGAACGTGTCTACCCGTTAAACAAGTCGCTCCAGAACACCCAAACTCGGTACCAGAACATGCTATAGTGTATCAAATCCTCCACCACACAGGTGCCTATTACCAGATGCTTCCATTCGTGTTTTAAGGCAAACATGTTCACCACTCCGATTTCAAAACGGCCCTGGCGGTCGGATTGCCTAACCTTGGTACCGATGAAAACTCTCTGGCAGCTGTTCCTCTGGGCAACCCTTTTCTGGACCGCCTCTGTCACTACGAGGATTCTTGCACCTGCCCATGCCCAACTTGCCGACGTCGCTTCGGTCCAAGAAATTATGCGGATCGGTGATTACGAACAAGCAATACAGCTAGCCAAACAACAGGTCGAAAAGAAAACCTGGAACGAAGCCTGGCCCAGACTCCTTGCCACCAACTTGCTTACCGTGGGCAAATACCAAGAAGCACTCGATGTCTATAAAGCCGCCCAAGAACGCTTCTCCGACAGCCTTCGACTCAAACTCCTAGGCCACAAAATTTTACAAGAAAATAATCTACCGATCGAAGCCCAAGCGGTCTTGGAGGATCTGACAGCCCAAATCCAACGTAGCCCCTGGAAGTACTCGACCAAATCGGAATTGGTGCCCTTGGGCGAGTTCTTTCTACTCCAAGGCGAAGAGCCCAAGCAAGTCTTGAAACTTTGCTACGACCAAGCTCTGAAATCCGATCCAAAAAATCTCGAAGCTCTCAAAGCGATCGCGACGATGGCCATCGATAAGTCGGACAATAAGGTCGCCGGGGATGCAATCCAAAAAGCTCTGAAACTCAATCCCAACGACCCAGATGTTCTGTTTCTGGCTGCCAAAATCTGGAATTCGTCCGATCGCCCTAAATCTCGCGAATGGCTCCAACAAGCACTTCAAATCAATGCCAATCATATCCCAAGCTTGCTGCTGCAAACAGAATCCCTCATGGACTCCGAGAGCTATGCCCAAGCGATCGAGGTACTGTCCATGGTCGAGAAAATCAATCCGAACCTGCCTGAACTTTGGGCCCTACACGCTGCGATCGCACACCTCCAAGGTGCCTACGCCCAAGAAGGCGACTTTCGCAGCAAAGCCCTAAACCTGCGCAAACTCAACCCCTTGGTCGATCACTGGATCGGAAAACATCTGTCGTTCCATTACCGTTTTGCCGAAGGTGCTCAGTACCAACAACGCGCTCTAGCCATGGATAGCAAGTTCCATCAGGCTCGTACCCAACTGGCTCAAGACTTACTCCGCTTGGGTCGCGAACAAGAAGGTTGGGAGATGGTCCAACTGGCTCGACAAACCGACCCCTACCATGTCACCAGCTACAATTTGCAGATCCTCAAAGAACAACTCGAGCAATACACCACCATCGAAGCCCCCGGGTTTGTGATCCGCATGGACAAAACCGAAGCCCAGGTTTATGGCCTTGAAGTCGCTGAAATCCTCCAGCAAGCCCGTCAAACTCTCGGCCAAAAGTACCGTGCAAAACTCGATGAACCTATCGTCGTCGAACTCTTTGCCAAACAAAGAGACTTTGCCGTCCGCACCTTCGGACTCCCAGGCGGAGAAGGCTTCCTGGGCGTGTGCTTCGGGAAAGTGATCACCGCAAACTCTCCGTCGGCACTTCAAGTCGATCACAATTGGAAATCAGTCCTTTGGCACGAATACTGCCACGTAATTACGCTTCATTTGACCAACAACAGAATGCCTCGCTGGCTCTCCGAAGGTATCTCGGTATACGAAGAACGCATGCATCGATCCAACTGGGGCGAAGCGGCCAATCCGCTATACATCCACTGGTTGCGAACCGGGGAATTGGAACCCCCAAGCCGAATGAGCAGAATGTTCCTGGCTCCCAAGTCCCCGGTCCATTTGCAATACGCTTACTTTGTCGCTTCAATCGTCGTCGAGTTCTTCGTCGAACAATTCGGCCACGAAGGCTTACTGAAATTGCTCAACGATCTCGGCGATGGACTCCCTATCACCGATGCCATCGCTCGGCTGACCGGAAGCCTCGAAGGCCTAGATCGCTCGTTCGAAGCTTTCGCAAAATCACGTGGTGAGGCGATCGCCTCGGAACTCGACTTTGAACCGATCCCAAAAGAACAAACTTGGCAAGAATGGCTCGAATCGCACCCAAACTCCTACCACGGTCTGCACAAAAAACTCGACCAACAGATCCTCGCTAAAGACTGGGAGCAAGCTCTCTTTACCGCTAAAAAACTCCAGGACGCTTGGCCGGAAGATTTAACCGATGCAAGCGCCTTGGTGAAACAGGCTGCGATCTACCGCCAAATGGGGAACACCACCGCCTTGCACCAAACTCTTTTGAAAATCGTGGAATTGGATCCCCATTCCTCGGAGCCTCGCACCAACTTGCTAGCCCTGGATCGAGACTCGAAAAACTGGCAAGCAGTCGCCACGCATGCTAAAGCCTTGCTGGAAATACAGCCTATGCAAGCCTCAACCTTGGAGATGCTTGCACAAGCGTCCGAGGAAACTCAGCAACCTCAAGACGTCATCGCAAGCCTGCAAGCCCTCTCCCACCTAGACCCACTCGACCCAGCCCAACTCCAGTACCGCCTTGCTCTGGCCCACCACCGACTCGGCCAGCAACCACACCAAGCGCTGCGACACTGCTTGATGGCACTCGAGGAATCTCCCAGGTATGCCGAAGCGTTACAACTGCTCCTTCAATTGCAATCGGCCCCTTCGCTCCGCTAAGGACGACTTACACCGAAACGATGAATCCCCAGGCCATCTTCATAAAGCCTATATTTCGGCTCCCAATTGTGAATTACCCGGAATTCCATGCCTGACCAGGGGTCCGAAATCCGCGTGGCTTGGTTATACTTTTCGAATCCATTGCGGGCATCCTAGATGCTCCTCCCCTCCCCCATTTCCTACCTCGATCCCCTCGATGAGCGCGGAACATGAAACGATTGATCCAACGAGCTGAATGCGTACTTGCACGAGTAGTAATGGCTCTTAGTGCACTGGCACTTTGCTATTCCCCAGCGATTGCACAAACCCCCATCAGCTTCAACCGTGACATTCGGCCCATCCTTGCCGATAAATGCTTTGCATGCCACGGCTTCGACGAAAAGAAACGGGAAGCAGGTCTGAGACTCGATACCTTCGAAGGAGCAAGCTTCGAACACGACGGCAAACGCGCAATCGTGCCGGGTGATCCCAACGCCAGCCTTCTTTGGGAAAGAGTCCACGCGACCGATCCAGACATCAAAATGCCCCCCCCAGATAGCCACAAAGAGCTAACTGCTACCGAGATCGAGATCCTCGGGCGATGGATCAAAGAAGGTGCCCAGTACCAAAAGCACTGGGCCTTTGAACCCCTGGCCGATCCGTCCATTCCTCCGCAAGTCGCCGAAGGAAAAAACACCATCGATGCGTTCATCGCCAAGCGACTTCAAACGCAAGGTTGGAAACTCTCCGAGACGGCGTCCAAGTCCACGCTGATTCGACGCGTTGCATTCACCCTGACCGGTTTGCCCCCGACGATCGAAGACGTCGACGCGTATCTTTCGGATGACTCGGCCGACGCCTACGAAAAGATGGTCGATCGCTACTTGCAATCCAACCTCTACGGCGAAGAAATGGCTCGTCACTGGCTCGACATCGCCAGATACGCCGATACCCACGGCTTGCATCTGGACAACGAACGCCAAATGTGGGCCTACCGAGATTGGGTCGTCAAAAGCTTCAATCGAAACCTGCCCTTCGATCAGTTTACGATCGAGCAACTGGCCGGAGACCTCTTGGAAAACCCGACCATCGATCAATTGGTTGCCACCGGTTTCAATCGATGCAACGTCACGACCAGCGAAGGTGGCTCGATCGACTCGGAATTCTACTATCGCTATGCCGTGGATCGAACCAGCACGATGGCCTCTACATGGCTTGCCCTAACCGCAGGATGCGCCGTTTGCCACGACCATAAATTCGATCCGATCCCGACCAAAGAATTCTACTCGATGTATGCGTTCTTCAACGCGTCGGCCGATCCTGCCATGGATGGAAACGCACTGCTGACCAACCCCGTTCTGAAACTCGAAACCGACGACGAAAAAGCCAAACTAGCTCAGCTCGATCAGCAAATCGCCGCAGCCCAAGGGAGACTCAACGAAGCCGTCGCGAAACTGGTCTACAACGACCCCGCATTGGCCGACCCCAAACCCCAAGCCGTCTCGAACGAAGTGGTCTGGATGGAAGACGATTATCCACCCGGTGGAAATGTAGCCGGATCGCCCGGCCATCCGACCCAGTTTGTCACGGCCGAAAAGGACGATAAAGTCCTCAGTGGCAAACGAGCTCTGAAACGCTCCGATGCAGGACTCTCGCAAGACGTTTGGGATCAATCCAAAATTCCACTCGGCGTACCGGTACAAGCGACCCTCTTTGCGCACGTCTATATCGATCCTGCGAACCCTCCGAAATCGGTGATGCTCCAATACCACCGAAACGGTTGGCAACATCGCGCCGTTTGGGGCGATTACGATGTGATCCCATGGGGAAATCCAAACACACCCGAACGCGTCCACATGGGACCTTTGCCCAAAACCGGTGAATGGGTCAAACTCGAAGTCGCCGCAGATAAAGTTGGCCTCAATGCAGGGGATAACCTCACCGGATTTGCAACGACCCAATTCGGCGGAACGGTCTATTGGGACAAAATCGGGATCGTAGGTGTCAGCGATCCGGCAAACGATCCACAACGGTCCTTGATGGCTTGGTGGAAAAACGCCAAAGGTAAAGATACTCCCGGACTGCCAGGCGATCTGAACGCAATCGCTAAAGCCGGTCCGGATCCAGCACCCGATGCCGCTTCGGTTACCCGACTCAAGGAGTACTATCTTGCGAGAATTTGCACAGACACGAAACCCAACGTCGCAGAGCTAACGGCTCAGATCGATAAAGCACGCGCCGACCGCGATGGCTTCTACA
>JAGWZB010000187.1 GCA_018969045.1 Planctomycetota bacterium | reverse complement strand
CGAGCTGTTGTTCAAGGAGTGGAAGGATCGAAAGAGCGATCTTGCGACTTGGAAAGCCCGCTTGGACAACCCAGCAGCAAGAGAGATCCGGGCATTCCTCTACGATGTCGTATCGGAGGATCTGTTTTTCTACGCCGATGAAAATTTTTCTAAAACGATTCGACAGTTCAACGCCATCCTGCCTGCCATCGAGAGGTTATCGAGTCGCCAAGTTCCTTCGGAAGACAAAGCGGACATCGTTGCCAACTGGGTCGATCAGCTGGTGCCTCAGCTACAGTTCCCGACCCTGCTGCTAGCAGGTCGTTATTCCAATGTCGATCGCGCGCTGGCTCGGGTCGACGAAATCGAGGGTGCCATTCGCATTGGAATCGGTTTGATTCCTGATATTGGAGGTTTTTTCAAGAATCTTCGTAGGATCGAAGACAAACGTGGAAATCGTCTGGAATGGCGAATCTCGGCAGAGATGATTCCCTGGGATCAAATCCCCGAAACCGATGTCCTGGACCGCGAAACGATCCAAGACCTTCGTATGGCCTGCAAAGACAAATCGCTGGTGCTGTCGCTAGGAACCCTGGACGACTACTTTTGCATCGTCATCAGCGGCGATAAAGAGTGGACGTCACGACTGGGAAGTGATTCGCATCTGATCGATTTACCTGGTCTTAAAAACCTAGCCAAACAGTATGTCCAACGTGGTCTTGCTACCAGCACTTACCACACATCGGATGAAGCGGTTGGGGCACTTCAAGAACTGATGCTAGACGGTTTTTTTCGCAAAATCGCGCGCACTACATTGATTCCCATCATCGATGAACAACCTTCGGATTCGGACCTTGCCGTTTGGCTGACCTCCGCTGTTGACGATGCTTCCTGGCTCGATGAGCAGATCGGTAAACATGTTGTGCGTTACAAGGGGGCTTCTCGATTGGCTTGGATATCCGATCGAACTTGGGAAAGCGTTCAAGTCGATCGCACCCCGATGCATTTGATGGATAGCTCTCGAAGACTCGATGGAATGCGTCGGGTCGGGCCAGATCCACTTTTGATGCTCAATATGCGTTTGGCTCCCCATCCAGAGTACTTCAATTCCGCCCGACAAATCGTTCGCAAACTCAAAGGAAGCTTTGAAGAACTGATGCAAGTCAACGATCCACAAACGGACCTGGGCCCCTGGAAGCCCATCGAACGGCAGATCAAAACTCTATGGCCCTTGGTCGTGGGGATCACCCAGGAATGGCAAAATAGAATCCTGCCCAATCTCAACGGAGAACATCTCGTGGTGGTCCACTCAGGCCAATTGCAATCACGGAATTGGTTACCGATGTTTGGCCCATCGCAGGAAAGCTTGCCATTGCCCGAAGCGGCCTTGGTCAGCGGACTTGGGGACTCCGAGGCGTTTCACGCCGGCACGATCTCCATTGTCAATGCCGTTGGAAGTATGCTCGGCAGTTACGGAATCTACCCTCCAGTTCCTCCAAGTTTAGCCCAGAGCGAATCATGGAGTCTTGGGGTACTGCCTCAACCCTGGGGGCAAGCGGAAGTGGGAACATTTCAAGGCATCTTGGCTACCAGCCCTCGATGGAACTGGCTCGGCTATTCGAAAGACCAGTGGCAAACATTCACCAAGGAGGATCAATCCCCCTCAAACGATGCGATCAAGTTACTCGGATTCCAGCAGGCCAATGGCCCTCTGGCGTCGGCAGCATTGATCGATTTTGGAGGCATTGCTCGCCTGGAAAACCGCTGGTTGGCCTTCTTGCTAGAAAAAGCTCCAACGGATCCAGAAGGCCATTTGGCAATTCCTCCGACGGCAACAGGACGGCGATTGACGCTCACCAGAGCAGAAGTCCAGACGCTTCTCGATTGCTTTGAACAACTCGGAAAGCTTACGAGTTTCTCAAGCTCTGATCCACAAGGCTTCACGCTCTTGCGCGCACGCTATGAGTGGAGTGCTATCCAAAGCACCATCCCTACCGAGTGAATTGTCAAGCCAACTTGCAAAGATGCATCAAGAGATCTAGCAGGAACGGTATGCATCTATGGTTTCTTGATCAGTGTGTCCAAATCCGATGGGACTTGGACCACCGCACTGCGGGACATAGCAGTGCCGTAATCGAGCCCACCATCTAGGAACCCGCCGTGCCTTAGAAAGAACTGGTTATCCTCCAAGCCCATCGTGCGATCCATGCGATCGTCTTTACCAGTCGGATCATGGCTAAAGCGAGCTTGGGTGATCTCATGCCACTTGCCATCCGAAGTCCGGTACCACTGGTTGCCGTAGAGCGCTTTGCGAACCAAATGCCCGTTCTCGCCCAGAAAGTTCTCGCTAAAGCTGTGCAGGCCTCGCATGTAGCCACCCTCTTTGGGTGCATTCCATGACGAGATCAGCATCCACTGATTCTCTTCGGGATGAAACCAGTATCCCGAATAGGTGGTATGCGTTGGGTCGGTGGGAATAGCGGTCACTAAAAATCGCTGTTTGCTTCCGGTTTTCCAAAGGTACTTTAGATGGCTATGTCCCCCGGTCCCTTCGTTTCCAAAGTCCCCTGAATAGACACCTTCGCCTTTACCCATCAGCTGGACGCGATTCTCTTTATCGACTTTGTTGCGATCGATCGCTTCGTTGCCACTGTCCCAGACGCTGAAAATGATCCTGCGCTCGGTCTTCGAGTTGACCTGCATTCCGAAATACCCGCGATGCCAACCGCAAGCCATGTAGAAAGTACCTACCGGTTCTTCGATCCCAGTGACTTCGGTGTAAAAAGCGTCAACCTTTTCATCGCGGGGGATCGGATACATCAAGTGAACCGATGCCGCATTGCGACGCTCCTTAAGGTTGAAGAATGCGTCTTGGGTGGCAGGTCCGTCGAGTCGAAGCTGCTTAACATCGATCGCTTCGCCGGCGGATCGAATCAGTTCGATCTGTATGTGCGAAGGGTTCTGAAGCTTGATTTCAAAGTTGCCGAAGTCGACTAAGGTGAATTCTTGCTCCTGAAGACTTCCGGTTGGCGCATGCTCTTGGTCTGCAATGCGGAGTTTTAAACCCGAGACGGCATCCGGGGTGGCACGTACCAATACCTTGGCGCTGAGAGTTCCGGATTTCTTGAGCAGCCCCCACCATCGGATCGACGGGTTGTTGTCTTTCCATCCCAAGACACCTTGATTCTCTCGAACGCGTGCTCCCCAAGGGTCTGGGTGGATATACGCGGTGTGCCCAGGGATGGTTTTCTGCGCAAGTGCCGGAGAGCTACTGGTGCAACTTACGAGCAACAAAAAAACAGAAGCACACAGGATGATAGATTTCATAGAAAGCCAGAGGTCGATAAAGACGCGGATGAATGAACCACCGAAGTTCGACAAAATCAGTTGGCTCGTCGGAACGCTAGCTCTGCAAAGCTTGGACCGGAATCGGAATTCCTTTGAGTTGTCCTTCAACCACTAGCTTACGTCCAACAACCCCCTGGAAATGGCAAACAAGCAGATAGGGCTTACGAAGCTTCAGAAGCTTGCACATGACGATGAGTCGATCCCCAGGCAAGACTGGTTCTCGGAAGCGGACTTCGTCAAGCCCGCCGAATCCGACCATGGAGTCTCCGAGCAGTTTGTACTTGTGCGCGCAGTAACAACACACCTGAGCGACCGCTTCAAGCATCACAACCCCGGGCATCAGTGGCATGCCGGGCATGTGCCCTCGCACCCAAAACTCATCGTGCGCGACATCTTTGTAGCCCACGCAGGTGACGTTTTGAGGATCCTCATGCACGATCGCCGACAACTGCTCCATCTCGAAGCGTTGTGGATTGTACTTGCGGATCTCGTGCACATCGGCAAGGACCCGATCGAAGTCGATCGAGTCCAAATCGACGATGAATTCTTTTCCTGCCACGGCGTACGCCTTAGGTCCGTACCTTGCGGCGCTTGGCTTTGCGAGCCTTGCTGTTGGCTGCTCGCTGTCCGTGATTGGCTTTCTTTAACTTCCGGTGTGGCTTGACCATGGTCGAATTCTCCTGGGTATTGCGACCGCTCTGAGTCGCTCGTAAATCGTCGCTCGTAAATCGTCGCTCGTAAATCTTTGTATCCATTGCAGTTAGAGCACCCCCGAGTTCACTTGAGAGGAAAAAGCCCCATCAAGAAAACCTGGAAAAGTCTCGAAAACTGCCCTGCCCAGCCAATCCTTGCCTGAGCGGGTGCGTAAGAATAGCAGGCAAAGCAAAGGTTGGGAAGGGATTTTTGGCTTGTCATTTCCAACGCAAATTGCATATTATTTCCAAGCCCAGGTCATGCGTTTGGCTTGGAGCCGATTTTGAAGCGGCTCGAGCCAAGACAGATCGGGCCAAATTGGGTTTGTCGACAAGTTTTCTACGGAAATTTAGGATAGAGGTTGCACATGGCGATTTTAGTTACACCTGAAGCGGCCGAGCAGCTCAAACGAGCTCACTCGGATTCCCAACTCGGCGAAGAAACTTTTGTTCGCGTAGGCGTTGTGGCCGGTGGTTGCAGCGGATTTGAGTACGCAATGAACTTCGACGACCAGTTCGATGAGTCCAAGGATACTCGGTACGAGCAAAACGGCATTATGGTCGTGGTCGACAAGAAAAGCGCTCTGCTTTTGGATGGCACCACCTTGGACTGGTACTCGAGCCTTGAGCGATCCGGGTTCACCTTCAACAACCCCAACGCAGTGAAGTCCTGCGGTTGCGGGAAGTCTTTCCAGTAGCAGTCGTTCCAACCAGTGGGCGATCGAGACTGTTTCTGAAAAAATAAAAAGTCAAAAGCGGAGTTTTCTTACGGAAACTCCGCTTTCTTTTTTGTTCTTCTGGGCCTTATAGTTGCGACAGCAGCGGCAAACGAACCCGCTCAGGAAAAGCAAACATGTCCAGAGCCGATTTACTGACGGTCCCTTGTTTTTGGGGAATCATCCCCTATCGACATTTTGGGATCGATATGGGTGACGGGACGGTAGTTCATTTGGCTTCCATAGACGGTGACACCTCGCAAATGGAAGTACAACGCGTGCCGCTTGAGCAATTTGCGGCGGGCAAGGCAGTGTTGGTGGAACAGGTCAGCGGATCGCTTGCAGATGACCAAGTCATCGAGCGAGCGCTGGCGGCCGTAGGCAACACGCATTACCACGTCGCCTTGGGCAACTGCGAACACTTTGCCAGGTTGTGCAAAACCGGTGAACATGTCAGCCATCAAACGGATCGGCTTTTAAGAGGAGCCATCCGCGTCGGCTTGGCCGGATTGGCTTCGGCGACAGCTCGCACTGCCGGTAGTAGCGCTACGGCTGGAGTGGCGATGTCACGGACTGCTGGAATCGCAACCTTGGTGGGAGAAGCCGCCCGTCACGGAGCTTACGCGCTATCGCGATGTGCCAAGGTCGAGCATCGGCAAGCTGAGAGAATTGGACGTGGAGTGGGGGCCGTTTCGGCGGCGGTTGCTGGATACATCACCAAGGGACCAGCTGGCTGCGCATCGGCTGCAACCATGTATTTTACGGTCGATGCGATGAGCCAAAATGCGATGCACCAGATGCAAAGCAATGCCAAGAAAACCGCAGAGTAGACGACTCCTTCGCTCCAGCGAGCGGTCGCCTGCGCAAAAAAACACGGGCGATGCGCCCGTGTTTAGATTGTCGAGATTTCGATCGCAATTCAACCCGATTGGCTGAATCACATCCGTCGGATCTTAGTAGCGGTAATGATCGGCCTTGTAAGGACCGTTTTGCTCGACTCCTAAGTACTCCCGCTGCGAATCGGTCAGCTTGGTGAGTTTCACGCCAAGCTTCTCCAGGTGCAATCGAGCGACCTCTTCATCCAAGTGCTTGGGCAAAGTGTAAACTCGCTTGTCATACTTACCGCTGTTTCGCTCGGTCCAAAGCTCCAATTGCGCCAAGACTTGATTGGTGAAGCTGGTGCTCATCACAAAGCTTGGGTGGCCTGTGGCGCATCCAAGGTTCATCAAGCGGCCTTCGGCAAGCACCAAAATGCTTCGCTTGGTATCGTGGAAGTACCACTGATCGAACTGGGCCTTGATGTTTCGACGTTCGGCTTTGCCGGTCTTTTGAAGTTTTTCCAATCCAGCCATATCGATTTCGTTGTCGAAGTGACCGATGTTGCAAACGATCGCCTTGTCCTTCATCTTGGCCATGTGCTCGGCCGTGATGATATCCTTGTTGCCGGTGGCGGTCACAAAAATATCGGCTGTGGTCAAGTAATCTTCGATCGTCTTGACTTCGTAGCCTTCCATCGTTGCTTGCAAGGCACAAATTGGATCGATCTCAGTCACCACAACGCGGCAACCTTGGCCCCGAAGTGCTTGGCAACATCCTTTACCCACATCGCCATAACCGCAAACAACTGCGACTTTGCCCGCGAGCATCACGTCGGAAGCTCGGTTCAAGCCGTCGATGAGCGAGTGTCGGCATCCGTACAAGTTGTCGAACTTGCTCTTGGTCACCGAATCGTTGACGTTGATGGCTGGGAATAGCAGCTCGCCCCTGGCGGTCATTTCGTAAAGTCGCTTGACTCCCGTGGTGGTTTCTTCGGACACGCCTTGGATGGCCTTGCCCATGGCGGTGTATCGGCCCTTGGCGACCACAAGTTCCTTGCGAAGCAGATCGAGAATCACGCCAAACTCTTCGGGCTGTGTTTCTGGGTCGAACTCAGGCACAACACCGGTGGCTTCGTATTGAGTGCCCAGGTGAATAAGCATGGTCGCATCGCCACCATCATCGACGATAAGGTCCGGGCCGGTTCCATCGGGCCAAACCAATGCTTCCTTGGTGCACCACCAGTACTCTGGAAGTGTCTCACCCTTCCAAGCGAAAACGGGGGTTCCCACTGGGTTCTCTAGCGACCCGCCGCGACCGACAACCACTGCAGCAGCCGCAGTGTCTTGGGTCGAGAAAATGTTGCAGCTGACCCAGCGAACGTCTGCGCCCAGGTCGACCAAGGTTTCGATCAACACAGCGGTTTGAACCGTCATGTGCAGCGAGCCCATGATCTTTGCACCCGACAGTGGCTTGGATTTCCCATAGCGGGCTCGCAAGGCCATCAGGCCCGGCATTTCGTCTTCGGCAAGCTGGATTTCTTTCCGGCCCAAGGAAGCCAGTTCTTCGGCATCCTTTCTTTTGCCAGCTGCCAACAAATCGAACGCCAAAACTTTGTATGGCACCCGAGATGGATCGGTCGAAACCAATGTCTTGCTATCTGCAAGCTTACTCATAATCAATCTTTCCTAGTTCTAAAAAGTGAAACAAAACCTGGTGAATCCAACAACAAAAATCAGTCGATCGTTCGTTTTGCCAAGCGTTTAGCGGTGGCGACAAAAATTGGGGTCCCCTTCGCATCAGGCTCGATCGGTAGGGTGACCATATTCTCAAGCTCCCAGCCAGCAGAACTAAGCCATTGGGAGATTTGCCCGGGAGAAAACCCTAACCATTGGTGACCAAGTTCCTCTCGGTACTCGGATCGGTCGTGGGCTAGCATGTCCAAGACAATCAGTCGTCCGTCGAGACAAGTGGCTCGGGCTGCTTCCCGAAACACCCTGTCTGGTTCGGCCAAATAAGGCAGGACCAATCCCATGATCGCAAGGTCCAGAGCCTCGTCCTCGATCGGCAGTGACGTCAATTCGCCCTTTCGGATATCTACATTCGAAGCGTCCTTGAGCCGCTTGCGGGCCGACTGAATCATAGCCCCGGAAGCATCAACGGCGATGACTTGACGCACCCAAGGGCAGAGCGTTTGGCTGATCGTGCCAGTGCCGCATCCAAGGTCACCGACGACCCAGGACCGGTCCAACGCGGCCGCGATGGCCCAAGCATCCAAACGGCTGCCGAACAGGTCGCTACGGAGCCGGTCCCAACGCCCTGCGGCGGTGGAGAAAAAAGTTTGCGTCTTGCTGCGACGCATGTCGAGGACTTGTTCGAGCCTTGCATCGTCCTGCTCTGCAGTCGACTCGGGCAAGCAATGATTCTTGGCTACGTTCCACAATTTCTTTTGCGGAGAAGGCATTTCTGCCAAGCTCATTCGATACCAGTTGCTTGTCCCTTCGCGTCTTGCTGCCGACCATCCATCGTCGACCAGGACTTTCAAGTGCCTAGAAACGGTGCTTTGAGGAAGTTGCAACACCGAGCACAATTCGGCCACCGACAACTCCGATCGCTCCAAGACTCGCAGGATTCTACCTCGCGTGGGCTCTGAGAGACTTTGCATCCAAGCGATCATCGGAGGGGTAGCATTCATAGAGGGGCTGGGAAATAAGGGGCGACAAGCTATCATCCGCTTATCCGGATGAAAGAATAACCAAGAAAGTGGTTTTTTCAAGAGGTTCCGGAAGAAAAGCTCTTTGCGATTGCATTTTCTCGGGAATTCAGTACGATTTCGCGATTGGGTAACGAAAAGCGGAACCATGTGTTCTGAGAGAGTCGATTTTTGAATTTGTTTACAGCTATTTGTTGTTAAGAGACACAATGACAGTCACGAAAGACCGTAAGCTAGAAATCGTGAAGGGATTCCAAAAGAACGAGGCAGACAGCGGTTCGGCGGATGTCCAAATTGCCCTTCTGACCGAGAGAATCAACGGAATGACCGAGCACATGCGTGGTAGCCCCCGCGATTATTCGAGCCGCCGAGGATTGCTGAAAATGGTTAGTAAGCGGCGTTCCTTGCTCGATTACGTTCG
Source organism: Planctomycetota bacterium (assembly GCA_018969045.1). Taxonomy (GTDB): domain Bacteria; phylum Planctomycetota; class Planctomycetia; order Pirellulales; family Pirellulaceae; genus JBKCUI01. Next base: position 516 of record JAGWZB010000187.1, on the reverse strand, counting down.
CCAAAACGATCCGACTCGTTATTTGGACATCATCGCAAGGCTCAACATTCGTAAGTAGTCGGCTTGGGAATAGTCGGCTTGGGGCTATCGAAGGTGCCCAAGGCGAAATTCTCCGCTGCGGGTTAAGCAAAGCAGCCAGTGTGGCGAGGGTCGCACGAGTTTTGCCTGATGACAAAAGAACAGATCCGTCAAATGAGAATGCGGATCGAAGTTGGCCTGCGGTGGCAGATTTGCCAGGAGGTTGGGTTTCCCTAGAGGCTCGATCGACAATAGTGGAAAATACTGGTTGTCGAATTTCTGCTAGAATGTTGGATAGGAAGTTGACGCAGCAACTGCGGAATCGGCGTACGAGAATAGGCAAGAGTAATCAAAGCGTGAAGTAGGTCGCAGTAGGTAGAACAGATCGGTAGAAGTTTTCTGATCCGTTTCGAAGCAACGGGATGTGAAGCAACGGGGTGTATTGTTGGTTGTGTTGCCTGCCTGAATACCCAAAGGAATGTTTGGTGGGCGTTTTCC
>JAGWZB010000186.1 GCA_018969045.1 Planctomycetota bacterium | reverse complement strand
TCATCAGTGCAATGGTTGCCGGGTAACGCACACTTGGATGGCCGGATTTGGCGGCGGATGCAAGTCGATCGCGGACCGGAGTTGGCATCAAGGCACCTTGCCAACGAGCCAGATTGCCAACGGCCACTGCTTGGGCACCCGGCAGACGTTCTTGGGTGGCTGCATCCCAGACCAGGCAGCCGAATTCATGGCTATCGCGGATCGACTGGGGAATGAGGTTTTGAAACGTCGTAGACTTTGTTAGATCGACAGGATCGTTTCTGGATAACCCTTCGAAATAGGCTGCTACGGCTTTGGCTGAAACAATGTCTCCCTCTGCGGTGGTTCGCAGGGCCAGCATGGCCGCTTGGGATGCTCGTGCCAAAGCTTGATCGGCTCCATTGCCATCGCGAACTTGTACGCCGCGTCCATCTTGGCTGAGAGTCCAAATGGTTTTCGAGTCGACATCGTTGAGTGCCGAGAGCTGGCGATACTGATTGAGCGATTTATCTAGGATAGCGATATTGTAATCGTAGGCTTGTTTGGAATCCGGGATTGGCTTTCGGCGATCGGCCAGGGATTTTCGGATCCCATCTTTGGTGGACTCAGGAATGCTGGGGTCATGCAGAGCAGTCAGAAGCTCTGGTCCCATGCTGGGTTGGGGAGCACGATTGACCAATTGAATCAGGCGATCGCGAGCTTCTTGGTGCGGTGTGGTCATAGCGGTTTGCCAAGCTGCAAGGGCACTTGGACCTAGCAACGAGAAAGCCTCGACCATCGAGGGGGTAGGGCTCAGTCCGTTGGGGCGCATCACCGAGTCGAGCAGTGCCGTGATGCCAGAGTCTCCTGCGGACCTGATGGCGTCAAAACCTGCGATCCGCTCTTGCTGATTGGGGCTTGTCAATCGGCCTACTTGACGCGCTAGGTTTGCAGGTGAGTGGACTTCGTCGTCGGCAAGCTTACGCAGTTTGGCGATGGTTGCCAGTTGCTCGGGTTTGAAGGCCGCTGCGTTGGCTTCGATGGCAGCCCAGGTTCTTGGACCTGCGGCGCGGAGTGCATCGATGGCTGTTGGTCCATCGATGGTTTGGTTGCTGAGTCGATCGAGCCAGAAGGCGGCTTGATCCCATCGACGGATACGCGTCATGAGCCCGATGGCTTGGGCCAATTCCCGAGGGTTCGTCGGCGGATTGGCTTTCAGTGAGCGTACGACCGCATTGGTTTCGGTTGAATCGACCAGGACTGCAGAGCCACTGTTGGCTGTTGTGGGAGCGGGCGTTGGTGCGATTCCAGGATCGCCGAAGGGATCTTGGCCGCTAACGAGAATCGGGTTCGAGCCGGCAAAAATTGCCAAGCAGATCCAAGAGGCGGTGAAGCGATACCAGCGCGTGATCGTCGGACGGGTTGAGAAAACTAACATGGGATCATTAAGTCGAGGCAGTTGCGTCATGATCAGGGAGTGCCCTATTTGGCCTCCTAAAAGTTTACCATGGTGCTAGCAGGTCCCCCAACCACTAGAGTCGGTTTATTCGGGAAAGTTTATCCAGGGAAGTTCTTTCCTGGGGAAAATCCCTGACCTGCGTCTGCTTGTACTGGCTCAAAACCCGGATTGGCTTAGTGATTCTCCGAGCGAATCTCTCTGCGAATCGACCCGAATGCTGTTGCTCTGGGCCGAATGCGGTAAACTACGCTCCGGCATTCCGTGCTTCCGCCTACCCTATTTTCGCCTTTAAATGCTTGGCTCATGACTGTATCCGCAAGTGCGCAGGATTTATCGGCAGCTTTAGCCAAGTTTGGACTTCAAACTTTCCGGCGTGGGCAAAAGGAAGTGATCGAGCATGTTATTTCCGGCAAGGATTGCTTGTGCGTGATGCCGACCGGGGGGGGCAAAAGTCTTTGTTATCAGCTCCCGAGTTTGGTTCGACCTGGGATGACCATTGTCGTTTCTCCATTGATTGCACTAATGAAGGATCAAGTCGATGGGCTCGAGAAACGGGGGATATCGGCAACTCTGATCAACAGTTCGTTGTCGCTGCAGGAACAATCCGAGCGGCTCGATCAGGTGGCATCGGGAAAGTATTCGATGGTGTATGTGGCACCTGAGCGGCTCCGGAACCCTCGATTCCTCGATGCGATACGGGCCACTCCGATCCAGTTGCTTGCGATCGATGAAGCCCACTGCATCAGTGAGTGGGGGCATGATTTTCGGCCCGACTATCAGCGGCTCGGTACGTTTCGGGAAGCATTAGGGAACGTCCAAACCATCGCCTTGACAGCGACGGCGACCCCGAGGGTTCGGACCGATATCCTCGATAGCCTTCATTTAAAAACCGCGCGGACCTTCATCACCGGGTTTGCCAGAGATAACTTGTACTTTGGTTCGGCTTTTTGTATGAGCGACCGGGACAAGGACAAGCATCTGCATGACTTTCTCTCTGGACGCGATGAATCGGGGATCATCTATGTCGCGACAAGAAAACGCTGCGAAGCCCTCGTCGAGCAATTGGGCAAAGAACTCAAACTTTCCGTGGGAGCTTACCATGCAGGGCTGTTGCCCGAGCAACGCAAGCTCATACAAGACAAGTTCATGGCAGGTGAGCTCAAAGCGATCGTTGCGACCAATGCATTTGGGATGGGGATCGACAAATCGGACTTAAGGTATGTCATTCACTACAACATGCCAGGGACGCTGGAAGCTTACTATCAGGAGGCAGGTCGAGCCGGGCGCGATGGTTTGCTGTCCCAATGCGTACTGCTTTTTAGTCCCCAGGACCGTTACATCCAAGAGTTCTTTATCGAGAATGCAAATCCGTCGAAGGATGTTTTGCGTGCGGTCTACGATTTCCTATTGTCTTGGGATAAAGATCCCATCGAATTGACCGCCGAGGAGATCAAAGATCAAATCAATCAATCGGCAACCTCCGAAGCGGTTAACTCAACGCTTCAAATACTCAGTCGGACCGGTGTCCTGGAGCGATTGGAGGTCGCAGGTGGGCTGGCGATGTTCCGGCTATCGAGCCGCATGAACACTTTCGTCGATCTGCTTCCTCGCGATGCGACTCAGCGGCGCCACGTGCTGCGAACGGTAGAGAAAGCTATCGGGGAGCGACGCGACGAAGCCGTCTACATCCACCCGCGTTGGCTTACCGAGCAACTTGGGATGGATAAAGAACAAATGGCTCGGCATTTGAGAGAATTGTGCAAGCTTGAGGATTTCGAATACCTGCCGCCGTTTCGAGGTCGCGCCATCCATTTTCGGCGCAAAAATGTCCATTTCGATGATCTAAAAATCGACCACGCCACGCTCGAAGCAAGACGCAAAGCCGACTACGAAAAGCTCGATCAAATGGTCGCCTATGCGAGAACGAAATCCTGTCGACAAAAAACGATTTTGTTGTACTTCGGCGACAACACCGCTTCGGATTGCAAAATCTGCGACCGTTGCCAAGGTCGTTCGGGCTGGCCAAAGCTGCCCAAACAATCCCCCAAGCCTTCGATCAAGCCTGCTTCTGTGGCTGCGCCGCAGATCATCACAGCCCTTGAGCCTACGAATTCGACGCAAACACCCGAGTTCTCCAAACAAGAATCATCCAATACGGAGAATATCCCGGCAAAGCCCCAAACGCCCGCCAAACCCAAGAAAGCAATCGCCAAAAAGTCCTCGCAAGCCCCTTCGAACGAGACCATTCGCAAGAGCATTCAATCGATACAAATGCTGCTTGGTGCGATCGATAGAACACACGGCTATTTGAGCAAGACCGTCTTAGGCCAACACTTCGCAGGAACGGCCAGCAAAGCGGTTGTCGGGCTGAGACTCGAGCGGCTTGCCGAATTCGGGATGTTCAGAGCTTGGAAAAAATCCCATGCCTCCCAATTGATCGACCTGATGCTGCAGGAAAACTTGCTTTCGCAACTCGAACTCAAAGTCGGCAAGCAGACCGTCACTCTCACCGAGCAAGGTAGGAAATGCATTCAGGATGCCGAAGCGATCCCCGAATCGGTGATGGACTTTGTGACGGCTGCTTGGATTCAAAGCGATGAGCCAGAGTCCCAATTGAATACCAATCCCCTTTCGGGCCGTCAGAGAGATACCGTTTGGTCCGATTCGCCGTCGAAGACGTTGCCCAATGAGCCAACGGCGATGAGTTCCCAAACGCAAGACGAAATCCAGGACATTCCTGTTGTTGGTTCTCCGGAAAGCCAACAAGGAAAAACGGATATTCCGCTGGATCGGTCCTTGGAGATCGTTCGGCCTGAGGGTCAACTACCTCCGACCCATTCGGGGGATGCGATCCAACAAGCGACCGGCCAATCGATCTTGGCCGACTGGCAGTGGACTTTGCGGCTTGCTCGCCATGGCTATCGACTTGGTGAATGTGCGCTGATCCGTGGTAAAACACCCGATGGAATCCTTGCGGATCTGACGATTGCTCTTCAGATGGATGAGAATGTACCCCTGGAAGACTTGTTCGACTCCCGAACGTTGCTTACGATCCAGCAGTTAGCCCAGCGCTCAACGCTCCCAGATCGACCCCCGACGATGCTTTTGGTTTTCGCCGGACTGTGGGATTTCGTCCAGCAATGGCTTGAATCAAAACGCAACTAGAGACACCGATTTTTGATGTCCGATCCGACTCCAGCAGACCAAAACCCGATCCGCAACCCTGAGACAGAGGTGACGCGAGAATATTTGCTCGACTGGAATACCGAGCAATTAGCAGAGTGGCTCGTTGCAAAAGGGTTTCCCAAGTTTCGCGCATCGCAGATCCAAAAGTGGGTTTTCCAGAGACGGGCCAGTCGGTTCGATCAGATGACCGATCTGCCCAAGGATCTGCGTCTGCTTTTGGATCAGAACTTTGACCTGTTCCGCACAAGCACCGCGGCGCATCAGCAAGCAGCTGATGGGACCGAGAAGCTCCTTTTGCAGCTTGCCGATGGAGGGCGCATTGAATGCGTGTTGCTCAGGGATGGCCCGAGACGATCGATTTGTGTCAGCAGCCAAGTGGGCTGTGCGATGGGATGTGTTTTTTGTGCAAGCGGACTCGATGGAGTCGAAAGAAATTTGACCCGAGGCGAGATCCTCGAACAAATGCTCAAATTGCAGCATTTGCTCGAAGTCGACGAGAGGCTCAGTCACATCGTCATGATGGGGATGGGCGAGCCGCTGGCCAATCTTCCTCGAGTCCTCAGCGCCTTGTCGGTGGCCAAAGACTCCACGATCGGGCTTGGGATCAGCCCCCGACGTATTACGATCAGTACCGTTGGGCTGCCACCTGCCATCGATAAATTAGCGGCTGCCGACGCACCTTATCATCTAGCCATCAGTTTGCACGCACCGAACGATCCGTTGCGAAATCGACTTGTTCCGGTCAATCAGACCATTGGGATTGAGTCGATTTTGGACGCTGCGGACCGGTATTTCGAAAAAACCAAGAGGCGTTTGACGTTCGAGTACGTGTTGCTTGGCGGTTTGAATGATTCGGTTCAATGTGCGCGCGAATTAGTCCAACTGCTTCGTCGCAGGACCGCGATGCTTAATGTCATCCCTTACAATCCGGTCCCGGGGTTGCCTTACGAAACTCCGACACCCAGCGCCGTGCTGCAATTCCGTAGAACGTTGCTCGATGGTGGGATCAATGCCATGTTTCGTCAGCGTAAAGGGGATGAAATCCAAGCCGCATGCGGCCAGCTCAGGCGGCTCAGGGAACGCCAACCCCAGGTCGTTTCGATTCAGCCGTCCAAAAGCAGTTAGCTGTTTCGCAAGGTGCTTGGATCCTGTAAGATACAGACCATTCTTGCAAGGACATCCTTGGTTCTGGTCTGGCGGAGTCTTATGAGCGAACTGTATCACGAGTGTGGAGTTGCAGCCCTCTATCACTTACCGTCGGCACCTGAAAGCCCACTAATCAGCGATGTGGGAATCGATTCTGCTTCGACGATCATGCCTCGGATGCTTCAAGACATCCAAAATCGCGGACAGCTTGCCGCAGGCATGACCAGCTACAACCCCAAGCGTTCGCTTTTGCTCGAGACCCACAAGGACATCGGCACGGTCAGCGAAGTCTTTCACTTGTCGCATCGCGGCAAGCACGAAACGATCATGCAGCAGCTGGTCGGTTCGGCAGCTATCGGGCATGTCCGCTATGCCACCTGCGGTCGTGATGATCGCAACTATGCACAGCCTTTCGAGCGGCAACACATCCACAAGCACAAGTGGTTTAGTTTTTGCTTCAACGGCCAACTTGCGAACTATCAGGAGCTCAAGGACAAGCTGACTCGCGAGGGCGATCATCATTTGGCTCGCGACACCGATACCGAGATCATTCTCCATGAACTTGGTCGGGAACTGACCATCAACCCAAGTCTCTCGCTGATCGATGTTTTTGCTAATGCTGCCAAGAACTTCGATGGTGCTTATTCTCTAGCACTGCTAACAGCCAAAGGTGAGTTGCTTTTGGCCAGGGATCCCCGTGGCATCAAGCCTCTGTGCTACGCATTCGATGGATCTTTGTTTGCGGCTGCAAGCGAAAGCGTCGCGTTGTTGAATTTGGGCTTCGACCGCTCGATGATCAAATCGGTCGAGCCGGGCAGTTGCATGGTGATCACCCCCGAAGGTATCGAGGAGCGAAGATACACTCAGAAGGTTGATCCAGCCCACTGCTTTTTTGAATGGGTGTATTTTGCCAATGTCGCAAGCACTCTTGATGAGCGCAGCGTCTATCTGTCCCGCACTAGACTTGGTGAAGAGTTGGCTCGTATCGAATTGGATCGAAAAGAGATTCCTATCGACGCCGACACCATCGTCGTACCCGTTCCAGATACCAGCAAAGCCGCCGCAGACGCGATGGCCTTTGGGTTGCAGATTCCGTGCCGGGAAGGTTTGATTCGCAATCGTTACTCTGGAAGAACATTCATCGAAGGCAATCGCGCACGCAAGGTCAAAGCGGCCATGAAATACACTCCCCTTCGGGAGGTTCTCCAAGGCAAGCGGGTGATTTTGGTCGAGGACTCGATCGTTCGCTCGACGACCATGAAAGTTCTCCTGAAGCGAATTCGGGATTTAGGAGGGGCCAAAGAGATCCATGTTCGGGTGGCTTGTCCACCCATCGTTGCCCCTTGTTTTTATGGCATCGACATGTCGACGATCGATGAGCTGTATGCACCTAAGTTCTTGGGCAATGGAGGGTTGACCGACGAAGCCCAACGACGCATGGCCGAAAACCTCGAGTGCGATTCCCTTCGATACCTTCCGATCGAGTCGATCGCTCGGGCGATTGATTTGCCAAAGAGCCATTTGTGCCAAGCGTGCATCAATGGCGAATATCCGACTCCCTTTGGCCAAAAACTATATGGGATCGCACGCACGAACTTTGTCAATGGATGCGCTGCTAAGCGTACTTACGATACCTAAAACCTCTCTGGATCACGAAGATGAAAAAACACCTCGGGATGTTGCTTGTCGGTTTGGTTGCTCTCGGTGCACCCCTTTCTAGTTCCATGGGTCAAGAGACGCTTGCCAAAGTGATCGAAAAAGCACCTGCGGAGCTTGTCGATCAATCCAAAGTTCTTTTCAACGGCAAGGATTTAACCGATTGGGATGGAGATCCCAATTTATGGTCGGTCAAAGAGGGCGTTATCCACGGCCAAACCACCGCTGAGCATCCTGCCAACGGAAATACGTTCCTGATTTGGAAGGGTGGCAAACCGTCGGATTTCGAACTTCGATTTTCCTTCCGTTGCAACGACTCGAACAACTCCGGAGTTCAATACCGATCTAAGCATATCGAGACCGAGCAATCCAAGAACAAATGGGTCGTTCGAGGCTACCAGCATGAGATCCGCAACGAAAAGAAATTTCCCAATGTCTCTGGTTTCATCTACGACGAAGGCGGAAAGCGAGGACGGATCTGTTTGGCAGGGGAGCAAGCTCGATGGGAGGATGGAGCAAAGAAAGTTACCGGTCAATGCATAACTGCCGAAGAGTTCGAAGCCCTGTTTCGACTCGACCAGTGGAATGATGTCGTGATCCTCGCCCAAGGCAACCGAATCAAGCATTACTTAAACGATCGGTTGATCCTCGATTTTACGGACAATGACCCGCAGTTGGCTTTAACCCAAGGTGTCTTGGCCTTGCAACTCCATGCCGGAAAACCGATGTGGGCCCAGTACAAGAACATTCGATTAAGAGAGTTGACCAAGTAACTGCCATGGATTGGTCATCGTTACAGCAGCACAAAAAGTTGCTACTTGGGACTACCAATCGCAAGAAGCTCGTCGAGCTCCAAGCCCATCTAGAGCCAAGAGGATTTGAGCTTCTAACGTTGTCGGATCTGGACTCGCCACTGGATGTCCAGGAGACAGGCAGTACTTTTATCCAAAACGCGCGGTTGAAGGCCCAGGCTCAAGCGATCCATCATGGTCTTTGGACCATCGGCGAGGATAGTGGGCTGTGTGTGCCGGCCTTGGGCGGCGCACCTGGAATCTATTCTGCCAGATACTCACTGGCCGATGGGGCCGGTGCGAGCGACTCGGACCGAGGTCAGATCGACCAGTGCAATAACGATAAACTCTTGGCTCAGATGACCGATGTTTCAGACGCCAAGCGAGACGCCTATTACGTTTCGGCCATCGTGCTGTGCGATCCCAGCGGAACAGTCGCCATGGAGGTGCAAGGGGAGTGCTGGGGTAGAATCCTGCGAGCCAGACGCGGGACCGAAGGCTTTGGGTACGATCCCCTGTTCGAGGTCGTAGAATACCACAGGACGTTCGCAGAGTTAGGTTTGAACGTCAAACGAGCGATCAGCCATCGGTCCCGAGCACTTCGGCAGTTCCTGCTTCAGTTGGATGCTCGGCTAATCGATTGAGTCCTTGGCACACCTAGGACCAATGACGCTTCCCTCAGGACTCTTGGAGGATACTTTCGATGACACCGCAGCCAACATGGCCCAGAAGGGTTTTGCAAGCAGCAGCCATTTACAATCTTCTTTGGGGGACGTGGGTAATCCTGTTTCCGAATCATTGGTTCGATTTGACTGGGATTCCAAGGCCCAATTACCCGGGCATTTGGCAATGTGTCGGAATGATCGTCGGAGTCTATGGATTGGGATATTGGTGGGCTTCGAGAGACTTTGCCAGGCATTGGCCGGTCATCGCGGTTGGGTTTCTTGGGAAGATTTTTGGACCCATTGGCTTTTTGCAATCGGTGATCACCGGTGCGTTGCCATGGAGTTGGGGTTGGATGATACTGACCAACGATTTGATATGGTGGATACCTTTTGGAGCGATGCTGTATTTGGGGTTCAAAACCAAC
>JAGWZB010000185.1 GCA_018969045.1 Planctomycetota bacterium | reverse complement strand
GGAGCATGCTCCAAAGCACAGTCCACAAAGAGAACTTCTTCTTCCGCAGCGAGTCGGACTGTCGCCACCAGCGTACAATCCACATTAAACCGGCAAAATAAGCCATGTGACCAGCTAGATTTGGCATTTGGTTTTCATCATAGAAGCCTTTGAAAGCCAAATGGATTCCTTTGCCGATCAGTCGAGAATGCAAATCAGCCTGGGGGTTGATGACCGAACTCCATGGGACCAGCAGGAATTCACTGAGTTGAAAACTGATCGCGCCAAGAATAAGTCCTGCAACCATCATCGCGAATCGGAAGGCGATCGAGTCCTCTTGTCTGGATTCCCATCTTCGGGCGAAAGTCACGACAGTCCAACTGCACAGGATCGACATGGCTCCAAGCCATGCTATTGCACCAAGGGCTTGACTGTTCCAAGTTCCTAAGCCTGTGGATAAAAATCCGCTCCCGGGTCCAGCCGATATGGCCAAGTACCCGCCTGCGACCGAAGTTACAGCGGCGACTAAACCTGCGAAGGTCAACGCCTTGAGAGAAGTGTGGCTGAAGTTCCAGATGTCGCGTTGGCCGAGTACTTGCTGCTGTTGGGCTTTCCAAAGACGCTTGGCCTCTTTGCTGGAAATTGGCTTGCGGATCGGACGTGATGCTTGAGAACGCAGCGTTGCAGTCGGATAATCTGCCGTGTCTTGCAATCCAATTGGACGGGCAGCTTCTCGGTAAGTCTCTGGCAGGGGCGATGATTGCCGCTGAGCAGACGGTGTTGGCCAGAGCTCTCGCAAGTCCGATTCGCGGACATGTCCGAAAAACCACAGGCAATAATAAATGGCATAAGCTCCAATGGCATAGGCCCAACCCGTAACGACGATCCCACCAATCGACAACATCGCAGCAATCGCAATCATGGCCAAAATCCAATGGCCAGAATCTTTGCCGGATCGCAGCCCCAAGGACTGTGTGATGCTTCCATAAACACTGCGTAACTGTTGGAAGATGGGTTCGCGATCAAGCATTCTCCGGTGACCATCTAAACCGATCGAAAAAAAAGCGTTCAGACGCTCCATTGGCGAGAGCGGTTTGACATGACCAAGCTTGTAGGCATCGCTATAGTAAGCTTGCTCGTTGCCTGAGTCTGCTGTGCGGTTTTTAGGTTGACTGGTCGACGGACTACCAGATGGTTGTCGCGGTATTCCCGCAAGCGGGGATACGAATCCCGCGACGCTTAGTTCGTAGCCCAAGGCACCGAGCAATTCGCGACCATCGCGGTACCTAGCTAATGGATTTTTCGCTAAGCACTTTCCAATGACTTCAGCGAGATGATCCGGTAGCATGGATAAGTCCGGGTCGGCAGTTAGGTGTTTGAGCAAGATTTCTTGGGTGCTTTGCCCATCGAAGGGGACCGAACCGGTAAGCATCTCGTAGAGGATTATTCCCAGCGAGTAGATATCGATCTCTTTGCCGTACTCTCCTTTACCGATCTCGGGTGCCATGTAGTGGAAGGTTCCGACGCTTTCGGTTTGCCCGGCACGTCGAGAAGCGCTGATGTACTTGGATAGCCCGTAGTCCCCAATTTTTGCCAAACCCTTTTCCAGGAAAATATTCGCAGGTTTCAGATCGCGGTGCACGATCCCTTGGTCGTGCAAATAAGTCATCCCCGCGACGATTTGGGCAAAGACCGGTAGAACCTTTTGAGGACTTCCATACTCGTAGGAATGAACAGGGCCCAGGCTGGTATCAATGCTTCGGTCCAAGTGGTCCCGTAGCGATTCGCCTTCGATGAACTCCATCACGATCCAGCCCTGCTGGTCGTTGTCGTAGCGTATGTCGTAAATGGCAACTAAGTTTGGGTGCCGCAGGTTCAAGCAGTGGCGAACCCCCCTCATCTCAACATCGAGGTTCTTCTGGATTCGCTTCAAGGCAACTTCTTTGCCCGAGTCGCTTTCAGCGAAATAGACTTCGCCGAATCCGCCAATACCGATCCCCCGACGGATGACATACCCATCGAGCGGGCTTTCCCCGTTACCGTATTGGAATTTCATCGCAGCGCCTTGGCGTTCCATGACTGGTTTTGTTAACAAAGGGCTCGACGGTCGAAGGGACTTTTTAGTGAATATCATTTTGGTCGATGGATCCAGAGTGTCGAGTGCACAATACGCACCTAAACACCTTTAGTCTTGGCAAATTGCTTTGAAATTGCTTTGAAAAATCCCACGGGACAATAAAGTCTCACGGTTCGGTCAGCGTCCAACTGGCCACATCGGATTGTATTCTTAGGCCAGTTTCCAGCTTAAACGGGGCGCTTACGGGTTGTTGACCTACGACCAAGCCCGGGCACTCGACCCCTTTACAAATCCAGGAATCGGACTGCCGAAACCAAATAAATCGACCATTCCAATCAGTACCCCTTGGCGGCAAACAAACGATATGCGCATCTGATTGGGGCCCTATGACACAGGAATCACCCAAAAGGATGACCGAATTGAGAACTGGTTGCCAACGGTGGTTGGACACCAGTTCCAATCGAGCCGTGCCACTTAGAAGCGTAGGCCTGGTGTATCTCAGTTGCACGCGATCACCGATCTGAAGCGTGCAACCTGATTTTAAGATGGCCGGTCTTTCCAGAAGCTGGCCATCAAGGCTGGTCGTCTGAAACGGTTGGATCAGGTGATCTTCCCCCTTGCGACGGATGATGCACGCTTTTCGGCTGATATCCGCACGAATAGCCAGATCGACTTGGTTTCCCGGAAACGCTTGGCCTATCGACACCTCGTTGGCATCGCACATCGCGTAGCTTCCAACCCCGTCGATCCACAGTATTTTTGGCCGCTGTCTCTGGGAACTTGGCATCGGGATCAACAAGGATGGTTTTGGGGATGAGAAGGTCCGCTTCATGATGCAGCAAAGCCGCCAATTCGTCTAGGGACAAGTGCTTTGACGAGGCTTCTGTTATCGGGGTATTTCGGCAAGGTGATCCAACTCGGCCGAAGCACTGGTGCCCGAAGTGTCTTGTTGGAAATAATCGGAGATCTTCTCGATTAGGTCTTCTGAATTCGCCGTGGGCTCAACAGGAACAGACCCGATTTGTTCCAAACCGTTGGCTAGCTTTTCAGCAACATCGATTCTCGTTGCGATCTCATCGAGACTTTGACGGACCTGACCTAGTGCACTCTCGTCGAATGCAAATTTGCTGCCAGTTTGTGCAACTTGGACCATCGTCAGTCTGGCTTGAAGATTCTCGACCTGAACTTCGAGTTCTCGTTTGGCCGAAAGCATCTCATCGAGTTTACGTCGGGCTGCGACCAGATTTCTTTCGCGAGCATCGAGGATTTTCAGTAGCTTTTCCGAAGTCGCCTCCAGCGTTTGATGGTGTTTAAAGCGATCCGACAAGTCTTGGCGGACTTGGTCGATACTGTACTTTTTGCCTTGATAGGTCACGTAACGCACACCGCTTTGAAGATCTTCTTTGAGTTTGAGGATCGAGTCCTTGGATTTAGTCACCGAAGCTTGCTTTGCCGCGACTTCTCGCTGCAACTTGATAAGCTCGACTTCCTCGCGGGCGATCATTTTCAGGTTGCTTGCGATTTCAGGCTTCAAGTCTCCGATCAACTCCCGAGCACGCTTGATCTCGACTTCGATGGGGATCTGATCCTTTAGCGAGTCCTGCAAAGAGTGAAATCCGGTTTTTAGATAGCTGTAGGCCGAAGTCCCCATGACCAGGCCCCCTGTGGCGAGAGTCAATGCCGAACCGAGCAAAATTTTCTTGAGCATCTGTGTACCCCTTGATTGAAGGAAAACCTTGGAAATCGTTGCGTCCAAAAACGCAAACCTAAGGGGCATTTCGCACAGCTTTTCGAAATATTGTCGGCTTGCGATTATTTTCTTGGTTTCTAGTTTCTCCTTTGGGTGCCCATCGGCGGTTGACAGCAAGGCAACTTGTCGCCAACTTACTATTTTCCGTACCGCAAAACCTGTCCCAAGCGGTTTTTCGCTTCCCTTTCGCAGCGGCCAAATTCCCTAAATGAACCAGATGCTCGATCCAAAAGAAGCGGTTGTCCTAGTATCGGATTTCGCGGTCGCAGACGACTGGTTCGCCTCGGCTGTTGAATCGGCATCCAATATCCCCTTGCCCAATAAGCAGACCTCGACGTTCAGATCCACGGTGAGGAATTCTTGGGAAGACGACGACGATGAACCCGAGGACGATGATCTTCCAGAGGAAGCCGCTCCCGAACGCGAAGACGACGAACCGGATCCCTTCGACGATTTTGATGAAGAGGATTTCGACGACGACTTTGACGACGATTTCGAGGAAGAGCTCGATGATGAATACCAAATCGAGCCAGTCGATGACGGCATGCTCGAAGGTCATCCCGATGCCGAAGACATCGACGATGAGTTGGATCAGGACGGTAATCCAGTCGAATTCCCCGATGATGAGTGATCGATGTTTCGAGCCGTAAAGACCGACATTAAATTCCCTAAACAGGAAGAATCGATCCTCAAATTCTGGAAAGACAACGACATCTACAAAAAGTCGTTGTCACTGCGGCAAGGTTCGCCCCCGTTTGTATTCTTCGAAGGCCCACCGACCGCGAACGGTTTGCCCCACCCGGGGCATTGTTTGACCCGCGCGATCAAGGATCTGTTTCCCCGCTATCGCACCATGCGAGGCTACTGGTGCAATCGCAAGGCAGGTTGGGACACCCACGGGCTACCTGTTGAAGTCGAAGTCTGCAAGGAACTTGGGATCCACTCCAAAGAAGAGATCGAAAAATTTGGCGTCGAACCGTTCATCGCCAAGTGCCAGCAGAGCGTTTGGCGCTATATGCAAGAATGGGAACGAGTCACCGAACGCCTAGGATTTTGGATCGATCTTTCCGAAGCCTACGTCACCTACCACCAAAGCTATGTAGAGAGTGTTTGGTGGTCACTGAAGAATCTATTTGATCGAGGACTATTGTATCGAGGTCACAAGATCGTTTGGTGGTGGGCCCAAGGCGGTACTGCTCTGAGCAGCGGCGAAGTCGGCCAGGGGTATCGCGAAGTCGCAGACCCGAGCGTCTATGTTAGGTTCCCGCTTGTCGATCAACCTGATACGTCGCTGGTGGTTTGGACCACCACTCCTTGGACTTTGCCCTCGAACCAGTTCGCTGCAGTCCATGATTCGATTCAGTACGCCTACTGCAGCGATCCAGAATCCAAAGATACACTCATCGTCGCTGCCGATTTGGTCAAGACGCTCGGAGAAAAAATCAAGCGTGAACTGACAGTCCTGAAAACAGTGCCCGGAAGCCAACTCGTTGGCCTACGTTATCGTCCCCCGTACGATTACTACCACTCCAAAATCGGATCGAGAATCGGCGATCTTAAAGCAGGCGGTAGTTTGCATACCGACTGGCGAGTCGTCCACGCGGATTTTGTTACTATCGACTCCGGGACAGGAATCGTACACCTTGCGCCAGCCTTTGGCGAAGTCGATTATGAAGTATTGATTGCTCAGAGGGAGTTATTCGCAGATGGACACGGGCCATCGCTTATTTGTGCGGTTGGACCCGATGGTAAATTCACTGACCAAGCCCCTGATTACCAGGGTGTTTGGGTCAAAGATGCTGATCGCCCCATCAGCAGATCGCTACGCGAACGCGGATTGCTTTGGCATCAAGAACAGTATGTCCATGATTATCCATTCTGCTGGAGAGCCAGTGAGGATCCTCTGATTCAATATCCTCGTGAAAGCTGGTTTATACGGACGACTGCATTTCGCGATGCCATGCTGGAAAACAACTCGAAAATCGGCTGGTTGCCCGATCATATAGGTCCTGGAAGATTCGGTAATTTCCTCGAATCCAATGTCGATTGGGCCCTTTCTCGCGAACGGTATTGGGGGACTCCTTTGCCAGTGTGGGTTTGCCAATCCACCGGAAAGATGGAATCGATCGGTTCCTACGATGAGTTGCTTGCCAAGAAAGGTTTGCAAGGAACACAAGTTTGGGAAAAGGCCAAGGCAGCCAATCCCGATTTGGCCGAGGATCTGAAGGTCCACAAACCCTATATCGACGCAGTGACTTACGAGTCTCCTTTCGCCCCGGGCGCTCGTATGCATCGAGTTTCTGAAGTGATCGACTGCTGGTACGACAGCGGAGCGATGCCGTTTGCACAGTGGGGCTATCCACACGCCGGCAAAGAGAATTTCGAATCTCAATTTCCAGCCGATTTTATCAGCGAAGCGATCGATCAGACTCGCGGATGGTTTTATTCGCAGTTGGCTATAAGCACCATGCTATTTGGTCAACAACCAGGCCAAACTCAAACTCAGAGTCAGTACCCACATCCTTTCAAGAACTGCATCGTTCTTGGGCTGATGCTCGCCGAGTGGTACGAAAGCAAGGATGGCAAACAGCGATTTTTGACTGAGGAAGATGCCAGATCCGCCATGGGTTCGGATTTTGTCCAAAAGACCGGTAAGATGAGCAAGCAACTGCGAAACTACCGCAGCCCTCAAGAAATTTTCGATCGCTACGGTGCCGATGCCCTTCGCTGGTATCTGTTTGCCAATCAAGCACCTTGGAATTCTATCCTGTATTCCGAGCGAGCGATTCGAGACAGCATCCCTGAGTTCATTTTGCGACTGTGGAATGTTTTTAGTTTCTTCACCATCTACGCGGAAATCGATGGATTCGCCGGCCCCTCTGAAATTCCTGGACCAATGGATCAACTCGATGCCAAAGAGCTAGAGCAAGCAAAGACTTACAGACCAGTTTCCAAGCGAAGCGAGCTGGATCGCTGGATTCTCAGTGAGCTCGGAACTACCTGCCGCGATGCTGTTGAAAAAATGGATCGATACGACAGTTATGGGGCTTGCGAGTCGCTCCATGCATTCGTCGATGCGTTGAGCAATTGGTATGTGCGTCGAAGTCGAGCTCGGTATTGGGCATCGGATAAACAGGACCAAGATAAGCTCGATGCGTACTGGACCCTCTATGAGTCCTTAGTGGTGATTTCCAAGCTCATCGCTCCATTTACCCCATTTCTTGCAGAATCACTATGGGGGCATCTGACCCAGGGACTCACCGGAGTCCGCCAGAGCGTTCATCTGTGCGATTATCCGAATGGGGGTTTTGCTCCAAGCGATAAGGTTCTGAATGAAAGAATGGGACTGCTGCGCCAAATCGCTTCACTTGGCAGATCTGCGCGCATGGAGTCCAAACTTAAGGTTCGTCAACCTTTATCGCGTGTTGAAGTGACATTGGCAAGCGATGCACACATCGACTGGTTGCGCAGTCATGACGATATTGTGCGGGAGGAGCTTAACGTTAAAGAAATCCATTACACAAGTGGTTCAAGTCCATTTGTCACGTATTCGGTACAGCCTAATTTTCGCAAGTTAGGTCCTCGGGTTGGACAAATGTTGCCTAAGCTTAAAACGGTTCTGGCGGCAGCAAGCGGTGCAAATCTGATGGATCAGATGAGCCGAACAGGAAAAATTCTTGTAGTCATTGATGGCAAGGAACTTGAACTCGACGGGGAGGACATCCAAGTCCGATTGAGTGCCAAAGAAGGCTGGGCAGCAGCGCAGGGCAAATCTTGTGTTGTTGCGCTCAACACAGAACTTACTCCGGAACTGATCCGCGATGGTATTGCAAAGGATGCCATTCGGTTGATACAAGACTTGCGCAAGCGTCGGCGGTGCAATTACACCGATCGTATTAAAATCTCGATTTTCACTACAAGTTCTCAACTCGCTGAAGCATTGAATACAAACCTAGGGCTCATCCAAAGCGAGACACTCGCAACAGACTTTGCTGTGGCAGTGGTACCTCAAGGGTCGATTGAGATCAAAGGTGGAGTATGCGAATTGGTTGAGTTGGCAGATGAGCAAATCGCGGTAGGACTAGACGTCATTTCTGACAGTTGATGTTTGGTATTATATCGATTTGGTTTCCTGGTGCACTACCTTTGATCTAGAGATTGAATCTGGTTCATCGCTAGACCTTAGCTGAATACGAATGTGCACGGATAATCGACAAAAAGTTGTGTCCGGACCGCTTTTTGCAAGCCTCTTCTGGTTTTGGTTTTTAAGTTTCGCTGGAGTTGGAAATGCCTAGTGTCTTAGCTTTGTTTGCCCATCCAGACGACATTGAGTTTGCTGCCGCAGGAACCCTAGCGTTATTGCATAAGCGGGGTTGGGACGTCCATTTGATGAATCTCGCCAATGGGTGCTGTGGATCGACGGTTACTTCACGTGCAGAGACAGCTAGGATCCGATTGGCTGAGTCCAAGCTAGCTGCGGCGCATCTGAAAGCTACTCATTACAATCCTATTTTTAATGATCTTGAGGTTGATTACACACAAGAGGCGATCAAGCATCTTTTAGGGATTGTAAGAAAGGTTCAGCCGTCGATCGTTTTGACCCATGCTCCGTTGGATTACATGGAAGACCACATGCAGACATGCCGTTTGGCTGTAACGGCAGCGTTTGCCAAAGGTGTGCCCAATTATCCAGATCCTACTGAGTCCGGGTATGTGGACGCTTACTACAGCGATGTAACGGTGTACCATGCACAACCGCATGGGAATCGGACCCCACTGGGTCAAATCGTAAGGCCAGGTTTGGTCGTATACGTCGACAGCGTAATGGATATAAAAAGAGCGATGCTTGCCGAGCATCGCTCCCAGCAACAATGGCTCAAAGAGAGTCAAGGAATGAATTCATACCTACAGACCATGCACGAGCTTGGAATCGAGGTTGCTGGTATGCATCGTAATCAAACAGCCATGGATATGTTGGGGCAGTATGCCGAGGGTTGGACGCGGCATCTGCATTTGGGGTTTAGTGCAAGCCAGATTGATCCGTTGCGTGATGCTCTAAGTCCGCTAGCGATCCAGTTGGAGTGAAGTTGCTCAGGTTGTTGGAAGGATCACACAACTTGATTGATTCGTTCAATCAGGCAATTTGCTCAGACAAAGAGATGTTTTTGGGCAGTTCTCAGTTGCCATCCACTTTTGCTAGCACTCCATATTTACAGTCACCAGGGACAGTCCCCGAGCACCCCGCATCGCATTTGCTAGCATTCGATCCCCCTCAGACCGGGGACAGTCCCGGGGTATCGAGCATGCGTTTGCTAGCAATCCTCCCTCGTCCCTGACCGGGGACAGTCCCTGGGTTTTCCATCGCGCAATTGCTAGCAATCTGAGTCGCAAGAGGTGGGGACAGTCCCTGGGCTAGCCCGAATTTTTTTCTTACCAAATTCGCGACAGAATTCGGTTTTTCTGCACAATGAATCCCTAGTCGCTAGGCTGAATGGTCTCG
>JAGWZB010000184.1 GCA_018969045.1 Planctomycetota bacterium | reverse complement strand
GAGTGTATCTGAAGATCAAATCGGTCGAGCGTGCCGTCGCAGCAGCTTCGAGGCGCGTTAAAACTCTGGGATCCGGACGCTATCGACCACGGTCTGCCTAATCCAAGGACCAACGACCAGTTCCCCCGCAAGCAGGCTCTTGTCGTTTGGCCCCTGCGGCATGGTTAACTGCAGAACTTGGCAAAAACGTCGGGATTTCTTTCAAAATGCTGGGCAACTTGATCCAAAAGCGGATCGATTGCTTGGGCCTGAATCCGATGGGGTGGATTCCATGCCCACCATCGGTATCCGATATGTTCGGTGCAAACGATCTGTAGAGATGGCGGCCCAAACCCCAGATAAATCGTCGTTTGCTTGAGGGCCTTCTGGCTGGGAGTTTTCCGTTTTGAAACCCAGTATTGACTGGTAAAAACGAATTCAGGATCGGTCCAAATCTGACTATCAGAAATGCCTGTCTCCTCCCAAAGCTCCCTCTTGGCCGCATGCAAAATCGACTCTCCATGATCGACATGCCCTTTGGGCAAATCCCATCGATCCTGATGTTCCATCAGAAGAAATTCCAAAGCATCTGCTCTTCGGAAAATCAGATAACCAGCAGCAAATACAGATGGTTTCTCGGAGCTTGGCAAGTCTCTATCCCCCTGGATTGGCTCTGGTCATCGGTTGTCACCGCAGTATCATACCGGCAGTCTTTCCCAACCGCTTGTCCAAACCAAATTGCCATCGATGAAGATCTACACCAAGACTGGAGATGCGGGGACCACTGGTTTGTTCGGAGGCCCAAGGGTTTCCAAGGACGACGCCCGGATTTGCGCCTATGGTTCGGTCGACGAACTCAATGCCGTTTTGGGAACCGCTCGCAGCACTGGACTTTCTGACAAACTCGACAAAATGCTCGATGCGGTCCAACACGAACTGTTCTCGATCGGAGCCGAACTGGCAAGCCCGGAGCCTGAGCAACACAATCTCAAGTGGGACAGCAATCCTCACGTCTCGAAGATCGAGGAATGGATCGATTCGATGGAGACCCACCTACCCTCGCTTCGAAACTTCATCCTTCCAGGGGGCAGTCCGCAGGCAGCCCACTTGCACCTGTCCAGGACGATTTGCCGCCGGGTCGAACGTGAAATCGTTAGGCTTGGACACGACAGACGCGTCAGCGATGTCTCTCACATCGTGATTTTTCTCAATCGACTCAGCGACCTGCTGTTTGTCATGGCTCGCTTCGCAAACTTTGAACTCGGGGTAGCCGATACCACTTGGGGAACACCCCGTCAGCCTACCTAGTCAAGGCACTCCCCCCTAGCTTGCCGAGTCCATCTAGCCTCGCTCGATTGACTAAACTCTCTTGATAGGCAAACTGAGAAAACACTACAACCCTGGGCATGAGTAAACAATCCTGCCCTTATTTCGTCGTTTTTTGCCTCGGCTCCATCCTGGTCCTGGGTAACACCGGTTGCGTCCGCAAACGCATGACCTTTAGGACCAATCCACCCGGCGCGATGGTGTATATGGATAAGCAGCCTGTGGGTTTGACCCCGGTCTCCACAGGATTTACTTATTACGGAACCAGAAACATCGAAATCGTCAAAGATGGTTATCGTACCGAGAAATTCCTCCGCAAAGTTCATGCTCCGTGGTATCAAATTCCCCCTCTTGATTTTGTCTCCGATACCCTTTGGCCATTTGAGTCTCGGGACGAACGCATCATCGATGTCCAAATGACTCCCGAGTTTGACGTTCCCGAAGATGCCTTGATCGCCTCCGGAGAACAACTTCGTTTGCAAGCAGGACAAGGGATTGCTGTGACACCCCCGCCACCGGTGATTCAACCATCGACACCGATCCTTGCTCCGGCTCCGGTAGCTATTGCCCCTGGTCCCATGGGCCCTGCACCCTATGGACCTCCTGTGGCCCAAACACCTGGGCCTTCGTTTGGCCAAAGGGTTCGGGATTTGTTTTTCCCCTACGGTGCTCCACTTAGCTTCCCGTCAACACAAGTAACCCCGGGCGGTGGATTTAGGCCGCCGACCGATAATGAATAGTCGACATTCTTATCTGGTTTGCCTGGCGATTTGCCTTTGGTTTGGTTTGTCCGGTTGCAGGGTCCTTGCGCCTCGAACTCTGGACAATTCCAAGCAGAATATTTCTCCTGAGTTGGTTCAGGCAAATTCGACTTCGATCGAACGGGGTAAACCAAGACCGATCATCGATGCCCTTGGATGGGTTATCGGGATACCTTCGAAAATCCTGCTCTGGGATCATCGAATCGAAAACCACCGCATCGGACCAGAGACTGAGCTTGGTATTCAGGAGTATCTAGAGAGCAACCAACTCGATCATGTAAAAGTCAGGCTCAATCAGTACCGCCCATGGGACGACATGAAGCGACTGACAAAGAATCGAACGATGGCATGGCCTTGGCGATACTCGATAGGAACCCTAAGTGTTTTAGGCGAAACGGTATTACCGGGTCGAATCTTCGGTGGTGATCATTTCAACCCCTATACACATACGATTCACTTGTACAGCGATGTACCTGCGATTGCTGTGCACGAAGGTGCTCATGCAAAAGACTTTTCCCGTCGCAGTTTCCCGGGAACTTATGCGGCTATTTACGCATTACCGATTGTCCCTTTGTACCATGAATCGATCGCCACTGCAGATGCAATTGCTTATGCGCAGCAAACTCAGGATCAAGAATTGCTGCTTCAAGCCTATCGCATCTTGTACCCAGCTTACGGAACCTATGTCGGAGGTGCGATCGGGACTGTGCTACCCACGGTTTCGCTCCCAGCGTACTATGGTAGCGTGATTCTTGGACATGCAGCAGGGCGTTGGCAGGCACATCAAATCAGCAACGGGCACAATAGCAACGGGCAAATCACTGATGGCCAATTGGTGGTTGGGGATCAATCAAGAGGCTTATGAGGAAGAGAAAAAGCAGCTATGAACAGCGTACAAGTCACTCCGGTCGAGGGCAGCAAGGATCGCAAAGAGTTCATGGAACTCATTTGGAGACTGTATCGCCAAGATCCCAATTGGATTCCTCCGATTCGGATGAATCAGGAGGAGCTTGTCGGATTTCGCAAGCATCCATTCTATGAGCACAACCGCTGCCAAGCTTTCTTGGCTCGTCGCGGCTTAGAAGTAGTCGGCAGGATCGTAGGAATCATCAATCATGGCCATAACAAACGATTCGAAGAGAAGCGGGGATTCTTTGGCTTTTTCGAAGCGATCGATGATCAGCAAGTTGCTGACGCTTTGTTTCTTGCCGCTGGGAAATATCTTAAATCCCAAGGGATGAGCGATGTTCGTGGTCCGTGCAACCCATCGCTAAATTACGAGACCGGGACATTGGTCGATGGCTTCACCACGCCTCCGACTTTCATGATGACCTACAATCCCCCTTATCACGATCGTTTGATCAAGGGTTTTGGTTTTGAGAAGACCCAAGACATGTTCGCTTATGATGGCAACATCGAGATGCTCAAGACGCTTGATCCAAAGATCTTGCAAGTGGTCGA
This sequence comes from Planctomycetota bacterium, assembly GCA_018969045.1. Lineage (GTDB taxonomy): Bacteria > Planctomycetota > Planctomycetia > Pirellulales > Pirellulaceae > JBKCUI01. The sequence continues at coordinate 5,803 of JAGWZB010000184.1, read as the reverse complement.
ACAAGTCCAAGATCGATTCAAAGTCAAAGTTCGACCAGTGAGTCGTAAGAACTTTGCTCAAGAGGTCTTGCTGTTTCTGAAGATCTATAACGAATCGCTTCAAGGGACTTGGGGATTCGTTCCATTAAGCGACGGTGAGGTCAAAGCCTTGGGCAACTCGCTTAAAATGTTGATCAATCCTGCAGCCACCAGTGTGATCGAAGTCAATGGCGAATCGGTAGGTGTTGGACTTGGACTACCCGACTACAACCCAATCATCAAGAAGATCGATGGCAAGTTGTTTCCATTTGGTTGGCTGAGGATTCTTCTGGATCGCAAGAAAATCACCAAGATGCGAATCATCGCTACGAACGTGATGCCTGAGTGGCAGCGTTGGGGACTGGGTTTGGTACTCTTGAATCGAATGCTTCCAGATGTCTTAGCGATCGGCATCACCGATGCTGAGTTCTCATGGGTTCTTGAAAGCAATCACTTGTCGCGAGGTTCGCTGGAACGGGCCGGTCTGGTTCCAGCCAAAACCTATCGACTGTACGATCGAACCCTGTCGGATCTATAACTTTAAAGCAGTGGTTGAATTCATAAAAAAAACCGCTTTAAGGTACCTATTCGATCTCAGTTAATTGACCTGATGCGGAGAAATCCACATCACGTACTTTACCGGTGGGATCTTTGCCGCGAATTTCCAAGCCACCATCGCTTCGCCTGACAGCGTTATCGAATCTGACTTCGGGAAGTGCTTCTTTTGCCTTCTGCAACAAGTCTGGAGGGACTTCATCAAAGGGGACAATTCTTGGGGTTGATTGTCGTTGGCAACCGAGGACTAAACCCATCATGATGATTAGGGTAATACGTATCATTAGAAATCTCCTAAATTCTCCGCGCCTGCTCGTGTGGACAAAGCTCGGAACGTGAACTTGTCGGTTGAAGCAGATAGAAAGTGGACATGTCCATCGACAAAGAGCATATGCCCACCAGCGGCGTGAAGGCTAGAAAAGTTATTAAGCTCCAAGTCCTGTGAATTCGGTGCACCTTCAAAGGTATGTCCGAGAACCATGCTCGATGATGGTTCGATATGAGGCAAAGCCGGTGAGTTTGGCGGTGGGAATAGCAATGCGCCTGTAACAGCCCCTGTCCATGTCGCTTCGCCCCATCGCTGAGAGCGCTCACCGACAATCATCGTTGTCGATGTACCGTCGGTGATGTCCTTCATGCCCAAACGTGAATTGCGATACAGCACACCGTCACCATCGCCAATGGGCTCCCGAATTCCAAAAACACCTGCGTAGTTGGAAGCAGCGACTTGGCAAATCGTTGCACCTGGATTTCCCATCGAATCCCTGGTTGCTGCATTCCACGGCGACTTAACCGTATCGGAAGGACACAAAAAACTGCTGATTTGGGTCGTTCTAGCTGCGGCGTTGGATGGATGTTCGATCGGCAAACCGAAAGAAATCTGTTGCATCAGCGAGGATTGCTCAAGCTCAACGAGGATCATCGATCCCCATCCCCATCCGGGACCGTACTCGTTACCAACAGCATCAAAGGTTGCAAGATAGCCCGGAGGAAGCCTTTTGTGGGCGCTATGGTAGTTCTGGATAGCCAGACCTACTTGTCGAAGGTTGCTGCTGCAAGACATCCTTCTTGCAGCCTCTCGGGCTTGCTGTACCGCTGGCAAGAGCAAACCCACCAAAACACCTATGATCGAGATCACAACCAAAAGTTCAATCAAGGTAAATCCGTTGGCTTGTCGGTATCTTCGGAACAAAAGCTTATCTCCTAATTTCAGCATCGATTAAAGAAAACCAAAGCGTTCGATGATACACTAAGTTCCACTAGCAAGAAACCCAAAGCCTCCCGTACAGGCTTGATGCAACCCCATTGCACAAGCGATTCAAATGAGCGGTCCCTTTTACGGAATTAACTATCTTGAGCAGATCCTTTGTTACACGCTTGATCGTTCTGCAGATTCTTGCACTGGGAACTTCGAGAAGTTTTTCGCAAGAGCCTGCCCCCTTATGGAAAAAGCATGACATCAATCGGTTCTCACCCTACGAAGCGGTCGGCGTGGCGGACTTTGACAACGATGGAAAACTCGATGTCTTTTGCGGCGATTCCTGGTACAAGGCTCCCGACTGGGAACAACACAAAGTGCGTGATGTCCCGCGCGGAACCAATCCCCACTATCACGAAGACTTTGCCGATGCACCTTTGGACGTCAACGGCGATGGCAACATCGATATCTTGACTTGTGCATACTTTTCGAAAGCAATCTCGTGGATCGAGCATCCTGGCGATCCGAAGCAACCTTGGATCACGCACCCTATCGATCAACCGGGCTCCATGGAAACTGGCTACCTTGTGGATCTATTCCAATCGGGCAAACCGGTTTTCTTACCCAATGTCGGAGGCCAAGTCCTCTTTTATGAGCTTGTGGACCAAGCAACCCTGCAGTGGAAGCCTCGAATGCTTGATCCAGCAGGTGCCGGACACGGTCTTGGTCATGGAGATGTGAATTCCGATGGCAGGATCGATATCATCACACCCCAGGGTTGGTACGAACAACCTGCTAGCCGCGACGGAGCATGGGCCTTTCATCCAGAATTTCAGCTAGGAGTAGCAAGCATCGAAATCATCGGTCATGACTTCGACGGCGACGCAGACACCGATATTGTATGGGGGATGGGTCACGATTTTGGTTTGTATTGGCTCAAGCAATCCAAGGTCGACGGCAAAACGGTGTGGACCAAAGAACTCATCGACAGCAGTTTCTCCCAAGTCCATGCGCTGCATCTTGCCGACTTCGATCAAGATGGCCAAATGGAGTTTGTCACTGGAAAGAGGATTTATGCGCACGAGAGCGAAGCGGGCGCGACGGCCGAGCCTTGCGTTTATATTTTTGATTACGATCGCACGTCATCGAAGTGGAACAGGTCGAGCGTTTATGTAGGGCAGCCCGCACCGGCGGCTCCGTTGGATCCGGAGAAACGGGACGCATTAAAAGACTTCCGCCCAGGATCTGCCGGGACCGGTTTGCAGATGGCCGTTCGCGATATGGATCACGACGGGGACATCGACATTGTCGCTCCTGGCAAATCCGGTTTGTATTGGTTTGAGAACTTGCTGATCAAGCGATAGCAACTTGGCAGTAGGCTATTTCACGGCAACCGAGTCGCGGATTTTTTCGAGAAGCTTCTTGGTTGCTTTGATGCCCTCATCGGGACTGAGCTTAGAACCTTCGTACTCGATCCCGACCCAACCTCGATACCCTGCATCCAAAACGATCTTCATCATCTTGGCAAAGTCGATCTTGGTTTCATTTCCGTTGGCATCAAAGTCATAACTCTTGGCAGAGACAGCCTTGGCCAAGGGCATCAAATCCGTGACGCCTTGATACCGATCGTATTCGTAGAAATTCCCGAAGTCGGGTAAGGTGCCGCAGTTGTCCATGCCTGTGGCGCGAATGGTTTCGGCCAACCATTTTCCGTTGGAGCTTAGTCCACCATGGTTCTCAACAATGACATTGATGCCAAGGGGCTTGGCATACTCACTTAGACGTCGCAGTCCATCGGCCGCGAGCTTCGAGCCCTCTTCGTAAGGTTTATCGGTCTCGGCGTTGACTCGAATCGAGTGGCAACCAAGGTACTTTGCGGCATCGACCCATTTGTAGTGGTTTTCGACAGCGGTGGTTCGCTTGGCCGGATCGCTGTTGCCCAAACCGCCTTCGCCATCGATCATGATCAGTACGTTGGTGACACCCAGATCGGTGGTCCTTTTTTTCATTTCTTCTAGGTACTTTGCGTCCTTGGCTTTGTCCTTGAAGAATTGGTTGACGTACTCGACGGCCTCGATTCCGAATCGCTCTTTGGCAACTTTTGCAAAATCGAGGTTGTCGATTTCTTTGGCAAAGAGGGGTTTGTGGAGCGACCACTGCGCCAGCGATATCTTGAAGGGTTTACCCGCAGTGGTGTCTTGAGCACAGCTCCAGCGGGACAGTCCGGTGGTAGCAAGGGTGGCCGTTGTGACAGCTAGGAATTCTCGACGGTTGGTGGATTGCATAGTGACCAGAGGTTATAAAGAGGTCTAGGGTGGGATTTGCCGCGATCGGGCTTTAATTTTATTTTGGCTGGCTATATCGGGCAAGCAACGGCGCAGCAGGAATATCAAAAACAAGCTTGTTCTATGTCCAAAAGATCTTCTCGGATACCCCCAAGCGGGCGAGGCGCCGCAGAACCCCAGTTGGAAGCCCTAGAAGTCGATTGGGACAGCGAGTCGATAATCCCGACGGAAATCGAGGAATTGCTAGCCAAAGCAGACCTGCTGCTGCAATCTTATTGGGATTCGTGGCATCGACGGCCCATCGAGCAGTATGTGGCTTGCGATTTTCGCGATGTCTGGCGTGCTTTGCATGCGGTCAAATCGCAAAACCTTGCGACTGGGAACCTGTTTTGCGAGTGGGGCTGTGGATTTGGAATCGTGACGGCGCTGGCAAGCAAGCTCGGTTGGGACTCGGTGGGTATCGAGGCCGAGGAGTTTTTGGTTGAGCAAGCTCGTTCCTTTTTAAGAGCTGAGGCGATCTGTGCAGAAATCTGGCATGGAAACTTCTTGCCCGAAGGTGCGGAGCGTTTGGCCAAACGCCAAGCCAACCACGCCTCGTTATTTCACAATATCCCGAGTGTTTACACGGATGAATCGCTGGCGGTGGATGACTTTTCGACCGTCTTTGCCTACCCTTGGCCTGGCGAAGACTATTTTCTCAAGGATGTGTTTCGCTGCTATGGTGCCGATCAAGCGATCTTGGTGATCTTCCTGGGACCTTACGAATTAGAAATCTATCGCAAGGTTTTCCGTTAACGTATCGTTATTATTGTGAGATCACCGTGTGGTGGTTCGTAGGACTTGAGCCAGAAGAGGTAGCAGTTGTTTCTTACGGCTGACCACATTGGGCAATTCGTAGAGTCCTCGATCCAGGCATGGGTAGTTGATTTCGTCCCATGCGTCCGATTCGCGCGATAACAGCAGCAGTGAACCGTTGCTAACGACATCGGTCACCAGCAAAGCTGAGAACTGCAGACGTTGTTTGTTAGCAAGTTCTTCGAGGGCTTTGCGAAGGTCCTCTTTTCGATCCCAGAACAGATCAAAGCCTGTTTCTTCGATTTGGGAAATCGAGAATCGAATGCCATGCTCGGTAAATTCTTTGCAATCCTCTCGGACGACTTCGGCAGGAGCGCAATTGCGAAGAGCCGAGCCGATTTCGAAGAATTCTCTGGCGTATTGTTCGAGGTCCACTTGGCAAAGTTTCTCGAGCCAAGAGAGCACATCGCGATCGATTTGGGTGGTGGTTGGTGAGCGCAAGAAGAGGGTATCGGAGATGATCCCTGAGGCCATGCACAAGGCGATACCGGGTGTGGGGTCGATTCCGGCGGCTCGAAATTGCCGAGCCACGAGGGTGCATGTCGATCCTACAGGTTCGTTGATGAAACGGATTGGCTGAGTTGACTTGAGCGACCCACCGATGCGGTGGTGATCGAGGACTTCGAGAATATCAGCATCTTCTGCTCCGTTGACGGCTTGGGAGAGTTCGTTGTGGTCTACCAGTACCAGTTTTGGCTTGGGTGGATTGACCAGATCGGATTTGCTGACGACACCTACGAGCAATCCGGCGTCATTGACCACTGGCAGCATTGATTGACGGATTCGATCGGTTTTCGTTCTGGCTTCGTCGATGGGTTGTTTTGCCGATAGGGTGATGAAATCGTCATCGATAGCCGAGTCGATGAATTGAGAGGATTTGACTCTCATGGTT
>JAGWZB010000183.1 GCA_018969045.1 Planctomycetota bacterium | reverse complement strand
TAAGACCATGGCCAACAATCGCATGATTCGTATCGCTAGATTTTCCATCGTTGACCGTCCTTCGGTGGGTAAACCATCTTAGCCTTGGGGATCCCAAACCCTACAAAGTTTAGTATAACTGGACAAGTGTTATGATGCAGTTTTGTCGTTGTGTCCAGTTGCCGTTGTGACCAGTTATTAGAGGGATGTTGTTTTGAAAATGTTGCCACTGAAGTCTTCTGAATGCCGTTGGGGAATTTTATCGACCGCTGGAATCGCTAAGAAAAACTGGCGTGCGATTTCCCGCAGCAATACCGGTCGGGTTGCAGCGGTCGCAAGCCGCGACATGCAATCGGCTCAGAGATTCATCGACGAGTGCCAGTCGAACTGCCCTTTCAAAACGGCTCCCATCGCCTTAGGCAGCTACCAATCACTCCTGGAGAGCAAGGAGGTCGACGCGGTCTACATCCCCCTGCCCACCGGAATCAGAAAAGAATGGATCCTTGCAGCAGCCAAGCACGGAAAACATATTTTGGCTGAAAAGCCCGCAGCTTTGACGGCCCAGGATGTGCAAGAGATCCTCGATGCATGCAAGTCCAACGGAGTGCAGTTCATGGACGGGGTGATGTTCATGCACAGCCAGCGACTCGGTAAACTTCGTGAAACCCTGCAAAGTCCAAGCGGCATTGGAGCCCTTAAGCGAATCGCGACCCAGTTTTCTTTCCATGGCGATCAGGAATTTCGCACCAACAACATTCGCTCGAATTCCAACTACGAACCGCACGGATCCCTAGGCGATCTGGGATGGTACACCATCCGAATGATTCTATGGGTCAATCAGTGGCGCATGCCAACCCACGTTTCAGCGCGATGCATTTCAACCTTGCAAGGCAACGCCAGCCCTAATCCGGTCCCCATGGAATTCAGCGCCGAACTTCAATTCGACAACGGAGTATCAGCAAGTTTCTATGTGTCCTTTGCAACCGAGCATCAGCAATGGTGCCACATCAGCGGCGAAAAAGGAAGTATCTGGATCGATGACTTCGTACTGCCTTGCTATGGATCGAACGTCGGTTACGACTTAGTCCAACCCGAATTTGTTACCGATGTTTGCGATTTTCACATGCATCGTCGCTCGCAAAGGTTCTCGGTCGCAGAATACGATTCAGGCCATTCGCCCAGCCAAGAAATCAACATGTTCAATACGTTCCACAACCTCTTGCAAGGCGACCGGCCCGATGAATCCTGGGGACGTATGACGCTCCAAACCCAACAGGTTCTCGATGCGGTCTTTCAAGCCGGTGGCTGCAAGCTTTAGAGGCCGCTGCAAGCTTTAGAGGCTATCGACAGGCTTGATCCAAAAGTTTCGAAATTGAACTTGATTGTGATGCCCTTGCAACTTGATCGGCATCGGTTCGGGACCTTCCTTCTTGCCCGCACCGGTGTGACGCGGTAACGCAAAGTCGTCGTGGATCAGTTTTTGATTCTGATAGACGGTGATTCTCGCATTCTCGATCCTCTTGCCATCTTCGAAACGAGCAGCCCGAAAAGCCACGTCAAACGATTGCCACTGACCCGCCGGTAAACACGCCAACTGCTGTGGCTTTTTGAGCCCGTAAATGCAACCGCAATCAGTCTTGGTATAAGCTTCAAAAGGTGTGTGGAAGGAGTTTAGGATCTGAAGTTCGTACCGAAGTTGCAAATACAGTCCAGAATTGCCGTTGCGCTCACGCTCGACTTGGCCCGCTTCGTTGACGTTAAACTCAATGTGCAAAACAAAATCCCGATAGCTCGCAGGCGTCTGCACACTATCCCACTTGGGTGATGCCTTTAGCACCCCGTCAGCAAAGGTCCATTGATTGGTGATCTTTGGATTTTCTGGCACAAGCACGGATCCCGCCGGGCCTATCAATTGCTCTGCATCCATTGGCCTTACAAAATCGATCCAAGCTCGCGTGGATTTTTGCGTTTCTCTTTGGGAAGCCGAGGATGGATCCGACTCCTGCGAAAGACTTGCTCCCGGATTCGCGACCACCGCCACGATGAAACACCAAGCTTGGACGTAATCCCATTTCCCCATGCCGCACCCGTTGAACTAAATAAACGATCCCTCGAACACCCCTCTCTGCCCATATTAACACCCTAAGATACCGTATCCATAGCATTCCGTTCCCAATCCCTAGTGGATTCGCTTATACTATCGCAGACTCAAGTCCTTTTTTTCGAGGTGATCATGGCATTCCGAAACGCTCGATATGTATTGACGATTCTCGTGCTAGCCCTTGTTGGCCCGCCGATGCTCAACCTGGGGGAATTTCTTCCCTCACAATCGTTCGCTTCTGAGGTAGAACCAAGCTGGATGGTCGGTGCGGCAAAAGTGGATATCACCCCCGAGGAACCGGTACGATTAAGCGGCTACGCGAGTCGATTGACCCCAACGGTCGGGGTCGAAGACCCACTATCGGCAAGAGCCTTGGTCCTCTCCCCGGTACCCAACCCAGCTCCCTCGACGAATAAAAACGGTGAAGCTACAAAGCCTGGTTTCGAAGGATTGCATCCTGACTCGCTGGTGATCGTATCGATCGACGCGATCGGTATCTCCGCGGTGATGACCGAAAAAATCCTCGATATCGTTTTACCAAAACTCAAAATCTCTCGTTCCCGAATCGTCTTTTGCACGACGCACTCCCACACCGCACCCCACCTAGATGGCCTGATTCCGAACCTGTTTGGAGTGCCGCTACCTCAGGCCGAGCATGATGCGATGCTGCGCACCACGCAAATGAACATCGCTCGGATCTCGCAAGTCATCCTCGATGCAGCTTCGAAACAACAGCCGGGTAAAGTCGACTACGGCCTCGGAAGAGCCGAGTTCGCAATCAATCGTCGTATGCTCAAAGATAATCAATGGATCGGAATCGGAACGGTAGACGAAGGTCCAGTGGATCGCAATGTTCGTGTTTTGCGAGTCCAAGATAAAAATGGGAAACTGCTTGCTGTTTCGTATCAGTACGCTTGCCACAGCACTTCGATCTCCCCCAATGAGAACAAAATCAGTGCCGATTGGGGTGGAATTTCCGCTGGCATCCTCGAAGCGAAAAACCCTGATTGCATCGCCCTTCCAATCATCGGTTGTGGTGCCGACGCCAACCCCAACCCACGCGGCACGATCGAACTGTCCCGCAAGCATGGAGCAGAGATGGCGCAATCGGTTCAATCGGTGATCGACAAAGAGCTAAAGCCGCTCCCTAAGCCCACCAATGCTGCGTTCATGCTCGTGGCACTTGCTAGCGAGCGTCCCAATAAAGAAAAGCTCGAGACCATGCAAAAGAGCAATTCCGCCCACGAACGCAACTTCGCGAACAACTGGCTGGAACTCCTTTCCAGAAAAGATCGGATCCCTGAGACCTATCCAGCACCGGTGCATCTATGGAGCTTCGGGAAAGATCTCGCTTGGGTTTTCATGGGTGGCGAAGTCGTCGTCGACTACCAAATACGCTTGGAAAAAGAATTGAGCCAGTTCGAGAATGTTTGGGTCGCCGGGTACGTCGACGATGTCTTCGCCTATGTGGCAAGCCAACGCGTGCGAGACGAAGGAGGATACGAAGTCGACGGATCCATGCTCTACTATGGACAACCCGGACGCTGGGAATCAGGCACCGAAGAGAAAATTGTCGATCGCGTCCTGCAGATGACCAAGCAACAGAGGCTTGCAGACCAACCGCGCAGTCCACAGGAATCGCTTGAGAGTATCCAAGTCCCCGAGGGATATACCATCGAGCTTGTGGCTAGCGAACCCCTTGTGACCGACCCAGTAGGGATCGCTTGGGGAACCGATGGCAAGGTTTGGGTTGTCGAGATGGGAGATTATCCACTGGGGGGTGGAAAAACAGGTTGCATCAAGACGCTCAAGGACATCGATGGCGATGGTGTGATGGACACAAGCACCGTGTTTCTTGACGGGTTGAATTACCCGGCCGGAATCTATGCTTGGGATCAAGGAATCTTAGTGGCTTGCGCCCCGGAAATTTTCTACGCCCAAGATACCGACGGCGATGGCAAGTGCGATCGCAAAACGGTCCTGGTTTCAGGGTTTCCTGAGGGGAACCCCCAGCACCGCGTGCACGGCTTTACCTATGGACTGGATCATCGACTCCATTTTGGACCCGGCGGTGGTGCAAATGTGGTTACCTTTGGAGCCAAGTCCGGGCAAGAGAAATCATTGCGCGTGGCTGGTTCCGATTTAAGCTTGGATCCCGACTCGGGCGATTTGAAACTCCAGCCCGGTGTAACCCAATTCATCCGAACCACCGACGAGTTTGGCAATTGGTTTGGCAACGAAAACAGTTTGCCGATGTTTCACTACGTCTTCCCACAGGGTTGGATGGAACGAAGTGGATACAAGCCCAAGCGGCGTTATCAGTTGATCACCGATCCACCCAGCATCCCTCCGGTCTATCCGATCAGTTTGCAATCCGATCGTTTCAACGATCTGTACGCGATCAATCGATTCACTTCGGCATGTAGCACTGTGATCAACCGCTCCGAAGGTCTCGGCGAAGCGATGCGTGGATTTGCGATGGTCTGTGAACCAGTCCACAATTTAGTGGTCCGGTACGAACTAAAACCCTCAGGTGCTACTTGGGCAGCCAATCGCATCCCTGCAGACAGCAAGAGCGAGTTTATCCGCAGCAGCGACCCATGGTTCCGACCAGTGCGCATCGAAAACGCCCCCGACGGTTCGATGTGGGTGGTCGATATGTACCGATACGTCATCGAACACCCCGAGTGGATCCCTGAAGAATGGCAACGTCGCATCAACGTTCGGGCCGGCGAAGATCGAGGGCGGATCTATCGGATACGACGTACCGACTATCAACCAAAGCCTATCGAAAACTTTCAACAAAAATCCGATGCCGACTTGATCGCAGAGACGATTGGCAAAAACGCTTATCGCGCGGATCTGGCTCAACAAGTTCTCCTGCATCGAGCAAAAACTTCCAACCCAAATACGCCTCAAATTGGGTCGATCGTCAAGGAACTCCAAAAGCACCTCGTCGACAGCACCAGCGCTGCTGTCCGCATTCGGATCGCAAGTCTCCTGCTGGAAATTGGTCGTTTCCCAAGCGACAAACTCCCTTGGCTTGCGAAATCCAGCGATGCTCAAACCTTGCGTTTTCTCTCCGAAAATATCGGTCGTCTTGGACTCAGCGACCAAGACCGATCCGCCTTCTGGAACGCGATCGACTCCGGACTAGTCTCCAGCTCCGGGGCCCTTGCGATGACCGCTGCGGTGGAATCTAGTTTTGATAAAAATCCACCCCTAGAGATGATTGCAGAAGCCTTTGTCTCTCACGGACAGGATTCTTGGATGCTCGAAGCGTCGAACTTTTTAAATCCATCCACGGTAGATGGTGTATTGCAAGGGGTGCTCAAGAGCCAAAGTGATATCAAAAACTTGCAAAAGGTAGCCGAAAAACTCGTCCCTAAAATATCAGACCAGTTCCGAATCGATTTGCTCAAATCGGTATCCGATCATAGCGGCACCAGACCAGCGTGGCATTACTTACTGGCCAAGCAATTTGCTAGCGCCGACGCCAAGGGACTCGATGAAAATGCGATCGAGCGAATCATCGCTTCGGCAAGAAATCACTGGAAATCCTATGCCAAAGGATCCAGTCCTGTCGACACTTCCTCGCTCTTAGCCGCATTCCATCTGATGACTTCCCGAATGGGTTCGGAATGGACGGAGGATCATGAACTGATTCTCGAAGCGATATCCAGGGGTGAGACGAGCCAGATGGATAACGAAGTTACTTTGGGATTGCTAAGCCTAGGAGGGAAAACACACGAGAAACTCATCGAGAGCTGGAAGGATCTTTCCAACGTGAGCCGTTCTGTATTGCTAAACCACATGGTTCAGCGCGAAAGCAATGCGGCGCTGCTACTGAGTAAGATCCAGCAAGGAACGATTCCTCCAAATGATGTGGATGCATCAACGATCCAGACCCTTCGAAACAGCCCCAAAGAGGAAATCTCGAACTTAGCAATTTCGATTTTTGGACCTGCACCAGGAGCTGATCGACCCGCCATCGCTCGACAATGGCTGTCCCAGTGGCCTTCGAAAGCCGATCCGAGCGTCGGCCAAATTGCTTATCAGAAACACTGCGCGGTGTGCCATGAAGGACGCCGCCTAGGGGATCAGTTCGAAGAAAGCCTCGCTCCCAATCTCAAAGGATTAAACCACTGGACCAACGAAGCTTGGATGGTCGCAATCCTGGATCCAAATCGATCTGTCGAAGAAAAATACTGGGTCTTCCAAGCTAGAACCGAAGATGGGGAACTGATCACCGGCTTGAAACTGCAAGAGGACGAGCAAAGCCTCCAGTGGGTCAGCAGTACCGGTCGAATCGAACTTTTGGACAAAAAGCAGATTGCCCAGTGGAAAATGTCGGAAAGATCCCTCATGCCAGAAGGGTTCGAGCAATTGCTAACCCCACAAGAGATTGCGGGAATCATCAGTTACCTACGGACTAGTAGTTCCACGGCCGGTGCTGCAACCACCGCAAGTCCCGGAAAATAAGGAGACCGCTCGTTGAACTCGCAACCTGATTATGTGGGGCCCTATCGCGTCGTTCGATTGCTTGGACGCGGCGGGATGGGGACGGTATACGAAGGCGTTCACGACAAGACCCAGGAGCGTGTCGCTGTAAAAATCATCTCCGAGGATCTTGCGCATGAGCAGCGATTCCAACGGAGGTTTGATGCAGAAATACAAACCCTGATTCGACTCAAACACCCCAATATCGTTCGTGTGATCGGTACAGGTGCCCACAAGTCCCTCCCGTTCTATTCGATGGAATTCATCGAAGGGATGAACTTACACCAAAAACTCAAAGTCGAAAAACGAATCGGTTGGGAAATGGTGCTCGATTGGGCCATCGAGATCGCAAGTGCTCTCAAACAAGCTCACGATTTCGGCATTGTGCATCGAGACTTAAAACCAGCCAATCTGATGATCACCCCGGAGAACAACGTCAAACTTGTTGACTTTGGGATATCAAGGTTGTTCGGTAACTTCAACGCGACCCTGCCTGGTGCAACGATCGGCACGGCTGACTTTATGCCGCCCGAGCAAGCCGAAGGAATCGTCGCAACACCCAGAAGCGATTTGTACGCCCTTGGCGCGATCTGCTATGCATGCCTTTCGGGCAGGGCACCCTTTCTAGGAAATAGCGTCCCTGAGATCCTCTTCAACGTCCGCTACGGGATTTATACGCCATTGAATCATCTTTCAGGGGAAGTTCCCGTCGAGTTCTGCTCGTTGATCGACGAATTGCTCAACCGAGACCCTGAAAAACGGCCCGCAACTGCCTACGCAACGATGAGCCGTCTTCAATCGCTTAAAGCGGGACTTAACCGTCGCAAATCCGATAAGGCAGCCGAGACCTTGAGCGGCTATGAAGACCCCAATTCCCAGAAATCGCAAAGCCAAGACCAAACCAGTGTGGATCTCCAAGCGATGCCCTCGGTTGCGAATCTCTCCGATTCCCCCTACCACGATGCGACTCGTATCGATCCACCCAAGGAAAGTGCCCATAAAGACAACGGCAATGGGCCATCCCACCGAGCGAATCGCCCCAACGGCAATACAACTCCGGAAATACCCGGAGGTACCCAGCACCCATCTGCGGTTCCATCGGCGATCGCCAACGACGCCACACGAGAACACATCACTGGTCGCTCCGCACTAGAAGACGATTCGCCAGAAAGCAGTGCCGGACCACTGAATTCGACCTACTCCGAAGTGAGCGATCGAGATCGAGCTCGAGCCACCATCTTCGATGGTCCAGATCCAGAGTTTAACGAACGCCAGCGATGGTCGGAGATCTCGTTGCTCATCGCCGCATTGGTCGCCTGCGCCGGAGCTTTCTACTACTTCACAAGACCAATCGATCCCGCAAGTATCTATGATCCGATCTTCAATGCCATGAGTGCAGGAGACGACGACAAGTTGATGGAAATGGGGGACAAGATCGAACTGTTCCGACAGAAGTATCCTGACGATCTACGCATCGATCAAATCAATGCAGCATCCCAGAGAGTCAACTACCTCAGGAAGAAACGGCAGTTGCAACGACCCTCCGAGGAACTATCCAATGGAAACGAAGCGTTGGTCTCTGCACTTCGAGACATCATGAAAAACAAAGAAGACGAACCAGAACATGCCAAGCGTAAGCTCGATACGTTCCTGGTCGCCTATCCTGAAAACTTGCTGTCGAAACAGGAGCAGTCTTGGATCCAGTTCGCTAAAAGCCTACGAGAGGAATTGGAGGCCAAACGAGATCCCGAAATCGAAAAAATGAAGATTTCGCAACTTGATAACCTTATCGATCGAATCATGTCCACCGAATTACCGCTCGAACATGAGAAACACCTGCGTGCCTTGATCGAACTTTACGGGCAAGAACCCTGGGCTGTGCCGGTTATAACGAAAGCCAACGAAAAATTAAAAAAATTGATGCCCAAGCCTTAGCGACCAGCCATCGATTCGGTTGAATTGAGGCATTTGGACAGCTATAATCTCGGTTTGGCTTGGACCTACCTGAGGCCGGTAAGGTTTTCTTCGGTTCGACGTCCAAAATTGCTGTTTGGATATTCCCCTTGGCATGCACTCGCCGATGCGTCTTTTTGCATCGGCGTTGTTGTTTTTGCATTTGATGGACAGGAAAAGACGTGGACGAGCAATCACAAGCGGTACAGAAAGCCGACACTTTGATCGAAGCCATGGGCTGGATTCGCCGTTTTCGCGGCAAGACCACCGTCATTAAGCTCGGTGGGTCGCTGATGGCCAACCCCGATGCGATGCGTCATACGCTCATGGACATCATCTTTATGGAAACGGTCGGGATGCGTCCTGTGGTCGTCCATGGTGGAGGTCCATCGATCAACAAAGCTATGGAAGCTGCGGCGATACAACCGGTTTGGGTCAAAGGTCGCCGGGTCACCGATGCAAAAACACTTGAAATCGTCGAGCAAACACTCGGCTACGAGCTCAATACATTCTTGACCGAAGAAGTCGAGCGTCTTGGAGGTCGGGCGATGAACCTAAACTTCCGAACGACAAACGTCTTGTTCGGGGAAAAACTCCTTCTGGAGGAGCCAGGAAGCGATCCGATCGATCTTGGTTTTGTCGGACAAGTCACCAAAGTGGATCGACAAACTATCGAAAGCTTAACTTACACTGGCCAAATCCCATTCATTCCATCGATGTGCATGGACCAAAGCGGACAGAAATACAATGTCAATGCCGACACCGCTGCGATGGCTGTCGCCGAAGCGTTGGGGGCTGAAAAACTGATTTTCATCAGTGATGTCAACGGCGTGCGACGAGACAAAGACGATCCTAG
>JAGWZB010000182.1 GCA_018969045.1 Planctomycetota bacterium | reverse complement strand
GCACGGGTAAAGCAAACCGCGGTGTCCATCCGCAACTCGATGCAGTGCCATCGGCAATGCATCGAGTCCAAACGCTTCGCAAGAGGCACAGCCCAGTTCGAATCGAAGCGTCACAATCTAGGCGAGACCATTCAGCCTAGCGACCAGGGATTCATTGTGCAGAAAAACCGAATTCTGTCGCGAATTTGGTAAGAAAAAATTCGGGCTAGCCCGGGGACTGTCCCCACCTCTTGCGACTCAGATTGCTAGCAATTGCGCGATGGAAAACCCAGGGACTGTCCCCGGTGCCTGCAATGCAGATTGCTAGCAAATGTGATGCCGGGTGCTCGGGGACTGTCCCTGGGCAGAGAGGGATTAATTGCTAGCAAATACGCTGCCGGGGCTTGGGGACTGCTGCATTCTTATCGAATCTCGCTTATGCACTAGTTTGATGCTCTTGGCTTGGTCAATGCTAACTTTGCTGTTTTTATGGCCCGTTTCTTTGTTCCGCTGTTGGACACTCCGGCAGAATATCGGCTTGGCGAGTTGAAGAAAGACCGGTTGGTCGCTAATCTATTGGCATTCCTGAAAGTCTGTCGCGAGAGCGCCGTTTCCAGGGCCGCCGAAGGTGTAAAGTGTCCCACAAACACTCAGGCAAAAGGACCGACAGACTGAAACAGAATCTCTGGAGAGCGGTTGCCGCCTAATCGCGATGCAACCCACCGAAGGTGCAAGCCGCCAAACGTGTTGACAACCCAGCGTGGTCGACCCAAAGCGGTGAATCTCTCAGGTCAATCGGACAGAGGGGCAAACAGCCGTTAACGCTTTCGCTGATTCGCCAAAAGGCCAATCTATGATCGAGTTGTCGGGCTATTTGTACCCTTTTGCCTCTAGCGACCTAACTTTATGCCATCATCTAACCCACTCTCCCCTTTTGTCGGTAGACATATCGGTCCTCGCGAGCATGAGATCCAATTCATGCTCTCAAAACTCGGTTACTCAAGCCTCGATGAATTGAGCCAACATGTCATCCCAAAACAAATCCTTGACCTCAGTCCTCTAAAGATCAACGCCGGTACCTGCGAGGAGGATGCTCTTAAAGAACTGCAAGAGATTGCTAACAGCAATAGGATCTTCAAATCCTGGATCGGTGCTGGCTATTACAACTCCCACCTTCCCAAAGTTCTTCAACGCAATGTGCTAGAGAACCCTGCTTGGTATACCGCTTACACTCCTTACCAACCGGAAATCTCTCAAGGCCGCTTGGAAGTACTCTTTTACTACCAAACCATGGTCAGCGAATTAACCGGTTTAGAGATCGCCAACGCATCCTTACTAGATGAAGCTACAGCGGCAGCTGAAGCCATGGCTTTTGCTTTGCGAAACGCGAAATCGGGCAAAAGATTTTTGGTTTCTAAATGGTGCCACCCCCAAACCATCGAAGTTGTCCGGACTCGCGCTCAAGCATTGGATATCGAAGTTGTTGAGTTTGATGAAACATCAGGACCTGAGTCTTGGGAGGATGTCTTCGGTGTCCTAGCTCAGTATCCAACGAGCGATGGACGTGTGATTTGTCCGAAGGACTGGATTGCAATTGCCAAAGAGCATTCCGCTTTAGTGATCTTGGCGACGGACTTGCTTGCGCTGATGCTTTTGCCAAGTCCTGGCTCTTTGGGCGCCGACGTGGCTGTCGGATCCTCACAACGCTTCGGAATCCCCTTGGGGTTCGGTGGTCCCCATGCGGCTTTCTTTGCGACTCGCGACGCTTTGAAACGCACCATTCCCGGCCGCTTGGTTGGACAATCGATCGATCGACGTGGCAATCCGGCTTACAGGCTCGCCTTGCAAACTCGAGAGCAGCATATTCGTCGTGAAAAGGCGACTTCGAATATCTGCACAGCTCAAGCCCTTCTTGCAATCCTCGCGACGCTCTATGCGTGCTACCACGGCCCAGAGGGGCTTCGTCGTATCGCTTTGACAACCCATCGCAAAACGTCCCGATTGTACCGAAGTCTTAAGTCTGCTGGTTTTCAATTCCGCTGTGACTGTTTCTTCGATACTCTGGCGATCAAAGTACCAAGCACTGCAGAAGCAGTGCTTAAGGCCGCCGAGTCACTTGGAATCAATCTACGAAGAATCGATCGCGATACTCTCGGAGTTAGTTTTGACGAAACTACTACCGACCAGGATGTCGAAATGGTCGCAAAAGCCTTTGGGGTTTCTCAGATCGACTCGGATGACGCAAGCGTTCTTCCTGAGGCTGATTTTCGAAGCGAAGCGTTACTGACCCAAGATGTTTTCCATCGGTATCGCAGCGAAACCGAGATGATGCGCTATGTTCGGATGCTTTCGGATAAAGACATCGCTTTGGATCGAGCCATGATCCCCCTGGGTTCTTGCACCATGAAACTCAATGCAGCTTCGGAACTGACGCCGGTCACATGGCCCGAATTTAACGCCATTCATCCGCTGGCACCCGCCGATCAATGCGAAGGCTACAGGATCATGATCCAGCAGCTTGAATCGATGCTGTGCGAAGCTACCGGTTACGACGAAATCTCCTTACAACCTAATGCCGGTTCGCAAGGCGAATACGCTGGCTTACTTGCGATCATGCAATACCATGAGTCCCTAGGTCAAGGGGATCGGAATATTTGTTTGATACCAAGCTCGGCTCACGGCACCAACCCCGCTAGCGCTCAGATGGCCAACATGCAAGTCGTTGTGGTTGCATGTGATTCTCAAGGAAACGTGGATCTGGAGGATCTAGACAAGAAGATCCTGCAGCATGGATCCAAAATTGCCGCAATCATGATCACTTACCCTTCGACCCATGGTGTGTTCGAAGAAGGAGTCACTGCGATCTGCGAAAAAGTCCATGCGATTGGTGGACAAGTTTATATCGATGGAGCCAATCTCAACGCACTTGTGGGCGTGGCTCGACCAGGTAAGTTCGGGGGCGATGTGTCTCATTTGAATTTGCATAAAACCTTTTGTATCCCTCATGGTGGAGGCGGCCCAGGCGTAGGTCCCGTCGCTGTGAAGAAACACTTGGCCCCATTCCTACCTCGCGACGGAGTCCATTCTTCCCGCCTTGGACCGATGGTCTGTGCGGCATCGTTTGGATCAGCAAGCATCCTGCCGATTTCCTGGATGTATATTCGAATGATGGGAGCCTCGGGGCTTAAACGAGCCACTCAAGTAGCAACCCTAAGTGCCAATTACATCGCTTGGCGATTGAAAGATTACTACCCAATCTTGTACACCGGCAACGATGGTCTGATTGCACATGAATGCATCATCGATACACGGCCCATGGATCGAGAGGCTCACATCGGAGTCGATGATATCGCTAAGCGGTTGATCGATTATGGATTCCATGCCCCCACGATGTCGTTCCCAGTCGCAGGGACACTGATGATCGAACCGACTGAAAGCGAGTCTCTCCTAGAGCTTGATCGATTCTGCGACGCGATGATTCTGATCCATCAAGAGTACCAAAAGGTTCGATCCGGTGCTTGGGATGCCAACAACAACCCCCTAAAAAATGCACCTCATACACTCCAAGACATCCTCTCGGAGGACACATTAGCGTACTCTCGAGAAACAGCGGTGGCTGCCAATGCGAATACTCCAGACAGAGTCAAATACTGGCCTCCTGTAGCCCGCATCGATAACGTCTATGGCGATCGAAATTTGGTTTGCGCCTGCCCCCCGATGTCCAATTATGAAGGCCCCTCGCCTTAGATTGGATCGTTTTGGGACTTTCTGGGCTTCGATTCAAATTAGGCAATTTTGTTAAATTGGGGGTTGCCTTTTTTGTGATTCGAGGCGAACCATTGCCACTGGAAGGGTCAGATCACACACTGATTCCGGCGAACTTGCTTGTCATTTCGTCAAAGCTCATGGAAAAGAAGAGCCCACCTACCTCAGGCCAACACAAGGATGGCCATCCTTCCGAATCCCCTTTAGCGGCCCAGCGCTCAAAAGTAGCCGAAGGTGACCAACAGACCAAACGTCCTCCACCACGGAAGAAAAGGACGGCGGAGTTGTTGTGTGCCAAACGATACACTTTTTTGCACCGGATTGCCGAAGTCAGGCTTCAGCAAGGCGTTTCTCTACGTAATATTTCTCGCAGAACTGGACTTCCGGTGCGCGAGCTCCGGGACCAAGAACAGCCCCAGTCGAACCTTACCCTAAGGGATCTTCATATTTGGAAAGATGCCTTGGAAGTTCCATTGGAGCTTCTTCTGGTGGATAGTGATATGTCAGTTCCTCAGTCGATCCGGTCGCGAGCACTGCTTATCAGGATCATGAAAACGGTGATGTCACTGCGAGCGCTGGTGATGAATCGGCGTTTGATTATTTTACTCGACACCCTGCGACAGCAGCTTGTCGAACTCATGCCGGAATTGAACCACATCGGCAGTTGGCCTATGTATGGCAGCCAACGCAATCCCGACGACTACGGGCGAATTGCAGAAGAGCCAGTGACGATCACTCACTTGGCTTTTCTTGGAGACTGAAGGATCAGTTCTGAGAGATCCAAGAAGCCAATCGCGAAGCGACTTGCTCGGGGTGCGATTGAATCTTCCTGGATAAGATCACGGACGATTTAGCAAGCGGTTTGTCCTGCTGGACACTATCAGGGTTTTCCTGGTGATCTATCAGCGACAAGCCGCTTGCTTGTTTTGATCGATCGACGATTTCATTGACTCTTGGGCTTGGAGCGATGCTCTTAAGTAGCAGCATTGCTATCATAACGATTGCAAAGAGTCCAAGTGTCTTCCAGGATTCCCTCAGCCAGTCGACTAGGTTCTGCCAAGTTGGTTGTATGTTGTTTGCCGAGTCGATGGAATCCAGATGCTCTGTGATCACGATTCTATTTTCTATTTCCGATGCTCCGATACTGGAAGTTGCGACCAATGGGAATAGTTTTTCGCGGATGGTTTGAGCGGTACGTGTTTTGATCTTCTCCAACGCTTGCTCTGTAGGGCTTGTTGGATTTGCAGCGACAACCGCGAGGCTTGGAACCGCCGAGTTATCCTGCATTGCAGAAGAAGATTGCTGGTTCGCATGCCCGTTGCGTTGGTAGGCTTTGTGATAGTAGGAAGTCGGGACTGAAATCGAAATTCGATTGGTGTAGATGCACCTTTGCTGAAGCATTGCTTTTGGAGATTCGGGTTCTTGCAATCGGGCTTTTCGATTCGGTAGCGTGGTTGGGGATTGAGGCGAAACTTGCGTTTCTTGATCGTTGTTGTACGAAGTTTGGTTTAAGGATTCCGTTCCTATCGGTTCGCTGGTCACGACGATTTGAACATCACCATAGCCTGCAAGCAGTTCCAGGGCTTTCTTTTTGACTTCTTCTTCGTGCTCTCTTCGTCGGTCGGTCCAGAGGTGTTCACTTTGTGCGATCGGACCACCGTCTTGGGAGTCCAAGATTGGTTCGGTGAAAGTTTCACCGATACCAAGATCTACCAAGGCAACTTCAGAGGCTTTTAGCCCTGGAAAGTGCATGTGCACAAGTCGAATGATGCTGCGCCGTTCGGACCGGGTCAGTTGCGGTTTGTTCTTTGGGTGAATCGAAACGGTGGCCGCTCTTTTTTTGTCTACAACAAAGCCCTCGTTCCTTTCGTTGTAGGTCACGACGGCTTGGCGTACAAACGGAAACTCTTTTAACGTGTTTTCGATTTGTCGAATCCGCTCTTTCTGCTCGCGTTCTTGAGCAACGGTTCTGGGTTCCAAAAAACGCAGTGGGTCTTGATGAGTATCGATTGAATGTTGCGAATGGACCGGTAAGCATTTCGCTTGGGCAAGGGCCTTTAGATAAGCATCCTTGGACGAGGATGGTATTCTCATCCGTTTGCCGACACGCTGATAGTGACGAAGTCCGGAATTGCTGAATGCTAATTCGAACTGATCTAGTTGCAGGGGCTCGAAGTCTTGGCCGTCGAGCAGGTATTCCATCCGATTGGAGAAAAGATTTGCGTTTTGGACGATCAGTCCCACGCCAACGCACAGCAGCAATAGGCATAGGACCAGCGCCGTGCGGGTCTGAAGATTGCTGCGAATAAAGAGGATTCGGATCGACTCGATGAGTTGGATTAAGTTCTTCATACGGTCTCTATCTTTAGCAAATTCCAAGGGGACAGACCAAGCCCATCTGCATTGATTTTCCCAGGCTCTGTCGGGTCAATTCACCGATTGATGAATTTCCAAGGGTGCAGAAAGTGGGAAGCCAGGGTAAATTAGGGGCTCGGGAGACGGCGTGGGCTGTTTCCAGGTCCTTTCCTCGATTGAGCGTCTTGAAGGCATGTCGACCGAAGCCACAAAAACCGAAGTTGGAAGTTACTTCATTTCGAATTATCCCCCTTATTCGCAGTGGAACGCCGAGTCGATTCCCGAAGTCCTTGAGGCTTTTTCAAGACCTCAAGCAGCATCGAACCCTGGGGCAATGTCTCAGGAACTGCCACCGCTGGGTCTTTACTTGCATATCCCGTTTTGCCGCAAAAGATGTAAGTTCTGCTACTTCAAAGTTTTCACCAATGTCAATGCTGAGGCGATTGAGCGTTATGTTTCGGCCCTTTGTCAGGAAATCAGCTTAGTCGCCCAGCAACCCTTCATGCAGGACAGGCAGTTTCGATTCGTCTATTTTGGTGGTGGCACTCCTAGTTTCCTCTCGGTCAAGCAACTGGAGTCGCTCTTGGAACGACTACATCGCCATGTCCATTGGAATGGTGCCGAGGAAGTCACCTTTGAATGTGAACCTGGGACACTCAGCGAGCCGAAGGTTCAGGCCTTGAAGAAGCTTGGAGTGACTCGCTTGAGTTTGGGGGTCGAGAATTTCTCGGATGCGATTCTTGAAGAGAATGGTCGGGCGCATCTGTCCAAAGAAGTCTACCGAGCCTGGGAGTGGATCTCGAAAGCGCAATTTGCGAATGTGAATATCGATCTGATCTCAGGTATGGTCGGAGAAACGTGGGACAACTGGAAAGAGAACATTCGCAAAACGATTGAGCTTTCTCCTGAGAGTGTCACGATCTATCAGATGGAATTGCCTTTCAATACGGTTTACTCCAAAGGCATTTTAGAATCCCAGAGCGAGTCTGCGGTTGCTACTTGGCCGACCAAGAGGGATTGGGTTCGGTATGCTTTTGATGTCTTTCAGGAGAATGGTTATAGCGTCAGTAGTGCATACACGGTTGTCAAGGATCCCACGAAGGTAAGCTTTTCTTATCGAGACAATTTGTGGCAAGGTTCGGATCTGCTAGCCACGGGTATCGCAAGCTTTGGACATATAAGCGGAGTGCATTACCAGAACGTTCCCGAATGGGATCGGTACTTAGGCATGATCCTTGATGAAAACAGGCTTCCTATCGGTAGGGCTTATCGACCCACTGAGCATCAGCGATTGATTCGCGAGATGATTTTGCAGCTTAAGAAAGGTTATCTATCGATCGAGTACTTCCGGCGTAAGTTTGGGGTGGACATCTTAGAGCAATGGCAAAGCCAATGGAATGACTATGTCGCAGAAGGTTATGTGATGTTACCAAAGGATTCTGGTGATTCCGATGCGAAGATCCGCTTGAGCACCGACGGTATGCTGCGTGTCGATGGATTGCTAAGTGCCTTTTTCGAGCCTCAGTTTCGCAATGTTCGGTACACTTGATGTCACAGGATCGGCTTGCCCAAATCGAACATGTCGCATGTCGAATAAGCCAAACCGAGCGACTGGCGCTTGCTCTGTTAACGGGTTGCCTTGTGGCGGTTTTGGGAGTTGCGGCTTGGTTGACGCCTGACCCAAGTGGAATGGGGACACATCAGCAACTGGGTTTTCCACCTTGTACTTCGGTTTCACTATTAGGTCTGCGGTGCCCTGCATGTGGCATGACGACTTCCTGGGCGCTGATGAGTGAAGGAAGAATTGCCGAGGCGTTATCGGCCAATACTGGTGGTGCAATGCTTTTTGTGATTGCGTGGTTGTCGGTCCCATGGCTTGGATGGATCTGTGCAAAAGGGAGCGTGCAAGCTCGGCAGGTTTGGGGGATCTTTGCGTTAAGCGGCACGGTGGCTTCGATGCTGATCGCCTTTATTTCGTGGGTTTGGTATTTTGCAACCAGTCGATTCTAAGCGGCGAATCCCTTGAAACGGCTTGGGACATTGAGCCCAAAGAGCCCGAAGATTTCCTTGCGATTGAGTCCCAGGTTGGTTGGCGTACCTGCTTCGGCAAAGAGAGTTCTAAGCAATTCACGTTTCTCAGAGAGGACTGAATCGATCCTTTGCTCGATGGTTTCAACAGCCATCATTCGCGTGACGGTCACTGCTTTCTTCACACCCAAGCGGTGTGCTCGATTGATCGCTTGATCTTCGACTGCAGGATTCCACCATCGGTCGAATAGAAACACATAATGGCAAAACTGCAGGTTTAGGCCCACGGCCCCTGCGCCGTAGCTCATCAAGATCAAGCCACAAGAAGGATCGTTTCGGAACCGATCGATCACACCATCTCTGCGGCTCGATGGAATGCGTCCATGGTATTCGACGGGGTTGAAACGTGCGAGTTTGTCTCGAATCACGTCCAGGGTTGAAACCCACTGACTAAAGACGATGGCTTTTTGACCACTGGCGATGATCTCTTCCATGTCTGCTTCTAGGCGTTCGAGTTTACTGCTGGATCGGGTCACGGGGTCAAAATTGCAGATTTGCTTGAGTCTGAGGACCAATTCAAAGACATGCTGTACGGTCACTGATTCGCCAAGATCGGCAAGGTGCACGATCCCTTCCTCTTCGGCGGTCTTGTAACTAGCTCTCTGCTCGGCAGTCAGTTCTAAATCCGCATTGCGATAAAGCCGGGGTGGCATATCCTTAAGCACCTTATCTTTGGTCCTTCTGAGGATATGGTCTCGGGTGGCATGGCCAAGCGATTTCAGGTGCATATCGCCGCTAAGATGGCCTGGGGAGAGAAACTCGAAGATACTGACCAGATCCTCGACGGAATTCTCGATCGGTGTTCCTGTCAGCGCCCAGGAGCGGCTTCGGGGTATCGAACGAACGATTTCGCTGGTGGTGCTGTTTCGGTTTTTGATGCGTTGGGCTTCGTCCAGTAGTACCAAGTCGAAGTAGAGCGATTCGTCATCGATGATCGCCGAATCTTTGAGCATCAGTTCGTAGTTAGCGATTTTGACGGGTGCCTGGGGATTGGACCAAACCCAAGCCCTTTTGCTTGAATCGCCCTGGATGACCGCGATAGGAATCTCTGGTGCCCACTGACGAAACTCACGCATCCAATTGGTCACCAATGGCTTTGGGCAAACCAGAAGCGTATTGCGAATTTCCCCAGAAAGTAGCAGCATGCGAATGGCCGTGATGGCTTGCATGGTTTTCCCCAATCCCATTTCGTCAGCCAGGATCGCTGAGGAGCGGGAATAGAGGAAGGCGATTCCATCCAT
>JAGWZB010000589.1 GCA_018969045.1 Planctomycetota bacterium | reverse complement strand
GCAGGATTTCTTTGTCAATCTGCACGGATCGCTGATATCGAACCAAAAGTCGTAAACTCCGACGAGCTCAAGTGTTTTTATCTTCTCTAAAAGGGACTTCAACTGTTCGACGTTGTAGAGCCTCAATCGCAGCAGGTCAGTAAGTTTCTTCTCCTGACCATCGATGGTTACCTTCATCGTCATCTTCAAGGTCTCGATTCTCTTTTCCATATCCACTTCTTTGACACTCAAAGAGTATCGAATGGAGTACTCGGGCGTTCTGACCGACCAACTTTCCGTTCCCCACAACTCACCATCGTTGGGAACGATGTGCAGTGACAGAACGAATACTCCACCTGGTCGCAAGTGCTTGGATATGCACTTCAAGTGGCTTACTGCGGCCGATTCGGTTTCCAGGTGCCGAAAAGTATTGATCGCATTGAACGCCGCATCGAATGGCTGATCGAAATGAAAATCGGTCATATCCTGCTTGGATAACACGGCCCTACATCCAAGTTGTTTGAGCGTTTCTTGGCAGTATTCCAACGCGGGACCGTTTAGATCCATGCCGGTTACAGCGTATCCACGGCGAGCCATTTCCCGGACCAGTCGTCCAGAGCCGCAACCAGCTTCCAAGATCCTTTCGACCGGGAATGGTACATACTTGCGAAATACATCTTCTAGAAATCGTGCTTCAGTGGGTGTCTCTTTGAGAAAACCCGCTTCGTACCATTCAGGATGATCGTACCAGTTGATCGTTTCACTGGCTGCCTTGGTGTCTTGCTTCTTCGTACTGCGCGATTTCAAAACTATCTGCTCCGTTATTCTCGAGTAGTCGTGCGTTGAAAAATAGGTTCTTGTTTGGCTGTTCAAGCCGTCAGCGGCAAATGGCTTGCAGCAAAATCGCTGCAAAGATCTTTCATCTGTTTTTCAGAAATCGACGAAGTCGAAGCGACCAAAAGCAAACGCCCTCGCCGAATGACCCCCTTCTCCATGAACCGACCGAACATGTCCAGTCGCTCGATGTCACCAGACCGATTGGCAATCCAATGGCTATCCTCGAGATCCAAAGGATGGACCGCAAGGGCTGAGCGTCGATCTGCCGAGCAAATGAACTGGGGGTGGCAGGTCCAAGGCTCTCTTGACTCCAGAGGCACTAAGCTTAGTTGCGGATTGCATTCGAGCATAGAGGTTTGAACGCTGAGCCATAGCTCCAGGACCAAGAGGTTCGCGCTGCTTGGTTGTACCCGAACATCGAGCTGATAACTAAAGGGCCAGGGGAATCGCTGAGGAAACGCAACGATGTAATCGTCGATTCGAGAATACGCTTCACTCGGGGCCGGTGGCTTACTACCCAACTCAACCGAATCCTCCCTGGGCTGGATCTCCCAGGTGCATGAATGGTCGGCAGTGCCGACTCGTATCTTCAAATCGGGTAGCGTTTGGACGTGAAGTTCAAGCGGTCCACGAAGGAAAACCGCTGCGGTATCTGAAACGTTCCAACCCATAAGAGGTAAGCCAA
>JAGWZB010000588.1 GCA_018969045.1 Planctomycetota bacterium | reverse complement strand
TGTGAGAAACTATTTCGAATCCAAACGTATCCCATTGGATTAAACTAGTCCTTGCACTGATGAACCCAGGTCACTCTTGTTAACGGCTTGCCGATGATCACCGCTAGATGGTTTTGGTTCGCGCTTGCGCTGCTGTTGCTTGCGGTCGCCTGGCCTATCTCGCAGCGACTCTCGCTGGACCGTTCGCTCGAAAGGATGTTTCCTGTGGACGATCCTGATCGGATCGAGTTCCAAAGGATCGAGGATGAATTCGGAGTATCTCAATTTCTCGTGTTTGCTTACCGAGATCCGCAGCTTTGGGCCGCCGATGGCTCGGGCATCGACCGAGCTATGCAATGGCGACGATCGATCGAGCAGACTCCAGGGGTCGCTTATGCGCTGGATCTATCCCGTGTCGATCAGATGCTCACAACCCTCAAGGGGCCTGCGGGCTTGCTCGGAGCCTTTTCAGCAGAGAAAACCAGCCGTCCCCTGCTCGATACAAACAACAAGCTAGCCAAAGAGTATCGTGAATTGTTTACCGGCCAAACCCATTCTGCTCAGACCGATTTGGTAGCCATCGGTGTTTTGCTCGATCGATCGCAAACCGGTTTGGCCGACCTTCGACAACTTGCCAACAGCGCCCCAGGGGGATTGCTCGTGGGACACCTGGCGATGGTCGACGAAGGCTTTCAGGAAATCGAACAGGACGGAAATCGACTCGGTATCTTTTCGACAATCACTCTGTCTCTGCTTATGCTCCTGGGCTTTCGATCGATCCGTTGGGCATTGATCGTGGTGGTGGTCGTTCAGTGGTCATTGGTCATCACACGCGCGATCTTGGTCCTTTTGGACTGGGAGTTGACAATGGTTTCCTCGATGCTCTCATCGATCGTGATGGTCGTAGGGGTAGCGACAACACTGCATTGGATGTTTGGATATCAACACTTTTACCAATCTAACGCAGACGAAACAAATCTTGAACTTAGGGCAACTGGTGCGCTGCGTGCGTCGATAAGCCGACTATGGCAGCCGATGGTCTGGGCTGTGGTCACCGACGCGATCGGCTTTGCATCCTTGGCCTTGTCTCGGGTCGGTCCTGTCCAAGACTATGGCAGCATGATGGCGGTCGCTTGCGGCGTGGTCCTCGTGGGGATCTTTTGCTTAGTCCCCACTTTGGCCTTGCTCCCTATGGGTTACCAACTCGGTAATGTGCCGGGCGACGTATGGATTCAAAAAAATTTACAGCGATTGCTCGATGGGGTGTGCAAGCATCGCAGGTGGGTCATTGCCATGGCTGGTTTGCTGCTGCTCTTGGGAGTGGCCGGTTCGAGTCGTTTAAAGGTTGAAACCGATTTCCTCAAGAACTTTCAGTCCAACTCGCCGATTGCTCAAGCGTACCGGGCCGTAGAATCAGAGCTTGGTGGTGCCGGGATCTGGGATGTGATGCTGCCGGCCCCCAAGCCGATCACTCAGGAGTACTTTGATCGTGTTTTGGCGATGGAAAAGGAACTTTTGGAGATC
>JAGWZB010000181.1 GCA_018969045.1 Planctomycetota bacterium | reverse complement strand
CAACCAAGGGATTATGAGTCCCCTGCTCTAACCGTTGAGCTACGGTCCCTCGCTCCGCAGGCCGATGAAATCATTTGGCAACTTGTCGCCAATTCTTCACCCCCACGCTCGCTTGAACCCCAGTTTAGCCAATCACCCCAGCCAGTGAAGGTCTATTGGGATTTTCTAGCCACCGCAAGGTATCCACCCGCCCGAAAATACGGTAAACACCACCCAAAACCTAACTCGCCACTGGATGTCCGATCGAGCCTTATCCATCGATCCACCGCAAATCCCGACTCTTGCAAATCCCTTCGTAACTCCCCTTCGGTGAAGATGTGCAAGTACATGCTGGGCAACCCCCGGTACGCATACACGCGGTCCCCATACTCCCAACTCTTGTCCCGGAGACTTCGTATCCAATCCCCTACCCCTCTTCGAATCCCGCCTGGATCTTGCCACCAAGTGCCCCGATTGTGCACATGCACCACAAATACACCGCCATCCTGCAAACTCCGATGCACTTGACGCAACATCCCCCGCCTATTCTCAGCGCCTTGGACCATCCCTATCGAACTATACAAACAATAGGCCAAGTCGATTGACCGATCCTGCAAACATCCTAACTGCGCTAAATTTGCCCGCACTCGGCCAATTCGCTCCCGATCCTCCCGTGTCGATTTGGCTCCCACGGCTACCAACATCGATTGGCTCAAGTCCAATCCCAATACGCGCCAACCCAATTGGCCAAGCGGCAACATCACCCTCCCAGTGCCACATCCTAAATCCAAAGCCACGGGGATCCGCCCAAGCCCCTGTGTCTTGATCTTGGCAGCTTGTTCCAAAACCAATCGACGGTCGTACTCAAGCAACGGATGTCCAGCATGAAACGAATCGTACTGCGTGGCAATCGATCCGCTGTGAACGTAATCCCATGTACCCCGTGTCACCCCAGGCGGCAACTGCCATGTCGGTCGATCCAGCTCCGAGTCCATCCAAGTAAAACTTTCGGACTAAGGGACCAGTTCAAACGTCGCCATCACCGGATGATGATCGCTCAAATCCCGCTCGGCATAATCCTTGGTGTATCGCGTGTCCCAATGATCTGCATCAGGTCCCGTTCCGCGAATATTCCACTGAGAAAGAACTTCGATGCTCTTGAACTTGTACCCACCCTTGCCGTCGACCAACGTCGGGCTGGCTAAGATTCGGTCGAATTGCTTTTCAAGGATCAAATGCGTCCTGCGTTTCTCCGCAGGCGCCCGTTCCAGCAAATCGACCAAGTTGTCGCTTGCCTCGGGAGTGTCTAGACCCAGCAAGGTGTGCATGCCATCCCCACCGGGTTGGACTTCACCGACCGACTCTTCAACGTTCAAATCCCCCAGGATAATGACGTTCTCTCCTCGCATGATCGACTTGCGCATCCACTCATGCGCCAGCTTGGTCTGCTTTTGCCTTAGCTCGGCTGCATCGGCCGTGGCTCGCAAATGCAAATTCAAAAGGGATATCGGAATGACTCGGTCTCCATTTTGCCACTCGAAACGGGTGATCAAATGCTTCGACAGATTGTAAAACTCCTTGGACTCAAACATGCTGTTGTTCTGCTCGCGGCGGGCCAGTTCCACCAATCCCGACCGAAAAATCACAGCCACGTCTTGCTCGGTCCCCGAATCGAAACCGTCGATGAAAGCGACGCGATAGGAAAGATTGAATTGCTCCTTGAGGACTTTGGTCAAGTTCTGCATCACGCCGCGATCTTCGATCTCTTGGACCGCTAAAATCGTCGGTTCAAATTTCGCAATCGCGGCTGCAAAGTTACCGACCCTCCATTCCCATTCTTCGCGACTGGGAGCCGATTGCTCCTTGGCCACATCGCTGCGATTGTTGGCTTTAAAGTCATCGAAAAACCATTCGAGATTCCATGTCGCGATTTTCAACTCGCTAGGTGCCCGATCGGCTGGCCACTCTTTAGAAACCGCTTTGGGTGCCGCTGAGTCTTGGGCTTGCCCAACCATAGAACCCGCTCCCAAAATCAATCCTAGGATTACGCAACATTGGCATGGGGTAAACAGGTTCTGTAAGTTGCAAAACCCGAACGATGATCTCTTAGGCATGATGCATTCCTTGTGATGTTTCCCTGGGATCCTGGTGCGCGCAGGTCCGACAGGCTTTAGTTGACTTTACGTGCGATGACTCGATGGAAGTGGAGCTGGACTTCGCGATCGCAGACCCTGCGTACCCCTTCGACCAAACAAGCCGGTTCGTTGTGTTGTTGGCCATGCTGGATGACATCCTCGAGCTTTGTCCCCGGCTCGACGCAAAACGTCGTCTGATTGATGGTTTGATTTCCTGCATCGAGTTCCGGAACGATGAAGTGGCACGTAGCACCAAAGGTCAGCATACGGGCCGCATACGCATCATGATAGGGTCTTAAGCCTCGGAAGCTAGGCAATAGGCCATGGTGCAGGTTGATGATCCGACCGCCAGCAAACTTCCAGCACGTATCTGGGGGTAAAACCCGCATGTATCGAGCTAGCACGACGTAGTCGGCTCGATACTGATCGATCAGCTGGACCATTTTCATATCGTCTGCAGAGCCATCCGCATTTCCGATGAATTCAAACGGTACGTTGTATTCCCGCGCGAGCACTTCGCATTTTTTTCGATTGCCGATAATCACAACCGGATCGGCGTTGAGAGTCCGGGTATGGATCGCATGTAGGATCGCTCGAGGTGTGTGTTCGAGCAAGGTGGTGCAGATGGCCAATCGGGGGCGATTCGCGTTGACCTCTGGGCTCCATACGCGAATCTCAAGTCGTTTGTCTTGGGCGATCGATGCCATTTGTTCGACAAGCCCCGCATACTGGGTTGTATCGATATTCAAACGACACATCATCGCAAAAACCGCCGCTTCGTCGTGATCGTACATTTGGATCTCGGCGATGTTTGCACCTCGGCTGGTGACATCATGGATGATGGGGTCGGCAAGCCCTACGTTGTCGGGGCCTACTGCGGTGATAACAACTTCCATGGAGATCTCGTCAGCGGGTCTGTAGCGATGGTTGATTAGAGCAAGCTATCAAGGAGCAAACGGAAGGTTCGCAGTTCCTGGCGCATCTCCAGATCTGGCTCGGGGGTCATTTCGATGCTCAAGGCTTGTTTGTACCCGGCGTTTTGAAGCTGTGTAATCAACTTGTTGTAGTCGATTTCGCCTTGCCCGACTCGGACTTGCAATCGATCTTTCTTGGAGTCCCTCAAATGGACGTGATAGACGTATTTGAGAAGCTTCTCGTAATTCTTGTTTTTGTTGTTGGAACAAAGGTAGTGGGATGGATCGAGGGTAAGTCCGATGCCCGGAACATAATCGCAAAGGTTTCGAACCGTGTCTGGATCATCGCTTAAGCAACCGACTTGGGCTTTCATGCCGATGCGGATCCCGCGATCGTAGGCGATCGCAGCGATTTTTTGCAGATGCTCGACTTCTTGATTGAACGGTGTGCCGTGCTCTCCGCTCGGTACGGTCAAGGTCACGACTTTGGTGGCCTTTGCCAAATCGCAGATCTTTTCGAATCGTTCGTAGTAAGTCGACCCTTGGGCGTCGATTTTGACGTTGAAGCTGCAGATGTCGAAGCGATGGGTATCGCGGATCAATCGCAGCATTTCGTCGAATTCTTCGACGATGCGTTTAGGAGGGATTTGATCGGTTCGGTCGTTGAGTTCGATCTCGACGGTGGAGAATTCGAGATCCCCCAAGACTTCGAGCGCATCGGAAAACGACAACTCGGGAAAACACCCTGTGGAAGCGGCGACGTACACTCTGGCTTTGCTCCTACGAGAATCCTTGCTCTTGCCAAACCACAGTCCTGTGGTGGCCAATGAGACCCAAAATCTCATTATCTACGGTTCGCGGAAACTGACAACCAGACCAAAACAGCGCTAAAAACCCAGTTCTGCGGTAGAATGCGGTTTTGTGAGCAAAGATTTCCCTTTTCTTTCGCATCCAGACAACTTGGCAACCCCCGCCAGGAGCGTAGGAACTTGACCAACGGACTTGATTTCAACACGCCGATCCACTTGGTTCCCGGCGTCGGAACCCCCAGGGCACCGATCTTCGAGCGATTGGGAATCCGCAAAGCGATCGACCTGCTGTTCCATTTTCCACGCAGCTACCAAGAAGTTTCTCAGTGCCAGTCGGTTTTAGAGCTCCAAGAGGGCATTTTAGCAACGGTCGTCGGAGTGGTGGTCGATATCGATTCGCGGTTTCGATTCGATGGGCATTCGAGCGTCGGAGTGTTGCTGGCCGTCGACGGTGGTGGTTACGTGCGATGCACTTGGTACAACCAGCCCTTTCGACGCGAAGCCTACGCGCGAGGCCAGCGTGTGTTGGCTCGAGGCGTGGTCAAAAGCAGCGGGGTGGCTTATCAAATGCGACACCCAGAAATCACGCTGCTTGACCCCGACGAACCTCCACCTGAGGCTCGTCCCCGGGCGATTTATCCTCTAACCGAAGGACTGACGCAACGCATGCTTTCGAGCGCCATCGAAGCCGCGCTGCCACTTGCTCAAAACATCGAAGAGGCTTTGCCTGCCGAGCTTCGACAAAACGCAGCAACGCTATTGAAACCCGGTTCCGCAGCCTTGCTTGCGATCGATCAAGCGCTCGTGCAGATTCATCAACCTGTGGACATGGCCCAAGCCCACGCGGCACGTTTGCGGTTTATCTTTCAGGAGTTTTTTGTCCTGCAACTGGCGTTGGCAATGCACCGATACGCATATCAACATGAGCGTCCCGCACCGAGCATCGAATCCAATGCGATGATCCACACCAGGATCCTGAATCGATTTCCTTTTCGTCTCACCGACGATCAACGCAAGGTGATCGAAGAAGTCCGCGCAGATATGTCCCGAACGATTCCGATGAACCGTTTATTGCAAGGGGACGTCGGCACGGGAAAGACGGCCATCGCACAGTATGCGATGCTCAGCGCAGTGGCCAATCAACATCAAGCCGTCTTGATGGCTCCGACGGAATTGCTTGCAAGGCAACATGCCAAAAAACTTCATGAGCAGCTTGAAGGCAGCCGGGTCGAGATCGCGCTGCTGGTGAGTTCGATGCCCGGTTCGGAAAAAAGGGAATTGTTGCAACGCATCGCCATCGGCACGGTCGATATCGTCGTTGGCACCCAAGCCTTGTTGAGCGAACAAGTTGAATTTTCTAAATTGGGAGTGGTGGTTATCGACGAGCAGCACCGGTTCGGTGTCCAGCAGCGAGCCTCACTGCGTACGACCAGAACGGCACCCCATTATTTGGTCATGACCGCTACACCAATACCGCGGACTTTGGCGCTGACCCTCTTCGGAGACTTGGATGTCTCAACACTCAAGCAGCGACCGCCAGGGCAATCGCCCGTGCAGACTTATGTGCTCTCACCAGGTTTGATGGAACGATGGTGGAACTTTGTCAAGCAGCAGGTCCAAGCCGGTAGGCAGGTTTACGTGGTCGCACCTCGTGTGGAAAGCGACGATGAAAAAGAGATCCTAGGTGCCGTCCAATGGTGGAAGCAACTCTCTGAGGGACCACTTCAAGGGCTCCGAGTCGAGCTACTACATGGCAGAATGGAGAGCCAACACAAGCAATCGGCACTGGATCGATTCACGCAAGGGGCCATCGATGTGCTGGTTGCAAGTACGGTTATCGAAGTTGGTATCGATGTACCCAACGCAACGGTGATGACCATTGCCGATGCGGACCGACTTGGGCTGGCCCAACTCCACCAGCTTCGAGGTAGGGTGGGCCGAGGTAAGTACCCTGGTTTCGTCGGCTTGATCCCATCGGCAACTGCCGTTGGCAATAGCTCGGTTGGCAGCAGCAAAGAACACGAGCAAGTTCCCCAAACCAAGCGGCAGGTGGAAGGGCAGCAAAGCGATTCTGACAAGATCCAGTGGCTTGAACAATTCGCAAAAATCCAAGACGGATTCGAGCTTGCGGAGCTGGACTTGCGTCGTCGTGGACCAGGGGAGATTATCGGAACACGTCAAACGGGTTTGCCTGAGTTTCGCATCGCCGATATTTCGCAAGATGAACAAGTTTTAATGGTTGCCAGAAGTTTAGCCGGGCAGCTTATCGACGATGACCCGCAACTAAAGAGTCCAGACCATTCCCGGTTGTTGCGACAAGTTGTCGCTAAGCACGGAAAGCTCATGCCGGTGGGTGATGTCGGTTAATCGCGTTGCGCAAGCCGCTGGAACCGGATTGTCTTTGCTTGGACTCGAACTACAGTAGAAATCGGTCCCTCGGGCCGAATTTTCCTCTATTGGCTTTGGGAACCCGGCTACCTGGCCGGGTCTCTAAGCATTTCCAAGTTACATTCCAACACGAACCCACTTCAAGAGCCATGACTAGCGATAAGAACCGTAAAAAGCTCGTAAATCGTAAAATCGTCACCACTGCTCGAAGGCTTGCTCTGGAGAAACTGCACGCTCGGGAATTGCTTGCGGGCGACGTTACTGCGGCCGTCACGAATGGTTTTTTGGTTGTCCGAGGAGACGATGCGGCCAATGAGTTGACGATTGAGCGTATTAGTGGCGACAAAGTCCGGGTCACCGGAGCAACAGGTACAACGATCAATGGTTTGAGCCAACCCGCGATCCTTCGTGTTCGCAAGGGATATGATATTTCCACTGGCGGTGGAGACGACAGACTGACGGTCATTGGATTGAACGCTGTCGGTCGATACGAGATCCGTATGGACTTGGGCGCTGGAAACGACGTTCTGGTTGCAAACAACCTCTTAGCCCAGCGGATCCATGCCGGCGGGGGTGATGGAAATGACTCGCTGACGATTCGAAACAGCCGTTCCAGAAGAGGATCTGGAGTGGGAGGTGGTGCGGGCGATGACACCATGGTTCTGGAGAATCTGCGATTTGGAAACGGTAGCTGCATCGATGGTGGTACCGGGAGAAACACAGTTCAGCAAAGCAACAATCGATTCGGAGTGCGATTCACACAAATCAACACCGATCCGAATGCACCAAGCGATCTGCTGAATGTAGCCCCCGTTGCGAACAACGATACGGTAAGCTTGGCTGTTGGCGGGACGACTCAGATCAATGTGCTTTCCAATGATACCGATAGCACCGGAGCGATCGATCCAAAGACGGTGGTGATCGTCACCCAGCCTACTGCAGGCACCGCCAGTGTGAATGCAACAACGGGCGTGATCACTTATACCCACAACGGATTATCGGCCAGGACCGATTCGCTGACCTATACGGTCAAAGACGACAAGGGACTTGTATCGAATGTCGCTACGGTGTCTATTTCGATCACCCAGACCGATACGCCTCCGACGAGTGTCGCCGATAGTCTTTCGGTCATCAAAGGTGGCGCGACGACGGTCAATCTTGCCAACAACGACACGGCAGGTACTGCCGCGATCAATCGCAACTCGATCGTCATTTCCACCCAACCGACCAATGGTACAGTGACTGTCGGTACCGATGGCAATGTGACTTATCAGCACAACAACACCAGCACCACGAGCGACAGTTTCGCTTACACGATCAAAGACGTTAATGGCCTGACGTCAGCTGCTGCGACTGTGTCTGTTACAGTGACCCCAGCGGCGACGGCACCGACGGCTAACCCCGATTCGATTTCGGTTGCCAACGGAGCTTCTATCGTTGCGAATCTTGCCAACAACGATACGCCTGGAACGGCGGCGATCAATCGCAATTCGATTGTCATTACGACACAGCCGACCAATGGTACGGTCACCGTAGGGACCGAAGGCAATGTGACTTATTTGCACAACGGTTCAACTACCACCTCCGATACCTTTGCTTATACAATCAAGGATATCAATGGATTGGTTTCGGGGGCGGCAATTGTTAGTGTCACGATTGCACCGGTCAATAGCCAAGCACCGGTTGCAGCCAACGATACAGCGACGGTAGCTGAAGGATCAACGACGACGATATCCATTCTTTCCAACGACACGGCACCGACCGGCGGCTTTGATTTGTCATCGATCGTCTTTACCGATCTACCCACGCAAGGGACGATCGTCAAAAACGCCGATGGCTCAGTCGCTTATACTCACAGTGGAAACGAGTCGGCTAGCGACAGCTTTAAGTACACGGTCAAGGGTACCAACGGTGTGGTTTCCAATGAAGCGACCGTGACGATCACGATCACTCGCGTCAACGATGCGCCCGTGGCCAACAACGACACGGCAAGTGTGGTCGAAGGTGGCTCGGTGAATATATCGGTCCTGAGCAACGACTCGGACATCGAAGGCAACATCGATGTGACTTCGGTGGTTATCGTCAATCAACCTGCTCACGGAACTGTTGGGGTCGATAGCCAAACGGGGGTTGTCAATTATGTTCACAATGGTGGGCCGTCGACCAGCGATAGTTTTACTTACACTTTCACAGATGCCCAAGGCACTGTCTCCAATGTGGCCACAGTGTCGATTACGATCCAGCGTAAACCGATTGCTAATGACGATACGCTGGTGGTCCAGCGCGGAGGCCAGTCCACGGTCGATGCTCTAGCCAATGACACGGCCCCAAGCGGAACGCTGAGCCTTGCGAGTGTGGTTATTACCAAGCAAGCGACCCACGGAAGCTTGAGCGTTTTGGGCAACGGTCAGATTCAGTACTTGCATGATGGTAGCAATACGACCTCTGATACGTTTGATTACACCGTGACTGATTCCAACGGCAATGTGTCTTTGCCTGGTACAGTAAACGTCACGATTACCCCGGTCAATAATCCACCGGTGGCACAACCCGACAACGCGACGGTTGTTGAAGGGCAAGCGGTCGATATCAATGTTTTGGCCAACGATACGATTGCGTTCGATGGGTTGGATCCCACGAGCGTTGCGATTGTAACAGCACCGACGCGCGGGACTGCAGTTGTTTTAAATAGCGGAGCGATTCGATACACTCACAGCGGTAGCGAAACGACAAGTGATTTTCTGATTTACACCGTTCGAGGCAACAACGGATTGGTGTCGCAGGAAACCCGTGTCGACATCACCATCACTCCGGTCAACGATGGGCCTATGGCGGTCGATGATCAAGCCAACGTGCAAGAGGGGGGTGTCGTGAATATCCCTGTGCTTGCCAACGATTCCGATTCGGACAATGCCATCGACGCCTCGACGGTGGTGATCGTCAATACGCCGACTCATGGTACTGCGGTTCTTGGGGTTGGAGGGGTCATTGAATACACTCATGATGGATCCGAGTCGACAGCCGATAGCTTTACCTATCGCGTCAGCGATGTATCAGGAAAAGCCTCTAACTTGGCAACCGTATCGATCTCGATTACCCCGGTGAACGATCCTCCGGTGGCGGTCAACGACAACGCATCGATCCCATCGAATATCGCTGCCATTGTCGATTTGGCAGCCAACGATTTCGATCTTGACGATGGGTTGGATTTGGCAAGCATCGTGATTGAGAATCAACCGACAAGTGGAACTTTGACGGTGCAGACTGATGGCAAAGTTAGCTACGTGCACGATGG
>JAGWZB010000180.1 GCA_018969045.1 Planctomycetota bacterium | reverse complement strand
AGGTTCGACAGGTTCGACCGATTCAGCGGGCGCATCGGTCGAGGCAACTGGCTCGACGGGGCTGTCTGTCAGGGGCGAAGCGGACTTAGGAGCTTGGTTTAGCAGCGGATAGTTCTGTTGTTCAGCGACTGCCGCACCGCGATTGACCAAGTCTTCCAGGGCCTCTTTGCGATAGGAGACCTCGGACTCTTGGAAGATCCTAAAGCCAGTTCCGGCAGGAATCAGGTGGCCTAGGATTACGTTTTCCTTGAGTCCCACGAGCCGGTCCACTTTACCAGCCAAGGCAGCTTCGGTTAGCACCTTGGTGGTCTCTTGGAAGCTCGCTGCTGAGATAAAGCTATTGCTTTGCACCGCAGCCTTGGTGATTCCAAGCAACTGAACTTCGGCAT
Organism: Planctomycetota bacterium; assembly: GCA_018969045.1. Taxonomy (GTDB): domain Bacteria; phylum Planctomycetota; class Planctomycetia; order Pirellulales; family Pirellulaceae; genus JBKCUI01. Next base: position 9,167 of record JAGWZB010000180.1, on the reverse strand, counting down.
GGGCTGGTTTGGGCTTCTTGCCCTTGGCTCCCTTGCCACCAAGTCCTTCGCTTTGAGCATTGGCCGTATCGAATTCTTCTTTCGTGACGATAGCTCCCAGGGCAAACTGGGTATCGCCCGGATCGGTGACCTTCATGCACTTGGCGATATGATCGTTATGTTTCTTGAAGTCGAATCGATCCATGACCAAACCGGCCAAGAGACTGGTGTCTCCAGGATTGGTGATTTTGACCTTTCGCAGCATTCGAGCGATGATGATTTCAACGTGTTTGTCGTTGATTTCAACCCGTTGGGATCGGTAGACCTGTTGGATCTCGTGCAAGAGGTACTGCTGGACGGCTTCTTCACCGCTTACGCGAAGGATATCGTGAGGTACCAATGGGCCTTCGACCAATGCTTGACCGGCTTTGACGATATCCCCTGAATGGACAAGGAATCGTTTGCCAGGTGGCACTAAGTGCTCGATTTCTTCACCGCTATCGCTCTTGACCAAGATGGAGCGTTTACCGCGTTTGCGGTCCTTGGAAATCTCCACGGTACCATCGATTTCGGCAACGACAGCAGGATCCTTGGGCTTTCTGGCTTCGAAGATTTCGGTGACTCGAGGCAGACCACCGGTGATGTCTTTCACACCGGTCGCTTCACGAGGCATTTCTGCCAGTTCTGTACCAGCGTTGACCTTCTTGCCCTCGGTGACATTGATCACCGCCTTGTCAGGCAAGTAGTGAACGTCAACGGCCTTACCGTCGGCGTCTTCGAGCACGATTTGAGGATGGAACTTTCCTCGGGAGTCCATGATACTTCGACGGATGTTCCCACTGGGATCTTTCTCGATCTTCATGGTCTCGCCTTCGGAGATGTCAACGAAACTGACTTTCCCTCCGACGGTTGCAAGAATTGGAATCTTGTGTGGGTTCCATTCACACAGGACTTGGCCCTTGGGAATCTCTTGTTCCTCTTGAACCAGGAGTCTGGCCCCTACGGGAATCTCGTAGCGTTCCAGTTCTCGACCTCGTGCATCGACCACTGCGAGTTCGCAATTTCGCGTCAGAACAACGTCTTCTCCGTTGTCGTTACGAACATAACGCATCTTGATGTACTTAACGACACCGCCCTTCTTGGACTTGATATCGCTTTCTTCCACGGTCGTACCTGCTGCACCACCGATGTGGAAGGTACGCATGGTCAACTGGGTACCTGGCTCACCGATACTCTGAGCAGCGATGATACCCACGGCCATGCCTTCTTCGACCATGGACCCGGTGCTCATGTCCATTCCGTAGCAGGCTCGGCAAACACCTAAAGGAGCATCGCAAGTCATCGGTGAGCGAACTTGGATCTTCTCCAACCCCATCTCTTCGATCTTGCGAGCAACTTCTCGGGAGATCATCTGGCTTTCTTCGACAATCGTTTCCGAAGTGATCAGATTGACAATGTTTTGTCGACTGACTCGTCCAGTGATGGACTCTGTCAATCGAACTTCCACTTTCTCACCCCGATAAATCACACCCTTGGTAATTCCCTTGGTCGTACCGCAGTCATTAAGAGTGATCACAACGTTTTGAGCGACGTCGGCAAGTTTACGAGTCAGGTAACCCGAATCCGCCGTCTTCAATGCGGTATCAGCAAGACCCTTACGTGCGCCGTGGGTCGAGCTAAAGTATTCCAACACCGAGAGTCCTTCTCGGAAATTGGACTTAATCGGGGTCTCGATAATTTCACCGGTTGGCTTGGCCATCAATCCCCGCATCCCTGCGAGCTGGCGAATTTGCTCGATACCGCCCCGTGCACCCGAGGAAGCCATCAAGAACACCGGGTTGACGTACCAGTTACCTCGGTGTTGGTCGGTCTCCATCGCAGCGAGCATGTCTTTGGTGATCGCTTCGCGGGCGGCTGTCCATGCGTCAAGAACTTGGTTGTAGCGTTCTTGAGCGGTCATCACACCCTTGAGGTAGTTCTTCTGGAACGTCATCACTTTCTTGTCCGCATCGGTGATATGTCGAGCCTTGGTCTCAGGTGTCACCAGATCGTCGGCACCGAAGGACAAGCCGCTGTGAGTTGACTCGCGGAAACCTAGTTGGTTCATATCATCGAGCAGTTTGATGGTCGCTCGGCGACCTAGCAATTGATAGCAGTCGCTGATCACCATGGCCAAGTCGCTTGAACGAAGCGATTGGTTGTAGAAATCCATTCCTTGGGGCAGGATCGAGTTAAACAGAATCCGACCGTAGGTGGTCTCTACAATCCGACCGCCCGGTGAACTCGGCTCATCATTCTTGAGTTTCCTTCCCTTGGGGAGCCGAACTTTGATCTTTGCATGCAACGCAATCTTACCGACACTGTAGGCATAATCGGCCTCCATCGGATTGGAGAAAGTCATCCCTTCGCCAGGTTGATCGGCAAGCATGATCGTGATGTAGTTGCAACCCATCACCGTATCTTGGGATGGACTCATGATCGGCTTGCCGTTGCTCGGAGCAAAAATGTTGTGGGTACTCATCATGAGCGTATGAGCTTCCACTTGGGCTTCGATCGAAAGGGGCAAGTGCACGGCCATTTGGTCGCCGTCAAAGTCGGCGTTGAAGCCTTTGCAAACCAGTGGGTGCAAATGGATCGCATTGCCTTCGACCAAGGTAGGTTCGAAGGCTTGGATACCCATCCGGTGCAAGGTGGGGGCTCGGTTAAGCAGGACCGGATGGTTTCGGATCACTTGCTCAAGGATATCCCAAACTTCGTCATCCTTTCGCTCGAGCATCTTCTTGGCCGATTTGATCGTATCGGCATGTCCAAGATCCTTCAGCTTGCGAATGATGAACGGTTGGTAGAGTTCCAAGGCGATCTTCTTGGGCAAGCCGCACTGATGCAAACGCAGCCTCGGTCCGACCACGATCACAGAACGGGCCGAGTAGTCAACTCGTTTACCCAGCAGGTTTTCTCGGAATCGACCTTGCTTGCCTTTGATCATGTCGGTCAACGACTTCAGAGGTCGATTGCTGCTACCGAGTACCGGCCGCTTGCATCGACCGTTATCGAACAATGCGTCGACGGACTGCTGCAACATCCGCTTTTCGTTGCGGATGATGACTTCCGGGGCATTCAAATCGACAAGTTTCCTCAAACGGTTGTTGCGATTGATGATCCGGCGATAAAGATCATTGAGGTCCGAAGTAGCGAAGTTTCCGCTATCGAGAAGAACCAGTGGTCTTAGGTCTGGTGGGATCACAGGGATCACATCGAGGATCATCCATTCGGGACGATTTTCGCTATCTCGGATCGACTCGACCAGTTTCAAGCGATTGATCAACTCCTTCTTGCGCTGCTTGCTGGAGGTTTCATGAAGCTCGGTGCGCAGTTCTTCTGATAGCTTCACAAGGTCGAGATTTTGAAGCAACTTGCGAACCGCTTCGGCGCCCATGTCGGCTTCGAATCCGTCTCCGTACTGGCTTCTGGCTGCCCGATACTCGTCTTCGGTCAGCAATTGTTGGGCTTCTAATTCGGTGTTGCCTGGATTGACCACCACGTAGTCCTGGAAGTAGATCACTTTCTCAAGGCTTGTGGTTTTCATTTCGAGCAAATTGCCAAGTCGACTTGGCATCGCTTTAAAGAACCAGATGTGAGCCACTGGGGCGGCCAACTCAATGTGTCCCATCCGTTTGCGACGTACACGCGAGTGGGTGACTTTCACTCCGCAACGATCGCAAATCATCCCCTTGTACTTCATCCCACGGTATTTTCCGCAGGCGCATTCCCAGTCTTTTTCAGGGCCAAAAATCCGTTCGCAGAACAGCCCGTCTTTCTCGGGGCGATACGTTCGGTAGTTGATGGTCTCGGGCTTCTTGACTTCACCAAAGGACCAGGAACGGATGTCCTGAGGACGAGCGAGCGAAATCTTGACCGAGGTGTAGTCGTTCACGCGATCGTAGGTGGCTTCGGAAACAGTACTCATGGTACGAGTGCTCCAGGGATCGATATTGTAAGTGGTTCAGTATTTGGAATTGGGGCAGAAAAGATCGTCGATGGGTGGTTACAACCGACGCTTCTCGAGTCGCATGTTGAGGGCCAAGCCTCGAATTTCATTGGTCAAAACGTCGAAACTTGCTGGTGTCCCGGACTCCAGCGTGTTTTCTCCCTTGACCATCGACTCGTAAATCTTGGTCCGACCTTCGACGTCATCGCTCTTGACAGTCAGGAGTTCCTGAAGGATGTAAGCGGCACCGTAGGCTTCCAGCGCCCAAACTTCCATCTCCCCGAAGCGTTGTCCACCGAATCGAGCTTTGCCACCAAGGGGTTGCTGCGTGATCAACGAATAGGGGCCTGTGCTTCGAGCATGGACCTTGTCATCGACCAAGTGGTGCAGTTTGAGCATGTATATGTAGCCAACGGTGGTCTCTTGTTCCATCTGTTCACCGGTTCGACCGTCGAAAAGCCGGATTTTGCCATGCCGTGGCAAGCCTGCTGTTTCCAACGCATCGTTGATGATCTCTTCGGAGGCCCCATCAAACACCGGCGTAATGGCTTGGAAGCCAGACACAGCACCGGCCCATCCCAAGTGGGTCTCGAGGATTTGACCTACGTTCATCCGGCTAGGAACCCCAAGCGGATTGAGCATGATTTGAATCGGGGTACCATCTGGTAAAAACGGCATATCTTCGACCGGAAGGATCTTCGAAATGACCCCTTTGTTTCCGTGTCGCCCGGCCATCTTGTCGCCAATGCTGATGACTCGTTTGGTCGCGATGTAAACTTTAACCATCTGCAAAACGCCACTTCGAAGCTCATCGCCTCGCTTCATGCTGTTGAGTTGACGGTCTCGCAGGTCCAAGGCCTCTTCGACTGCGGGCCAGAGATTCTTGTGAACCTTCTTGACCTCAGCGTGCAATCCAGCGTCAAGTCGATTGAGCAAGCGCGATAGATTGAATGTTTGCGCTTTTTCTGCGATGTACTTCGGATCCTGGCCACCGGTCAGAGGAGTCCCGTCTTCGTCGGTCAGTTTCCCACCGATGGACTTCTCGATCTCCTCTGCGAATGCGACAAACGCATTGGAGATCTCCTTGTTGCCTTCGGTCTCGACTTGCTTGAGTTCTCGTTCAAAGTTCTTTCGTTCTTCTTCCGTGAGGCTCATACGGCGAGAGAATTTCTGGGTGTCGATGACGATCCCTTCAACTCCAGAGCTGACTTCCAGGGAGTCATTCTTGACGTCCTCCCCGGCTCGACCAAAGATCGCGTGCAGGAGTTTCTCTTCCGGCGTTAATTCCGTCTTGCTCTTTGGAGATACCTTGCCCACCAGAATATCACCAGGGCGAACATAGGTTCCAACTTGAACGATACCGGTCTCGTCGAGATTTCTCAGGGCTTTATCGCTGACGTTTGGAATGTCTCGTGTGAATTCCTCGCGACCAAGCTTGGTCTCGCGGATTTCCACATCGAATTCTTCGATGTGAATCGAGGTATAGACGTCCTGCTTGACCAGTTCCTCGCTGATGATGATCGCGTCTTCGTAGTTGTATCCATCGAAGGACATGAATCCGACCAAAACATTGCGTCCCAGGGCCAATTCGCCCAGGTGTGTCGAAGCACCATCGGCGATGATCTGACCCTTTTCCACCTTGTCGCCGATTTGAATGATCGGCCGTTGGTTCAGGCAAGTCCTCTCATTGAGACCTTGATACTTCTTCAGATGGTAAATATCCGGCCCGATTTCAATGCGCGTTGCATCGACAAAAGTGACTTTCCCAGCACGTCGTGCACGCACGACCATCGAAGAATTCTTGGCAACTTCTTTCTCAAGCCCGGTTCCGACGATCGGCGGTTCTGCCACCAGCAGCGGGACTGCTTGACGTTGCATGTTCGAACCCATCAACGCGCGGTTCGCATCGTCGTGCTCCAAGAATGGAATCAGACCAGCGGAAACTCCGACCATTTGGCACGGAGAAATATCCATGTACTGAACCGATTCGGGCGCCACAATTTCAAAGTCGCTGCGGTGACGAGCGATCAAACCGGGGCCAGGAACAAGCACCGATTCCTTCACAGCCAAGTCCGCAGGGGCGATGTATGCATCCGACTCCTCGTCGGCCCTGAGCCATACCACATCGTCGGTGACTCGCCCCTCAGCAACTTTACGGTAAGGAGTGATCAAAAACCCGTACTCATCGACCCCTGCATAGATCGACAACGAACTGATCAAACCGATGTTGGTTCCTTCAGGGGTTTCAATCGGGCAAATGCGTCCGTAGTGAGAAATATGAACGTCGCGGACTTCGAAGCCTGCTCGTTTACGATTCAATCCACCAGGGCCCAGCGCCGATAGCCTTCGCTCGTGGGTCAGTTGCGAGAGCGGATTGGTCTGGTCGACGACTTGAGACAGTTCGCCTCTTCCAAAGAAATACTCGATCGCAGCCGAGATGCTCTTTTGATTGACCAGCGAGCGAGGAGTCATGTCTTGGACTTCCTTGAGACTCATCCGCTCTTGAACGGTTCGTCGAAGCTTCAAAAAGCCCTTTCGCAACTCTTCGCATGCAAGCTCATCGATCGTACGCAAACGACGATTTCCCAAGTGGTCGATATCATCGAAGCGGGCAGTGCTATCGGGATCAAAAAGATCGATCAGGTATTTGATCGAGGCGATCAAGTCTTCAGGACGCAGAGCCATCTCGTCTTCAGGCACCGAGAGTCCAAGTTTCCGGTTGACACGGAAGCGACCAACCCTACCGAGTCGATAGCGATTGATGTCAAAGAATTTTTCGTGGAATAGCTGTTTGGCTTTTTCCAAGGCAGGCGGATTGCCTGGTCGCAAACGCTGATAAATCCGAAGCAATGCTTCTTCGTGGCTGGCTGTATTATCCTCGGCCATCGAGTTCAGCAAATACGGGACCTTGGGCATATCCATGACCTCGACGGACTTAACTCCGCAGGTACAGATGATATCTCCGATGGCTTTGGAAATCTTGTGCCCGGCCTCGACGATGATTTCACCGGCTCGCTCGTGGTCCGAAGGGAACACGACATCATCGCAAGCGATCTTGTTTTCCACCTTAGGAAGCGAACGGCCGTCGCTGATTTTCTCGGTCTTGACCTCGTAAAACGCGTTCAAAAGATCGGTATCAGTACTCAACTTAGGCGACATAGCCCGCAGCAGGGTGATGACCGAGAACTTACCCGACTGGTCGATGCGGACTTGCAACGAATCCTTCTTGGTAACATTGATCTCGATCCAACTGCCTCGTTCGGGGATGACGCGAGCCGAAGGTAGCTTGCGGTCCGAAGTTCCTTCGGACTCCTCGACGAAATCGACGCCTGGTGAGCGGTGCAATTGGCTGACGACCACCCGCTCAGCACCGTTGATGATGAACTCGCCACCTCCGAGCATGATTGGGATATCGCCCAAAAACACCTCTTCTTCGAGGGGTTGCTGGCGATTTAGCCGCAACCAAACCTTCAAGGGCTTGCCGTACGTGAGCCGCAACTGACGGCATTCCTCGGGGGTGTATCTGGGCTTGCCCAATTCATACCGCAAATATTCCAAGCTCGCGGTGTTGTCGTAACTGGAAATCGGGAAGACTTCGCGAAGCACACTTTCGAGCCCCTGGTTTTTTCGCTTGTCAGGGGCTAAGTCTTCCTGCAAAAACGCTTCGTAAGAGGCTGTTTGCAGCACCGTCAAATTCGGAATCGGAAACTGGCTTCGACCAGAACCAAAGACGCGCGTTTCAGAAGTTTGCAATCGTCGCTTCGATGATGTCGCCATAACTTGGAATGTTCTATCGATTAAGGGAGTCAAACAATCGAAAATCAAGGATAATAGGGCTCAAACCCTGAATTTCAACGCACTCAGGGGAGATAAACCAAGACGACCAAAAAGGAGCCCAAGGTTCCTGATCGCCAGGGCTGCTCTCAAGCCTTACGCCTAGCGAAGAATAGAGTTGCGTAAACAGGTTTCGTCCGGCCGGCGATCCGATGAATCGATGACATCATTGAAAATCCTCCGCTTTCGGAAAGAAAAACCGGTAGAAACACTTCTTTGGTTGAGGAAACCGATCACAGAAAATCAAAGCAAGCCCCTCAATGCCCTCAAAGTAGTGAAAAACCTTGGCCCAAAAACCGAATCCTTCGATTCCAGGCCAATTTCCCTAGTGTAACGTCGCGGTGGGTTCCAAAAAGGCCACTTGAGGGGAAAGTTGAGCTTTTTTAAAAATTAATTGCAGAATGGCACTCTAATAGCTTGTCGCTCTAGCTTGCTTGCAGTTCGAGTTGGAGCAAAGTTTCCTTTAGGCTATGATTTTGGGAAGTTGAGTCCGCTTAAGGGCAACTCGAAACAATCATTCTCAAACTGTCTGAATTCTTATGACACCCATCGTTGTCCCCGCCGTCGGTGAAAGCATCTCCGAAGTTCAAATCAGTCAATGGCTCAAGAAAGAGGGGGAGTGGGTCGCAGCGGGGACCGATCTGGTCGATCTGGAAACCGAAAAAGCCTCGGTTCAGATCTCCGCCCCGGTCGATGGCATCCTTGTAAAAATTCTCAAGCCCAATGATCAATTCGCAACCGTGGGTGAAGCCATCGCGGAATTCCAGCCCGCACCCAAGCCAGCCTCCGCTTCTGGGGCCACACCCAGTCTGGCGCCAACCAGCACACCGTCTACGACAGCAGGGGTTCCAACCACCTCGGACGTGCGTGTGATGCCCGCAGCACGCAGGCTTGCCGAAGACAACAAGCTGGTTCCCGAATCGGTTTCAGGCACAGGCCCAGGAGGCAGGGTTCTCAAAGAGGATGTTGCCAATGCAATCTCGGCTCGCAGCGCAACTGCTCCTGGGGGCCCAACCCCAAATGCCACTTCGCCTGTTTTAGTTCCCACGCGTACCACGACGATCAGCCCGGCACCTTCGTCGACGGCTTTGCAACAAGGTTCGTCGAATCGAAGCGAAGAGGTCAAGCCCATGAGCATGATCCGCCGGACCATCGCAACCCGATTGGTCAAGGCGCAGCATGAAGCCGCCTTGCTGACGACTTTTAATGAAGTCGATATGCAACCAGTCATGCAGCTTCGAAATAAGTACAAAGACGCATTCTTGGAGAAGCACGGTACCAAACTCGGTTTCATGTCTTTCTTTGCCAAGGCTGCTTGCGAGGCCCTTAAGCGGTTCCCGGCTGTGAATGCGGAAATTCGCGGTAA